>JBBDIE010000186.1:0-21008 GCA_040880545.1 Bacteroidales bacterium | reverse complement strand
TTAACTTCGTAGATATAGGACATTATGGACAGCCACGAACTAAACAACTGTTCCGTTCAGGATTATTTCGTGGCTAACAGGAAATGAATCTCTGTAATTGGCCGAAACCCCACAATATCTCTCTTTTGACAGATTTACAGCCTTCTTTATTTTATCTTCAGGAAGCTCCTTTCCTTCAAATTTAAAAACCACTTTCATGGCCGTATATGGCTTTGGAAATTCTTCATCTAATTCCGCTTCTATACCAATACTCAATGAATCGTATTCAACCCTCATTTTCCTGAGTATGGACACCACATCCATTCCGGTGCACCCTGCCAGGGCTACCATCATAAACTGTTTCGGCCGGGGACCAGTGTTTTTACCCCCATTGGATTCGTCTGCGTCAATATAGATCTTATGACCGTTCAATTCAGTTTCAAAAGCCATTCCCCCCAAAAAATCAACATCTAATTTTTGTTTCATATATAAGTTTTTTAATTATATGATAATTAAATAGTTATAGTTTATGCTTTGCTAACAGATAGTTGTTTGGTTTTCATTGTATACGACAGTAATATCAAATCAAACGGTAAAATGTTCACTATGTGAAGTCTCCGGAGACAAGACGGAACTAAAAAGAAAAATCCCGGACATTCCAGGATCATGAACCTATATTAAGGAAAAACAACTTATTACTCAATATATTTATTCAAAATAATATGTCCAAGTAATCCAACAACAACAAGCACAAGACTTACTGCCATTTTTGCATTGGTTTGTGTTTCTCTAAAAACCGCGAGACTTAATATAACAACTCCTGCAACAATGCTAATGATTCCCAGGTTCTTAAGAAGATCTTTCATTTTGGGTTGCTTTAATTTTCAGTTCAAATATAATACAAATATCAAAATAACAGGCTCTGATCCCCTTTATATTTGCCCAGATGCACGTACGCAATTTCAGTTGCTTCCCGCCCCCTGGGTGTTCTCTTTATGTATCCTTCCTTAATTAAAAATGGCTCGTAAACCTCTTCTATTGTACCAGCCTCCTCTCCTACAGCAGTAGCAATCGTTGTTATTCCGACCGGCCCACCCTTAAATTTATCGATGATCGTTGAAAGTATTTTATTATCCATCTCATCCAAACCCGATTTGTCTATATTGAGTGCTTCCAGTCCATATCTGGTTATTTCCAGATCGATTACTCCTGTACCTTTCACCTGGGCAAAATCTCTGATTCTGCGTAACAAAGCATTGGCAATTCTTGGCGTACCCCTGCTTCTGGATGCGATTTCTTTTGCGGCCTGGGTTTCAATTTTTACTTCCAGTATAGATGCCGACCTGTTTACGATTCCTTCGAGAATATCGAAATCATAATATTCAAGCAGGGAATTAATTCCAAACCTGGCCCTGAGCGGACCTGTTAACAAACCAGATCTCGTGGTGGCCCCAATTAGTGTAAAAGGATTCAGCGTAAGTTGTACTGATCTGGCTGACGGACCTTTATCAATCAAAATATCAATTTTATAATCTTCCATGGCCGAGTAGAGATACTCTTCCACGATGGGGGAGAGGCGGTGAATTTCATCTATAAAAAGTACATCTCCCTCTTCAAGTCCTGTAAGTAATCCTGCCAGATCCCCGGGTTTATCCAATACCGGTCCTGAGGTAGTTTTAATGTTTACATCAAGTTCATTTGCAATGATATTTGCCAGGGTTGTTTTTCCCAGACCGGGAGGGCCATGCAAAAGCACATGATCCAATGCCTCATCTCTTAAATTGGCGGCTTTTACGAACACCTTCAGATTGTCCGTGATTTTTTTCTGCCCGCTGAAATCGCTGAATGACAAGGGTCTTAACTGTCTGTCAAATTCCTTATCCTTTTCTTCCAGGGAGTCTTCCCTGAAATCGAAATCTTCTCTGTTTTCCATCTATCTGATTACTTTTACGTCGCTTTCGGGCAGTTGAACTCTTACTCCATTGATCCTTAATTCACGATTCTCCCTGTATGTAATTGCTATTTCTAAATTCCCCAATTCATCATATTTTCTCCAGATTTTGTCCCTGATTCCGGCGTGATAAAACTGTTCTGCTTTAATCTTTCCGTCCTCATAATAATAAATCTGTCTTCCGTCTGGTTGACCCAGTACATAATTTCCTTCGAATTTTTTAGTTCCGTCTGCATAATAATAGGTCCATTTTCCCTCTCTCAAACCCATAATGTATTCTCCCTCCTCTTTATGATCTTCTCCCTTGTATATCCATTTACCATCTTTTTCTCCACTTATATAGTTGCCTTCCGCAATTACATTTCCATTCCTGTCATACTCCATTGAATAACCATCCTCTCTTCCGTTGAAAAATGATTCTTCCCTCCATAATTCTCCGTTTTCGTAATACCACATCCAATTTCCATCGAATCTACCAGTGAGATAGTTTCCTCTTTGTTCAATTGTACCGTTCCTGAAATAGTAGGACCACGGACCTTGCTGTCTGTTATTACTGTAATTTCCTGAAGCCCTTAATTCCCCGCTTTCATAAAAATCTTTCCACTCGCCCCTTTTTCTTCCCTGTTCATCAACAATACCTTCCGAAACCTTGATTCCCCTTTCGTTGTAAATATGGGAATTAATTACAGTTCCGTTTGTATCGAAATATCGATGTATACCTAGGGGAACGCCTTCAATGTAGCCACCTGAAAATATAATTCTTCCCTGTTCATCATAAGTTCTCCTGAAGTCTATAATTTCCTGGGCTTCTTCATCAATCTCTTCAACAACCGCCCCTCTTTCATATCTTAATGTATGTTTTATTTTACCATTTGAATCATACTCCCTGTAATATCCATGCAATTCATCATCCAGGTAATTCACTTCTCTTTTAACATCTCCGTCTGCATAAAATTCTTTATACATGCCCTGCTTTAATCCATCGGTATCTGTTCTGTTAATCCGTTCCCTGCTAATGAGATAATTATCTTTATATTGTTTCAGGGTAATAACCGTACTGTCCTTTCCAAACTCCTTTGCATACCCCTCCTTTTCACCATTTACGTAATATACAAGTTCCTTCAATTCTCCGGTATTATAATAATAGAATGAATTTCCCTGTTTTTTATCATTAATATATAACTCTTTGGAAAGAAGTGTTCTTTCACCAGGTAATTGTGGATTATCATAACTATACCTCATCGTATACCCACTCCTTTTTCCAAGTTGGTAATTGATAACTTCAACCAATTCTCCTGATTGATTATAAAAATTCCAGGTACTGTCAAGCAGTAAATTAGTTCTTTTACCTTCCGATTTCAATACTCCGGTTACATAATATGTTTTCCAGAATCCATCTGGTTTTCCATCTTTTACAAAACCTTCACTGGACACCTGTCCGTTCGGATAGTATATTTTTACCGGTCCGTTTTCCACCTCTAACTGAGCCAACGCACTGACTGGCAATAAAAAAGACAATAATATCAGTAACGTGCACGCTAAAAAATACCTTATGTTATTCAGGTATATCATTTGTCTAGAGTCCAAGTTTATCTGAAATATTCAACATTCTTCTGATGGATACTTCTGCTTTTTTTCGTAACCCTTCTTCCATGGTGATTTCCGGAAGTTCGTATTTGAGTGTATTATAAATTTTCTTTAAGGTAATCAGTTTCATAAATTTACAATCATTACAGGCACATGTGGAATCCTTGGGTGGTGCAGCAATAAAATTCTTGTGCGGACTGGCCAGGCGCATTTGATGCAATATACCGGATTCCGTGGCAACAATAAAAGTTTTTCCTACATCATCCCTGGTGAATTTAAGCAGAGATGAGGTTGAACCCACATGATCGGCCACTATAATAACGGGTTTCTCACATTCTGGATGTGCAATAATCTTTGCATCCTTGAATTCATTCTTCAGCTCAAGAATTCTTTCCAGGCTGAATTCTTCATGTACATGGCACGCCCCATCCCAGATAATCATATCCCTGCCTGTAATACTTTTTATATAATTACCCAGGTTTCTATCCGGAGCAAAGATAATTTTTTCATCCTCAGGAAGACTGTTTATAATATGAAATGCATTTGTTGAAGTACAAACGATATCGGTCAAAGCTTTAATTTCAGCCGTTGTATTCACATAAGAAACCACCGTGTGGTCAGGATATTTATTTTTAAATTCAGCGAATGCATCGGGAGGACAAGAATCGGCCAGTGAGCATCCGGCCATCATATCCGGTATTAATACCTTTTTGGAAGGGGATAGTATTTTGGCTGTTTCTGCCATGAAATGCACCCCGGCAAAAACTATGATGTCAGCATCAGTTACAGCTGCTTTTCTTGAAAGATCAAGGCTATCACCTACAAAATCTGCAATATCCTGTACTTCGCTTTCCTGGTAATAGTGAGCAAGTATAACTGCATTTTTCTGTTTACGCATTTTGTTGATCTCTTCAATAATATCAACTGACACATCAATATCCATCTCAACGTAACCCTTATCAGTTTTTATGTTATCAACAGTCTTCATAAAATCAATATTATTATATTTTAAAATTAAATCTAATATGATGATGATGTTATCCGGTTAATTGTGTTGAGAAAAAGCACGCAACTCACCTCCACAAAAATTATGCAGTTCAAAGTAACAATAAGTTAACAAATTTACAGACCAATCTGTTTTGATATTCTGTTATTTAGAGATATTATTCACCGGTTGTTAATATCGTTTTGTTAAAAAACAACTAGCCTCAAAAAAGGGCAATTCATGTTAAAAGATTGTTCAATTCTTACACATAAAAAACGGATCATTTATTTGATTTGTTTTCAAAATTAATTATGATGAAATAAATATATATTTTGCAACTGTTTTTTTTGAATAGCTATTAAAAGCAATTAACAACAAATTAACACTATTTTTGTTAATCTTCTGACCCGGATAAGATAATGGATATATTTATCCTTCTTAGCATTCCGCGAAGAAGGACAAAGCAGAAATCGTTAGAACAGCATATATTAATTATTTACAATTCAATGAGTACAAACCTTCCAATTGTTATAACCAGTGATCATGCCGGTTTTGAAATGAAAAGTGCGCTGAAACGGCACCTTGAATCAAGGGGCATTGAATTTTATGATATTGGCACAGACAGCAATGATGCAGTTGATTATCCCGACTTCGGACACAAATTAGGAAAACTCATTAGTGAAGGATCCTATCCTCGTGGTATTTCATTGTGCGGATCAGCCAACGGAATTAGCATGACCACGAATAAACACAAAGGGGTAAGGGGAGCAATATGCTGGAATGAAGAAATTGCCAGGATGGCCAGAAGGCACAATGATGCCAATATATGTTCATTACCTGCACGATATATTGATATTGAACTTGCAAAGAGAATAGTAGACATATTCCTCAAGGAAGAATTTGAGGGGGAGCGGCACGAAAAACGAATAAGAAAAATTGATTTATAACTTATGTTATCAAATACATGTAAATACGCCATCAGGGCAGTGGTTTATCTTTCGGTATTTTCTACAGCTCAGAAAAGGATTGGCATCAAAGAGGTGTCTGAAAAGCTTGATATTCCTTCACCATTTCTGGGAAAAATATTACAATCCCTTGTACGGAAAAAGATCCTGATTTCTACAAAAGGGCCGCATGGAGGATTTAGCCTTGGACGTCCCGCTGAAGATATTTCATTAATGGACATTGTTGAAATTGTTGACGGTTCCGATATTTTTGATACCTGTCTGGTGAGAACGACCAAGTGTTCTGATGATGAACCATGTGGGATTCATGACCAGATAACTTCGGTAAGAAAGGAATTAAAAAACTTTTTCTTTAATCAGACCATCAGGGATCTGTCCACTGAATTTAAGAGAGACAGTGGCCGGATCAGGATCTGAACTTTCTATGGGTGATAATCAGCGCCGCACCCACCAGTATGCCAGCCAGATTTGCCAGTATATCATGGAATTCTGCCGACCTGGATTCTACAAAGAAATGCTGGACAAGCTCCATAATGATAGAGTAACCCCACACACCCATCAACATCAGGACCACGGGTATGACTTTGAAGTGGTAAAGTTTAAAATAGAGGTTCAATACCAACAGGGCGAAAGTGCCATACATGATACCATGGATGATTTTATCCATACCGCTGAAGTAGAATCGCGGTTGCTCGCCAGCCAGGTCAGAGGGCAAGATACTCAGGATTAAGATAATCATTGCACAGAGGATCGTAAGGAACAATCCTCTCCGGGTTTGTATTTCCATCATAAGAAAATTGATTGTAAAGATAGAATTTATTAAATTCCGTTGCTTTCTGAGTATAAATATAACACCCCCTGCAATATGAAAGGCAAATTAAACACAAAAACACTTCTCAAAATGTTGCGGGAAGAGGAGATTAGAAGCTGGTTTGACCTGGGATTATTCATAGACAGGTTCAGGGAGCAAAACGAGCATGACGAACGAGGCAAGTGGGAAAGTTTCCCTGACTTTTCAGATCGGTTGAACAGAGGAGGGCTGGGATTTATTACTTTTCATTACATGGTAGATGGGGTTACAGTGGAAATCGGAAAATATGCCAGCCTGTTCGAAAAGAATTATCCGGGAATACCGATCCATTATATTGGTGGTGCATTTAAAAACAAATCTGAAACACTGATCAGCAGCCGCTACAGAAAGCACACCATTGGTGAACTGCAGGGGTTCAATGAATGGGATCTTTACGAAAGCTTTTTTTTGACTGAATTAGAAAGGGGAAGCGCCACATACAATGATTTGATTATTAAACTATGGAGCCAGACATTACGGATCATTGAAAAACTGGGAAATTATATTGAAAAGCAAAAAATAGCCCAGCTGTATTTGGTGAACATTTGTTCAAATCCCGGGAATGTAGCGGCCGCCATTGCCCTGGTAATATTATCTGAATTTTTGCACATACCGGTAATCAACAACAACCATGATTTTTACTTTGAAGGGGGCCACAGCAAGTTTGATAAAAAAGCAAAGGGACTGAAAAAGGGACCGAGGGATTTCTTCTTTACGAACGCCCACCTGGGAGAGATTTTTTCGATTATAGAACTAATCTATCCGTGGGAGTCAAAATACTGGATCAATGTAAATATTAACAGGACGCAGTCAGATTACCTGATACGGTATAAGGGGCACAATCCGGCACGTGTCCTGGGAATTGGCACGGCAGTTGACACCTCTGTGTTCAGCAAAAAGGATAAAAGGAGAAACATTAACGCCATTATACAGTTTGAAACGATCCTTGCGCGTTACAGAGAAAGGCTAGTTTCATATTCAGTTGATGATGTGGAGAGCGGGGAACTTGTATCGGAGGCTAATCCCAAGCCTATACTGATTGGCAACAAAACCGGACCGATTGAAAAATTTATTGCTGAAAACATTATCTTTTTACAACCTACACGGATTATCTCGAGAAAAAGAATAGAGCTGGGATTCAGCCTTCTTTTAAAAATTCTGGAAAATCAGGACATCAGGAACAGGTTGATCACGACACCTAATCTGAAAATCACGTTGCTGATAAGCGGGCCCATTGCGTCCGGCCATTTCGACTATTATAAAAAGCTTGTTAAAAGATTTGGAGAATTGCTGGGGGAGATTCCCGAAGAGTTCAGAAACCGCATATTCCTGGCGTTTTTGCTGGGCGAGCTGGATAAGAATTCCTTTCTGGAAAGATTTGAACAACCCATTGAAATTCCCGATCTGTACAATATCGCTTCCCTTATTCTGCTGCCAAGCAAAACAGAGGGCAGGGGCCTTCCGATCATCGAGGCGACGGCGTGTGGCACCCCGATTTTTTGCAGGAGATATGACCCGGAAGAGGTATATTCCGAAGTAATAGGGGAACATCTGGGAGAAAGTGAACGATTGAAGGTTTTTGAGTTCAGGGGCAAGAAAATAAGCAAGAGGATCGTCAGTACTATTATAGAACGCGTCTTTTTCCCTCATAAGTTTACTTCCGAAACAATGCATAATAAGCGCGTGGTTGAGCGCAGGTACAGCATGCATGCGCTTGGGGAGAATATTAATCTGATTGTGAGAAAGCTTCATACTCAATTACAACCGGAGACACATGAAAGGAGTGAGGCGGGAAAGGCGTTGAAGGATTTTGAGAAAGAAATTTCTTTCAGTAACCCGGATCTGGAATTTCTGATCCGTAAAAAGAACCGTCATTACCTGCCAGGATACGGAAGGCTCTCCTTTATGCTGATGCTCAAATCGTTGATTGATCCAAGTTTTTTCAGATCAGAACAACAGAAAGTACGGGGAAGCATATTCTATTTTGCCATGGGAATAATCAGGGATGAGACAGACCCCCAGGCCACACCCACAGAGAAGCTGGATATATTTTTTAATGCGGTGAACAACCTGTTTTACATAACAGAAGGGGAGGTTGAGATTCGTCACGACCATTCAATGTCTTACCGCCACAGGAACAGGAACAATTACCTGTACCAGAAATTCACATTCCAGGAGTTAACGGGTGTGGTAAATATATTATACCTGAGAATCATAAAACCGGAACCACATATACAGGTGAATTTAAGCACCCAGTTTTTCACCGACTGGAACCTGGCTTTATTACAATTGTCTGCGAGCAATTACCTGGCCATAGATAACCGCGAATTATTAATTGAAAAATTGCAGACCAATGTTCCTTTTGCCTACTTTCCGGGAGAATTTATCATGTATGAGCTGGAATTTTTTGCGTTACAGTCGATCCGGTCCAGGTTACAGCTCCCCATAGAAAAGGAGCTTACCCGGGAATTGCTGGAGGAGAAGAAGGGGGAAATTGCACCTATTTATATATTTGCCCAGCAAAAAAGACTCGGAAAGCAGTTAAACAGGAATGAAATTGAAGATTACATCAGGTGTGGATTATCCAATGAGTTGAAATTGTTATACGAGTTTGCACTGGTACAGATCATTCCAACCCAACAGCTTTGTGTGGGGATACACTTTAACCTGCTTGGAGAATATCCTGTTAAAATATTAAGAGAGATACGGGAAAAGGGCGGTTTCCTGTTAACTAACCGGCGGCACGCGGCTTTTATGACAGATTTTGTAAATCTGGACCGCTTTCATATCGGGCGTGTGCAGACTGCGTTTTCCGCCAGTATTATGGGAATTCCGGAGGGAAGCGGATATATCCAGTATGTACCTGCGGGTATAAGGCCAACACTGGCGTATCCTACACCCATTCAAACCGCAAATGACCTGAACAGGACTTTGCAGGGCGAGGCGTTCCGTGCATTGAAAGAGAAGATCGGGGAGGAGGCCGTAATGAGGGCAATTGCTGATGATGCAGAAGAGCGGGGATCACCTGTAATACATGTGATCAAAAGCCTGAATGAAGCACACAAGGCGCCCGGACCTGTTAAGTGCGCGTATATCAGTGGGTTGTATGACGACGGCAATCCGTATAACGGCGTTTACGCAAAGATCAATCTCAGGGAACAACGATGGAACTTCACTGCTGTAAGTACCAGGAAGAAACCTGTACGGGTATTGGAGTTTGTAAAGAATTTCGAAATTACCAGCGGAAAAAAGGTACGGCTTGCCTGGAACGGGGGATATATTCTGAATGCAGAACTGGCAGGAAAACTGGGACTTCCCGGTTCTTATATTGGTTCTCCGCTGGGGCTAATCATTACCGATGGAACATGTCATTGCCCACCGTTGTTTAATAAAGCGGCATTGTTTATTGACAACCAGGGGAGTGCGGATATCAGGAGGGTTGGATGCAATAACGGGATTACACTAAAGATAGGTGGGGACATGATAGTCCTTACCAGTAAAAATTATAACCTGGTGGAACCGGGGAATGAAATTGCATATTATGATCTGATGTATTCTGAAAAAAGTATTTTTGGAGATGGAAGGACAATCGTGCGTCTATCGGGAAGGACCATCAAAGAGATCATTCAAACCAGGAAGGGGGAAGCGGTGAAAGTCATCCCGGTGGGGTTGACCCTTTCTTTTCCTGAAAACAGGGTTCCTGTTGGTATCCGGGTTGAGCAGGATGCAGAAATAACCATACCGGGCTTTGAAAATATCCGGCATGCAATTGAGGCCGGGCCAATGTTGCTGGAGAATGGAGTAACCTCGGTGGATATGGTAAAAGAAGGATGGAAAACCAGGAATTCTATTGCCACACAAGCGGCACGGCTGGATTACCTGGATATGCGGGGGCCAAAAATTGCTGTTGGTATGAATGAGGAGGGAGAATTAGTGGTGCTGACGGTGAATGGAAGAATCAGGGAGTCGGTAGGTGCAACACACATAGATATGGCTGATATCCTGGTGAAGCAGGGGATGAAAAAAGCGATGGGATTTGATCCGGGAGGAAGCAGCACCCTATTTGTGGAGGGAGAGGTTATGAATATCTCCCCCTATAACCAGGAATATGAGTACAATGTATACGCGATGTCCCCACAAACGAGAGCAGTATCGAATGCTGTAATTGGCTATTTGTAAAAGGAGATCTATTATGGGAGGAATGTATATTCATGTGCCGTTTTGCAGGCAGGCCTGCCGGTATTGTGATTTTTATTTTACGGTGAGCCTGAAATACCGTGACAGTTATGTTGCATCCTTGTTAACGGAGTTAATCCGCAGAAAAGATTCCCGGGATACCGGAGAGATAGATACCATTTATTTGGGAGGAGGTACACCCTCGGTGTTAACGGAGGAGCAACTGGAAATGATCATGGGAACCATCCGGAAGCATTACCGGGTTCGTAAGGATGCAGAGATCACCATTGAAGCGAATCCTGATGACCTAAAGGAGGATTACCCCGGGATGCTCCGGCGATCGGGATTCAACAGGCTGAGTATCGGGGTGCAATCGTTCCAGGAGAAAGACCTGGAACTTATGCGCAGATCGCATACGGCGGAGCAGGCTGTAAAGTGCATGGAGCTGGCGCATTCCAAGGGATTTGAAAACATCAGCATGGATTTGATTTACGGGGTTCCGGGGTTGACTCTGGGGGAATGGGAAGAAAATGTACGCATAACGATGAAACAGCCAATAGGCCATATTTCAGCCTATCATCTCACCTATGAACCGGGTACTGTATTTCATCACTGGAAAAAGAAGGGCAGATTAAAAGAGCTGCCCGAACAGACCAGCATTGAGCAATATCGGTTGCTGCGCGAGATTACAGCTGAAAACGGATTTGAACATTATGAGATCTCAAATTTTGCAAAGAAAGGATTTCGTTCTAAACACAACAGTACCTACTGGAGCGGTGTAAATTATTTGGGGTTCGGACCTTCGGCACATTCATATAATGGCACAGAGCGGCGTTGGAACATTGCGTCATTGAAGGGATATATTGAAAAGGTGAATGGAGGTGGAATTTATTATGAATCGGAGCAGCTGACATCGACAGAAAAGTATCACGATTACCTGATTACTTCCCTAAGAACGGTTTCGGGCGCAGATACAGACCATATAGAGTCGGTTTTCGGAATTGAGATATTGAATGACTTGCTTGGAAAAGTCCAAAAGTTTATGGGGAGCAACGATCTGCTAATGCAAGAGGGAATACTCAAGATGACACCCGAAGGATGGCTGAAATCGGATATGATCATTGGTGAA
Organism: Bacteroidales bacterium; assembly: GCA_040880545.1. GTDB lineage: Bacteria > Bacteroidota > Bacteroidia > Bacteroidales > M55B112. The sequence goes on along the minus strand of JBBDIE010000186.1, from coordinate 9,386 downwards.
TTAATGCTCTAAACGCACCTCAGACCAAGGCAACCGCTTTCTCAATGAGTTCCTCCAGTTTTTCCCGGAGGGTGTCGTAACTAAAGAGTCTTTTCCCCAGTTCAAAATTGTAATCGGCAATCTGCTTAGCCAGTTCCGGATTGTAAATAATTTCGGCCATCGCTTTTACAGCCTCGTCAGTCAGATCATTTTTTTCGAGCATTATGGTTTTGAAGCCTTTGCTGCCTATATCGGGCATATAGACTGGCTCATAATTATTTACAAAGATGGGTCGCCTGGCAAGAACAGCCTCGACAAATGCATTGCCAAAACCCTCATAGGTACTGAAATAAGTGCAGGCTGTGGCGTTGGCATATCCATCCGACAGGGAGAATAATACGTCACCATTTGCCGGGGTGAGCCCTTTATTTTGAAAAAGGTCGTATGCGAAGCGCACCTGGTCGCTTAATTTCAGGTCGTGAATTTGTTCAAGTAATTCTTTATAGTAGACGCTTCCGGCATCATCGGCATAATTTCCGGTAATGATCAGCTTGATCTTTTTATCATTCAGTTTATTCAACAGATCGATGGCCACCTCAATTCCTTTTCGTTGAACAACGCGTGTAATCTGGTAAAGAAATATATCGGAACCGGAATATCCCAGGTATTCGGGAAGCCGGGCATTTTTTTCGTTTCTGACCCCGAAAGGAATATCGAAATTCATCACATTTGGTACGTTCACAGCGTCTCTTCCAAATCTTTCTTTCAAAGTTTCCAGGGCATGGGTATTGATCACAGCATGGATACTGTTGGGGGCCATGAGTGGAAAGACAGTTTCGACAAACTTGTTGATGTCTTCATGGGGGGAGACGTACCGGTCGCCTCTTTCCCAGGCGAAATCGTGGTCGTGCGTGATGGTTGGCAAACCAAGTTTATGCACAGCTTTATTGACCGCGAGGCCCATCTCCAGGTGGGAAGGTAAAGCCGAGGCATTTTCTGAGATCAGCAAGTCCAGGTCATTGTTGTGTGCCCAATGGATAATTTTTTTATAGATCACCTTGGAATAGAGGTTCAGGTGTTCGATCAGTTCCTGGGGGTCGGTTTCGGGATGAAAAAATGCTTTTTTCTGGCTCCAGTAACTTTCTGGAGAGAAAAAAGACATTTCCGGAACCAGGGTTTCTGTTTCAGGGTCCATGGGTCTTTCCTGAAACTGGCCGGAGAGGATAAAAATTTTGTGACCCATTGAACGGAGGACCTCTATCCACTTTTCCGATTCAAGCGCCACCCCGTCCACGCCGCCAATTCTACCAATAATGATACCTATATTCATACGCAGGTGAATTTACCGGAAGATTGTAATTGGTGTTTGCAAGAGAACATCAATTGCTGCGTTATGCCCGACATCAAAACAGTGGTCGCATGCCTTGCAAACGAACATTATGATCCAGCCACTCCACTTTATTGACAGACTCTAATTATATGTAATATTACAATGTAAATACATCATTTCCAATAAGTCGTCCTTCGGCATATAATTCAACGGTATATTCACCGGGAACGAGTTCCCCATTATTGGTCCAATAGATAGAAACCGGCAGGTCGGTATTTTCGTATGTTACCGTTCTGGAAGCAGACACGGGCAGCGCCTCTTCATTAACATTGATCACATCCACATCAGGTGATCCCAGGGCAATTCCATCCGGTCGAATCAACCGGACAAAGATTGTTTTTTCACCTGCTGTTGCAACTGAATTTGCACGAACAACAAAGTCTGTCCTGATCTGGTAAATGGCGTTTATCCTTTTCCTGGGCCTGTTTCTGTCATTGATTGTTTCAATATAAATATCAGACGCGGTTAAAGTGGTGGCAATACTTTTGATCTCTTCAAGAGCAGCCTTGTCGGTTTCCAACTTAACTTTTTCAGTTTGTAAATGCCTTTCAGAAGTTTTCAGCTGCACATTTTCCGCCATCAATGCCTGGTTCTGTGAATTGAGGGAATCGATCTGTACAATATAGCTTCGAAGCACGGAACGAAGGGTTTCCATTTCGCGTTTGTACATTTTGATTTTATAGGCATCGTCTGCCTGGATTGCTATCAACCGGTTGATTTTTTTCTGCTGTATGGCCATCTCCTCCCGGATGCGATCATTATTTGTTTCAAGAGAATCATACGACAAATAAATATTATGCAACTCAGTTTCCAGGGAGTCGCGTTCCATGGCGAAATAGATCCTGGTCTGCTCAAGTTCCTCACTGGTATAATCAAAATCTTTTTTCAAATCCAGCAACATATATACGGAAACCAGGAGAACGACACCAAGCAGTCCTATGATACCATACAGGACACCGGTATTTGTTTTCTTCTCTGTCATTTTGCTCTGTATTAAATTCGTACAAATATAAAATAGAAATGTACAGCGAGAGCCACACATTCATCATAATAACTCATCAATAGTGAAAATATTATTATTTTTTCTTCCTGTTGCGGGGGACATCTTTTTCTGAAATACCGAATTTTTCGTCACTTTCAAGGTTGCCCATAGGCTCAACGTGCACCATTACATCATATACATTTTCAATATTCTTTTTAATAACATTTTCAACCTCTTTGGCAATGTCGTGTGCTGTTCTGACACTCATGAGCGGATCGACTTCAATGTCGAGATTGATCATATAGCTTGATCCGATCTTCCTGGCCCTGGTTCTGTGTGGATTGTAGGCACCCTCAACCTTATTGATCGCTTCAAAAAGTTTGTTATAAAGATCCGAATCTTCAATGCCATCCATCAATTCGGTATTGGATTTAAGGAAAATTCTGATCGCTTCAAACATAATAAACAAACTGATGCCCAGTGCAATGATCTTATCCACTACCGCAATCTTAAAAATGATGGTTGCCAGCAGCCCCAACAGCACGGTAAAGGAGATGAGCATGTCGTTTCTCATATGTATGCCCATGGTTTTGAGCATATCGCTGTTATGGTTTTTGCCGGTAGATTTCAGGTAAAGGCTGAGCAAGATCTTTCCCACCATGGAAAAAACAGTTACATAGATAGCGATCATAGAGGGAATGGTATCCACATTCTGCCTCAACAGCCGTTCCACTGCGGATATGGCCAATTGGGAACCGGCCAGGAAGATAAACATGGATAAGACCTTTGTGGCAACAGTGTCGGCCTTAACATATCCATAGGGAAATTTAATATTGGGAGGCTTCAGGATAACACGGGCGGCCACGAGGGTTACAATGGAACTGATAATGTCGGTGGCTGAATCGATACCGTCGGCTATTACAGCAAAGCTACCCGAAATGAAGCCCACCACCAGTTTTAAAATGGCCAGTAATGCATTTCCTGCGATGGAAATCCAGGAAGCATATATGATTCCTTTTTTATCTTTCATATAATCAGTTTCCTTTGGAGATGAGGGTTGTACTATGGTCCGGATCAAATTCAAATTGCAATGTTGTGTGAAAGATATGAAATTGATCCCGCAACAGCTGTTCAATCTTTTGCTGGGTTGGTTTCATCTGACTTATTTTCATATCTTCTGAAAGTTCAACATGGGCCTCAAGGTGTATTTCATGGTCGCTCAGGCTCCAGGCATGCAGGTGATGCAGACTGACCACATTGGGGAGGGCTTCCACCTTTACCTGTATTTTTTGTAAATCAAGTTGTCCGGGAGTGGCCTGCATAAGTATATTCACCGCCTCCTTCAAAATGACGTAAGATTCACGGATCAGGTAAAGTCCGATCAGGACGGTAATTACCGGGTCCAGCCAGTAGATTTCGAATAATTGAATGGCTGCAGCAGCGAGGATCACCACCACCGAAGAGAGGCTGTCGCCAATCAGGTGTACATATGCAGCCTTAACATTGATACTTTTTTTTGAATCCTTCCTCAGCAGGGCCACAGCCAGCATATTGGCCCCCAGACCTATCATTCCGATGACAATGACTATCAGAGATTTGATGGGTTGTGGATCCTGGATTCTTTCCCAGGCCTCTTTGAAGAGATAGAAACAGATAACGATCAGGATTACGGCATTTAATAGTGCAGCGAGGATCTCAATACGTTTATATCCGAAGGTGTTTTTTGCAGTTGCTTTCCGTTTTCCCAGCCTGATTGCTACATAGGCGATGATGGTGGAAAATGTATCGCTCAGGTTATGAAGTGCATCCGAGAGCAAGGCCAGGCTGTTTGATAGAAGGCCTCCTATTATCTCTACAACAGTAATTACCAGGTTAAGTAGCGTTGCCGCCAGGAGATTCCGCTCGTTAACCGGCTGGTGATTACTGTGTCTCCTCTTTTTCCTTATTCTTTCAGCCATTTCAGATAAATAATAACAAACTCAGCGCCATGATTGCCATGCCAACAACAAAGCCATAAATAGAATAGTGGTGGTGTCCATATTCTTCAGCAGTGGGTAGTAATTCATCGATGGAGATAAATACCATGATGCCTGCTACCGATCCGAACAGGTACCCGAACAGCCATTGCGGAATTTCAGAATTTTTAAAAAAGAGCAGAAGTGCAGCATAGGCTATCAGGGCCCCAATGGGTTCAGCCAATCCGGAGATCATTGAAAGAAAGAACCCTTTTCTTTTATTTCCCGTTCCGTAGGAGATGGGGACAGACACTGCAATTCCTTCCGGGATATTATGAATAGCAATTGCGATGGCAACCGGGATAGCAAGTTCGGGTTCTGAAAGTCCCGCAAAAAAGGTGGCGATCCCTTCAGGGAAATTGTGAATTGCAATGGCCAGGGCAGTAAAGAGCCCCATTCGCACAAGGCGCGGGTCGCGACTACTGACCCCGTTTTTTATATCTTCAATCCGTTTAATTTCGTGGGGGTTTTCATAGGAAGGGATCAATTTATCAATGATCCCAATCAACAGTACCCCGGAAAAAAAAGCAAAAACCGTTAACCAGGCCCCACGGGTTGTTCCGTACACCTCAACAAATGAAACCTGTGCCTTCACAAGGATCTCCATAAATGATACATAAACCATTACCCCGGCCGAGAAGCCGAGACTTGCCGAGAGGAACCGGGTATTTGTTTTTTTGGTAAAGAAGGCAAGAGCACTCCCGATTCCGGTGGAGAGCCCGGCAAAAACTGTCAATCCAAAGGCAAACCAAAAATTCCCTGTATCCATCGGGGAAAATTATATCTGTTAAATTAAAAAAACAAACAATATCTATTCATGCGAACAATTGAAAGCCAGTTGGGTCAGCCCTTTTTCTTCTTTTTAACCGGCGGTTTTTCAGGTATGGGGGTCTTTGAGAAATAAGAAGGCTTCCTTTTGGTGTACATGATAAGAGCGACGCCGATCAGTATGAAGGGTAGACTCAGCCATTGACCCATATTAAACAACATCCCCGCTTCGAAAGAGACCTGGTCGTTTTTAATGAATTCGATAAAGAACCTTGCAGCAAACAGCAGGATCAGAAAAATTCCGAATATCAGTCCATCTCTTATTTCGTCTTTCTTTTTCCTGTAATAGATAAAGAGGATGACGAAAATAAAGATGTAACTCAACGCCTCATAAATCTGGGTGGGATGGCTTGGAAGGTTTTGAAGAATGGCACCGGTATTTGGATCCCTGTTGATATCGCGGACAAAAAGGAATGCCCAGGGGAGATCGGTTGCGCGGCCATAGATCTCCGAATTAAACAGGTTCCCGGTTCTGATAAATGCCCCGGCAAGTGGTACAACGATTACAAGGCGATCCATCAACCAGAGGAAAGACAACTTGTGTCTCCTGATATAAAGCCAGAGCGTAAAAACAATACCGATGGCCGCACCATGACTTGCCAGCCCACCTTCCCAGATCTTGAGAATTTCTATGGGATTTTTTAAATAGTAGGAGGGTTCATAGAACAGGCAATGGCCGAGCCGGGCACCTATGATTGTCCCAAGAGCAATATAGATCAGTAATTGATCAAGCATTTCGGCATCCAGCCGCTTTATTTTAAGTGCCTTTGTGAATACAATGTAGCCCGAAAGAAATGCCATTGCAAACATAAGCCCGTACCACCTGATAGAAAGTCCCCCTATATTGAATATTTCAGGGTCCACGTTCCAGGTAATATAGTTAAGTATCATAACAATAGGTTTTTTAAAGGGATAAAGCTACAAATTATATACTATTCTTTTCCCTTGTCAGTTTAAATAAATGTGTTACCCACATGGGAATATATATCTTTGTATGCCAGAATGAAAAAAATGCGTCGAATAATACCAGGGATAATTATTACAGCATTATTGCTTGTGCAGGGATGTGCACAGCAGGGAGCGCCTACGGGGGGGCCGCAGGATGAAGATCCTCCCGTTGTAAAAAAGGCCACACCGGAGAACTATTCAACGAATTTCAGTGAAGGGAAAATCATGATCACCTTTGATGAATATCTCGATATGGCCAATTTTACACAAGAACTTGTAGTGTCACCTCCGGTCAAGGAAAAACCACAGGTGAAACTCAGGAATAAAACGCTGATCATAGAATTTGAGGAGGAATTAAAGGAAGACGCGACCTATACATTTAATTTCGGGGAGGGCATCAAGGATCTGAATGAAAAGAATGTGCTGTTGAATTATGAGTATGTATTTTCCACTGGCGATTACCTGGACTCCCTTTCTGTTAAAGGAACGCTGAAAAATGCATTTGACCTGACAGTGCCCAAGATTCCGATCTATGTAATGCTCTATACTGAACTGGAAGATTCACTACCCCTGATTGAAATACCCTATTATGTGGGGAGAACAGATGCCAAAGGTAATTTTGCGGTGAATAATCTTAAGAAAGGGATCTATAAAGTTTTTGTACTGAAAGACGGGAACAACAATTTTCTGTTCGATCAACCCAATGAAGAGATCGCTTTCCTGGACACGAGTTTGTTTGTGGATGGCGACTACTTCAGAAATAAACTATTGCAAAGCGGAGTCTATGATTCGGCAGATCTGTATTACGATACGATCGCGATTACCGTTGACACGGCGGGGATGAGCCAGGACTCAATTACCATGGTGCTGGATTCCCTGGAAAGGGCAAAGCCCGATTTCAATACGGTTTTCCTGGATTTATTCATGTTTACAGAAGATCCTGTTGAGCAATATGTAACTGATTATTCCAGGAACGACAGGTATGCCCTGAAGATTATATTCAATTTACCCCTGACAGACAGTTTTGCATTCAATCCTGTTTTTCCAGCCTCCCTCAAGTCATCGGACCTGGTTCCCGAATTTGGACAAAACAGGGATTCCCTGACCATCTGGACAGCCGACACCCTGGTGGCTTTCAATGATACCATTGGGGTGGAACTTACCTATACTGTATTGGACTCATTGTTCAACCCGGTAATAAAAAGAGACACACTCCGGTTCACTTACCGGGAGAGATCTTCCGGTAGAAGTAAAGAGAAGAAAAAGGAGGAACCACAGCCCCTTGCTGTTTCCACCATTAAAAACCGGGGTAAACAACACATTCAGAGAGACCTGACTTTTACACTCAATCAGCCGGTGGGAACCATTGACAGCAGTTTGTTTGAGTTATATATTATACCCGACACCATTGAAGTACCTGTACCGGTGAAGCCTGTGGCTGATATTGGGCACCTTCGGCGTGTAAGAATAAGTAACCCATGGAAAGAGGAAGGCAGGTACAGAATGGTCCTTTACCCGGGTGCAATAACCAACATTTATGGTTTGACCAACGACACCATTGATGTGAAATTTAATATTAGGCCGCTGGCGGAATATGGAAGGATCAATTTAACTCTTGAGAATGTTGAAGACACCCTGTTGATAGAGGTATACAGAAAGGGATCGATCGCCAGGAAGAAAGAAGTTTTTGAATCGGGCAGCTATGTTTTCGATTTTCTGGATCCCGACACTTACCGGATTAAATGTGTTCACGACCGGAACAGGAATGGAAAGTGGGATACGGGGAAATATATGGAGGGGAGACAGCCCGAGAAAGTTGAATTTCTGCCTAAAGACGTGAAAGTCAGGGCGAACTGGGACCATGACCTCACCTATGTGATCGGTTCCAATGATGTTCCACCAACTTCAGCAACGGAGACTGACGAATCAAGACAGCCCTTGTTTTGAATCTTCCGACGACGAACACGAAGGAGGATGAGGATTACTTTCCCGGAGTTCTGCTCTTGGGTTTAATACCAGTTATTATTAGCGATAAAAAACGAATTCGGGTCTGCTGAAAAACATGAATTGTAATCATAATCAGGGCTACAGACTTTTTCAGCAGACCTTAATTCAGCTCTTTCCAAATAAGGGCAGCAGCTCCAAGTGCTGCTAAATTTTTATTTAGCAGTGCAGATGGAAGGATTTTTATTTTTCCCCTGAAAATCTTAAGCAGATTCTCTTCCATGGCAATACTGGTTGGTTCATAGATCCATTTCCCGGCCATCGCCAGTCCTCCGAAAAGAAAAATTGCCTGGGGACTTATGTGCGCCACTGTATCGGCAAGGGATTTGCCGAGCATACTACCGGTAATTTGAAACGCCTTTTTGGCAATGGGGTCACCATTGTTGGCACCGTTAGTGATCTGTTTTGCATCCAGGTCATTAAAGGCAACATTACGGAATTCCGACACGTCCGATTCGGTGGCAAGCAATTCGAATATGGTGCGTTTAATACCAGTGGCCGAAACATAAGTTTCCAGGCAGCCCCTTTTACCACATCCGCACTCCCTTCCGTTTTCCACAGCGGTCAGATGTCCCAGCTCGCCCGCGAAACCATCGTGGCCATATACCAGGTCTCCGTTTACTACCAACCCACTCCCCAATCCGGTTCCCAGGGTAATCATCAGGAAGTTTTTCATGTTTTGGGCAGCGCCAAATACCATTTCACCTATAGCAGCAGCATTGGCATCATTGGTGAGTACCACAGGCAGGTTGAATCTGGAACTGAAGATTTTTGCAAAAGGTATAACTCCTTTCCAAATAAGGTTTGGGGCAAACTCCACATTGCCTGTGTAATAGTTAGCGTTGGGAGCACCGATCCCGATACCCCTGATTTTATAAGTTCCGTTATTCTTGTCGGTGAAGTCACTGATTTGTTCATGAATTGCTGCAACAAAAATGTCGGGATCATCGAACTTATCCGTTTCCATGGATTTCTCAAAATAGAGGACACCGGTTTTGTCTGCTATCCCTATTTTGGTGAATGTTCCCCCTATGTCTATGCCAATTACGACTTCTTTCTCCTTCATTTTTGTTGGTATATTTAGAGAAACAAAAGTATAACAAATAGTTTATTACTTCAAGCAGGGAGATTTTAGTATGTATACTAGTGGCTGTTCCTAATGTCCGTAATGCTTGTAGCACCTCACCCCCCCGGCCCCCCTCTCCACGTGGACTAATCTTTATACACATCTTTTTACAGG
>JBBDIE010000185.1:0-11187 GCA_040880545.1 Bacteroidales bacterium | reverse complement strand
GACTCTTACGATGATCTCGAACATTACGATCCAGCCACTCCACTTAAATTCTGTAACCGCAAAGCGCATTGCCACGTCGAACGTAAAGTACACCTTTATGAATCAACGGATGTGAAAAATGTTCCCTGGTTCCACGGGCTATCCTAAATGCACTTACAGGCTCCAGTATTCCTTCATTATAGCTAACCAGGTGCATCATACCTTTTTGACTGTAATAGTAGATCATACTGTCGGTTGCGATCACAACTCCGCTGCCAATGGAAAGAGAATCTGTGATGATGCCGGTTTCCGCATGTACCGATTTTAAGCGGGGTGTGCGGGTACCGCTGCCATAGAGGTAATCGCCCGACTTGATGATTCCTCCCATATAACTGTCAAAATGTGTGTTTCTCCACACTTCACTGATTTTTGTACCCTCACTGTTGATGGATAATTTCACACCGCAGTTCCCGTCTCCTGCTGCATAATAGAGGTTGTTATTTTCAAATAATACCGGATTGGCATGGGTATCTCCAATTCCCTTTTTTCTTTCAGATGGGGAAGTGTTGTCCTGCAGATGTGACCATAACAATTCCCCGGTATCTGTGTCCAATCCTAACAGGTGGTAGGCCGTGAATGTGACAAATATGCTCCTCCCCGAAGCAAGGGTGATTACACTGGGCTGGTTATAAGCCGACCGTTCCCCATAACCGGGGGCCGACCATATCAACGCACCTGTAAACCGGTTCAGGGCAACCACGTTATGAACTTTCCCGCCTGCTGTCCAAAACACCTTCTCATCCAGAACAACCGGGGACTCAGAGTGCCCAAACATGGGTAATATTCCGTTGAAATCTGACTCCATATTCTTCGACCAGGAAATGGATCTGGTTTCCAGGTCTATACAATATAAATTTCCATAACCACTCCCCACATATAGCAGATCACCTGCAATGGTGGGAGTAGATCTGGAACCGGGGTAGTTTTTTATCCATTCTTTCCCCAACTCCAACTGCCATACATGATGACCAGTCATGTCGATACAAAATAAGATTGCTGTGCTGTCCCTTGTTCCTGTAACATATATCAATTCGTCAACAATCACGGGAGAACCATAACCCTCCCCAATACTGTCAGTAAAGAAGATCTCTTCCGGACCAACTTCCGGCCATGAATCAAATAGGCCCGGTTCATTGTAAATCCCCGAACGATCTGGTCCACGGAAACCGGTAATTTCGGTCTGCCTGTTATTATTGCATGATATAAGAATAATGAGGGAAAGGATAATTACGTAGCGCATAAGTATATGGTTGAGATGATATTATTGCCTAAAAATAGATTAATTACCGTAAAAAAAAGTAGATATATTTTAAAACATAAGCCAACAACAGATACCGTCATTCATAAAGCAGGAAATCGTCTGTACACTACCTGAATTTACCTTATAATTGCTTGCGTACGGCAGGATAATAAGCAATGGATTACAAAGGTAGTAAGGTGTTGACTGACAAGTACCTTCAGGGAAATTACAACTGAGTACAATTTCCTGAACCTGATAATTTTATGGATAGGCTATTCAAAAACAGGGACACCGTAATTCGTGGTAGCATACCCTGCAAAAATCCCATATCCGTTGACAATATTGTCGTATATCAGCACCGGTTCTGAAAATGGATCACCACTTGCATTCTTATATTCACTTACGGATGTTTCATAAAGATACGCTGATTCACTCAGGGAGTTTAATTCAATAAAAAAATTCTGATCCTTCGTTATTTCCCATTCATTGAAATTAAGTTTTATCCTGTGGTTCTTCCCGTTGAACAGCTTATCTTCAAATAACATTCTGCCATCGGAAAACGTAATAGAAGCATCGTCAGTATCAATAAATACATTGCGTTTATAATAGTTGAAAATCGAATCATAGTAATTGAAATTTGGAAAATAAGTGAAAATAGTCAATCTGTAAAAGTTTGCATATTCGACCGGATCAGAGATCAATATTTCGATAAATCCTTCGGCCCTTCCAAATAAAATAGTTTTATCAATTGTATAGCGTGGATTATCGTACCGGAAGAAAGAATCCAGTATTGACACTGAAGCTTCGGCGACTGGCACATTCAAGGGTACCATATCTTCAGCATAAAGTGTATTTTTAAAATCAGGAGTACGAACTTCTATGGAATATTTCTCACCACTCACCGGCAGGATTGAATCTGAACGATACCAGCCATCGTCATCAGGTCCTTTAATTGAATCAATCAATTCTGAGTCCCTGTAAAGTGTAATCATGGCATTGTCCACAAACCGGAGTTTATCATTATCCAATACAGACAAACTCTTACTCACTTGAAATTCCCATGCGCTGTCGGGTGTAAAATAACTATTTAACACCAACCGGGAATGGCGAAGCGGAAAATCATCAATTTTCTCCGTTGTTTCGCAGGATTTCACTAACCCCAGTAATGCAACCGTAAAATAGATCAGAAAGATAGGTTTCATAATTCCAGATTCAGGTTAAAAATTGAAAGTATATGTTGCCGACGGAATAAATGGAAATATACTGACCCTGCGTAAGGCACGATTTCCAAATGAATCATAACCAATATAATAGTAGAAAGGATTTTTCCGGTTATAGGTGTTATAAACGCCCAGGGTCCAGGCAGATTCACCCCAACGTGTCTCTTTTTTCTTTTGAAAACTCACATCCAACCGGTGATAATCTGCCGCCCTTATGGAATTTCTGCTGTCTATATGTTCAATTTCACCTGAAAACATATTACGATCAGGATTATAATCTATGTAATAGGGATATTGATTATTGAAAATTCCCCTGAAATTATTCTGGATATTGCCAAAATACCTTTCTGTGGGCAGGGTATGTGCCGTACCAGTTCCATAGATCCAACTGGCAGAAAAGTCCCACTTGTCATCCAGGGGAAAACTCAGTACCACTGATAGATCGTGTCTTCTGTCATATTTATAGGGAAATACCTCTCCCTGGTTAAGTTCTTCGAATTGCCTGTTTGTCCACGAAAGTGTGTAACCTATCCAACCGGTTAAGTTGCCCACTTTTTTCTCGATGAACAACTCACCCCCGTAGGACCAGCCACGACCTGTTTCCACCTTATCCTGCCATCCGGTTTCGGATCCCATAAATGAGGCCCCGTCTTTGTATTCAATGAGTCCGTCCATGGTTTTGTAATATCCCTCCACCGCCAAGAGGTAGATATTGCCTATATTCTTAGAGATTCCCAGGGCTACCTGGTGTGATTTCTGCGGAGTGATGTTGTCTGTTGCAGGGACCCAAAGGTCGGTTGGAAGTCCGATATTATTGTTGGTCAACAAATGAATGTACTGTTGCATTTTAGCATAGGAGGCCTTTACGGACCAGGTTTCATTCAGCAAGTATCTGGCCGAAACCCTGGGCTGAAGGGAATGGTATAATTGCCGGTTCACCAGGAAACCAGAGTAATGGAGCCCCAGGTTCGCTTTCAACCTGTTCGTTATTTTATAATCATCTTCCACGTATATTGAAAATTCAGAAGCGTAAATAAAATCCTCTCCCATGGTGGTATCAATCGCACCCACTTCAGCGTTTTTAATTTTATATACCGAGGCCCCCGGTTTAAATGTGTGATAGATATAATTTGCACCAAATCTGATATAGTGATCTGTAGTAGGTACATAATCGAAATCAATTTTTCCTGAAAAATCTTCAATTCCCGAAAGAAAATTCAAAGAATTAACTTCGGTTGTCACACTGTCTGCACGCTCTTCTATCGACTCCAAAAAGTTCTTTACCTCGTAATTGTAGTTGCTGTAGGTTAATGAGGTATTACTGAAAAGTTTTCGTCCGAACCTGTGGTTCCATCGCAAGGCCGACGTAATATTTCCCCAGCCAAGATCCGATCTTGATTCGCTGGTGTACAGATTCCCTGCAAACAGGTAAGTATACGGCTCCTGGTATTGGTAAAATTTATCCTCACCGGTATACACACTCAGGTAGAGATGATCTTTGTCAGAAAATTTGTGATTGATTTTTGCATTAAGGTCATAGAAATAATAGCCGGTTGTGGTATATTCATTTCCGTTAGAAGCCAATCTGATAATAGGCTGTGCTAATACATCCAGGTAAGTTCTTCTTGCAGATACGATAAAAGAGGTCCTGTCTTTTATAATCGGACCTTCAAGTGTGAGTTTTGATGCAATCATACCGATGGAGCCGCTCCCCTTAAATTCCTTCATGTTTCCCTCCTTCAGACTGATATCCAATACAGAAGAAGACCGACCGCCATACCGGGCGGGAAAACCGCCCTTGATCAATTGAACCTTATTTATGGCATCCGCATTAAAAACGGAAAAGAAGCCAAAAAGGTGTGATGCATTATAAACAGGTGTACCGTCAAGCAGGATCAGGTTCTGGTCAGGTCCGCCACCTCTCACATACAAACCACTTGCACCTTCGGTTCCCGATTGCACCCCGGGCAATAGTTGAATCGCTTTGATCACATCAACCTCGCCAAGGAGCGCAGGCATCTTCCTGATTCTTTCCACGGAAATATCGATGGAACTCATCTGACTAGATTTAACAGACTGGCTGTTTGTGGCTGTAATTTCCACCTCCTCAATACCAATGGAGGGTTCCAGGGAAATAGTTAAATCTGTATCTTCATTCAGGTTAAATTCCTTAACAACATTCTGATATCCAACATAGCTGAATACAATGCTGTATTCCCCGCGGGCGAGGGTCATACTGAAGAATCCATAATTATTGGAAGATGTACCTGTCAGGTCAGGCTGTGTGTATATATTCGCACCTATTAGTTTTTCTCCGGTTGATCCATCTTGTATATAGCCACTGATGGTGTAATTTTGTGCGGACAGCACCGTTAAACAGGTAGTTGCCAGAACTATGGCAATCATTACGTTTTTCATAGTTGGGTTGTTGTTGGCTTTTATGTAACGAAGTTAATAAATTATCTATTGCATTAAAATCTGATTTTCTGCAACCCTGTTAACAGCGTATAGCTATCTTTGTCACATAAATACAGCCAATGAAATTTGAAGATTACCGGATCGCAGATGGAATAAAAACCAGTATTTCTAAGCTCGGGTTCAAGAAACCCACTGATATACAGTACAAGTGTATTCCCCCGATATTACGGGGCGATGATGTTCTGGCCATTGCCCAGACTGGTACGGGAAAAACCGCGGCTTTTGTGATCCCGGTATTACACATACTACAGGAGCGAAAAATACCGGGCAGGCCCGATGGTGTGAAGTGCCTGGTAATGACGCCTACCCATGAGCTTGCAAAACAGACAGAGCTGGTATTCAAAACATTGGGGCGGCATACAAGGATTACCTGTATCAGCATACACGGTGGGGTCGAACAACTTCCACAGATTGAAAGCCTGGAGAGAGGGATCGATGTACTGGTTGCAACCCCCGGGAGGATGTTCGACCTTGTGAGTCAGGGAGCCTTGAATTTGAGCCGGGTGGAAATTTTGATCGTGGATGAGGCTGACCACATGCTGGACCTGGGATTTCTCAAGGATATAAAGGACCTGATGCACCATCTGCCCAAAAGAAGGCAAACGCTTTTTTTCTCCGCTACCATAAATGAAAAAATCAAGAAACTTGCATATTCCATGGTTACCGATGCCATACACATTCAGATTTCACCAAAGGATCCGGTAGGAAAGAATATCGATCACTCTGTGGCATTTATTGAAATGGACGACAAACGCTATTTCCTGGAAGAAGTTCTGAAAGGTAACCCGGAAACGAAAGCGTTGGTCTTCGTGCGAACCAAAGTACGCGCTGAACGCGTTAAAAAAGCGTTGGAACGTGTTGATATACAGTCGGACACAATTCATGGCGATAAGTTGCAGGATGAACGGGACCGGGTGATGGATGCTTTCAGAAGTGGTGAAAACCTGGTATTGATCGCCACCGACGTGAGCGCCAGGGGGATAGATATACCCAATGTGGAAATCGTTGTAAATTATGATCTTCCTGAGGCTCCCGAAAATTATGTGCATAGGGTAGGGAGGACAGGTCGGGCCAACAAACGCGGTCAGGCCATTGCATTTTGCAGCAGCGCTGAGCAGAAGATGCTTGAAGAAATTGAAACATTACTGGGCAAAGAGATTAAAAGGCTTGAGATTTCCAAAAAAGAGTACGAATATACGCTTGAAACTGCCGGTGATCAAGCTGACGACTGGAAATCGTTGATCGAGCAGGCAGAATCCTACAATAAGCAAAGAAAAAAGAAAAAGAAAAAGAAATAGTTCATGCATATAACATATCTTTGTATCTGGATATTTAGATGTGTATTTTTATAAAACCCTCATGAACGAACTTTTGATAAAGGTCCTGAAGATGATTGAGGGTTCCATGACAAAAAAGAAGCAAATAGATGAAATTTAAAGAGCTTGAACTAAAACAGAATTCGGGTTGGCTGAAAAAAACCATTCAGAACAAACATATCAGGAAATCGATATTGTATATTGCAGGAGGCGCAATTGCCGGATTCCTGTTTTTTTACTTTACGGAAGGAAGAAACATGAATGAGATCACCGGTGGCGATATATGGAAAAGTATATTGCTTGGAGGGTTCTTCGGATTCTTCATCACCAACAGTCCCTGTACACGGGGAAAATGTTAATCGATACTATTTTATTCATCCGTTAGAATCGCATGGTTGATTCTGTGAAGGCTGTTATGCACGAATATGTTATTCTGTGACAGATATGATGGCTTTGCATAGGAAGATGTTGCATTGCAACGGGAGAAATTGCTGACGCTATAGTGAGATGTTGCTTTGCAACAGGAAAGGGTGCTGGTAATTCAGGGAATCATGGAAGAAAAGCGAGTTTTTTTATACGTATGATATCGAATTTCAAAATATAAATAATTTATACGTTTGTCCTATAATTGATATTATGTTAAATAGAATATGCTAAAGAAAAAGGGAAGAAATTTAACTCCTTCCCTTTTTCCCAATTCTTCAAATTTAGATCGGCATTACAAATTCTTCAATCGTTCATTTGTTCGAATATAATGTTCATCCTCACTTCCATATAATTTGTAATAAATTCTTTTCAAGAGATCCAGAGATTCTTTGCGAATGGTATAGTCTGTATCAGCAATTTCATAAGCTTTTTCCAACTTTTCGATTGCTTCTTTATAATACTCAGTACCCTTTTCTTTCAGCTCTGCTCTGAATTTGTCATTATTTTCAAGGCTCTCCTGTTCGAAATAATTTGCACCCACTGCATAATTCACATAACCGCTCTGATACCAAACACTTCCATTGGTGGGATCATACATCAATGATGTATCGTATAATGCCAGTGCTTTATCAATAATAACAGTCTCAACATCCTTTTCATTTGTGATAAACAACCCTTTCCAGTAATAAGCTGCAGGACATTCCGGCTTTTTTTCCAGTCTATCAGCAACAAATTCCAGTCCTTCTTCATTCCTGTCCATCAGATAATATGCCTGTGCAGCTACGGTTACCAGGATTGTGCTGTCGGGATATTGTTCAAGGCCTTTTTTCAAATTATCAATAGCGCCCAGTGTATCTCCAATGGCGTAATAATCTCTGGTCATCTGGATGTAATTGGAAGCACCTCCATATTGCAATTCAGCCAATTTATCATAGTAACTGATCGCTTTTTTGATCATCTCCTCTCCTTCCTTCTCTTTTCCCGCCTTCAACTTTCTGGTGCCAATTTCACGGGCTACAATTCCTGAAAAGTTAATCATTAAGGTATCAATTAACCCTTCGAATACAGGCAATTTATTTACATCGAGAATCATTTCAAAAGAAGCCAGTGCATCTTCATGGTTTTCATGATAATAGTGATTTTGTCCTGCACGCTGTAATTGCGCTTTCAATTCTTCCAGGTCGTCCTGGATCTTCTGTTGCACTTTTAGCTTCTTATCCTCATCATTCAGTTCTATAGCTTTTTTGTAGCTCCTGAAAGCTTCATTCAGCGGATTTTCATGGATCGGATCAACTCTGGTCCAACCACGCAGTCTGCCATTCTCAAAGAAATAGTTTATCGATTCGTAGTGGTGAATTTCTACATTTTCATCTTTATTATCCTTTGACAGTGGCTCGTTATAGAACAATTTTACCGTAGTCTTGTCCATACCAAGTTGAAGTTGTTCAAGTCCCAAATTATCAATATCCTGGAACAATCTTCCTCGTTTTATCCATGTCCTGTCTTTGACACCCCGTCTTTCGTGTTGAATATATTCGTCACTTTTTTCTGCCTTTTTGGATAGTGTGCTGTGTTTCAGCAGAATTGGCGCAGTTCCGGACGAAACATCCTGCGCTGTAGTATTTCCATAAATAAATGCAGATATTACTGCAATTACGATCAAACGTTTCATTTTATGTGGTTTTATTTTGTTCAAAAATAAGAACTTTACTGACAAACTTCAAATAAGGTGCCACTCTTTAATTATGTTATTAAATTACTGTAAACACTATGAAACTGGGGTATCCTTATCATTATCCTGCGGTGTTTCATCCGTATCGTGCTCTTCAGGTTCATTTTCTGAAACCGGAATATCTTCCACGCCGTTGTCAGACGGGACCTGTGTTGCAGCAGCAATCCTGTCTCCTTCACGCAGGTTGATCAGCCTGACCCCCTGGGTATTTCTGCCCATTACGCGTACAGTTTTGACTGATAGACGTATGGCAACGCCCGCTTTGGTTATGATCATCAGATCATCATCGTCGGTAACGGCTTTAATAGCGATCAGGTAACCGGTTTTCTCTGTAATATTAATGGTTTTGACACCTTTCCCACCCCTGTTTGTTACCCTGTAACCATCAAGGTCGGAACGTTTTCCATACCCATGTTCAGAAACGACCATCACATCCTGTTCGTCTTTTTTAGCCACGATCATTCCCACTACTTCGTCCTGTGGATTGGCAAGGGTGATTGCCTTTACACCGGAAGCTGTTCTTCCAATGGCTCTTGCCTGTGATTCATGGAACCGTATTGCCTTACCCGAACGCACAGCGAGCATCATCTCCATATCTCCGTCAGTAAGCCTTGCTTCGAGCAATATATCTCCTTCCCTTACATTGATCGCATTGATCCCGTTGGTTCTTGGACGGGAATAGGCTTCCAGGCTGGTTTTCTTAATAATTCCTTTTTTGGTGGCCAGTACGATGAAATTGTTGTTAATGTACTCTTCGTCCTTCAGGTTACCCACTTTCAGATAGGTTCTCAGCGCGTCATCCGTCTCAATATTGATCAGATTTTGCACGGCCCTGCCTTTGGAGTTTTTGGTGCCTTCAGGAATCTCGTAAACTTTGAGCCAGAAGCAGCGCCCTTTATCTGTAAAGAACAGGATCGTATTATGCATACTGGCAGAGAAAAGGCTGACTATCACATCTTCATCACGTGTTGTACTTCCTTTGGCACCAATACCCCCCCTGTGTTGGGTTTTAAACTCATACAATGGGGTACGTTTTATGTATCCCAGCTTGGAAATGGTAATCACCATCTCTTCGTCAGCATAAAAATCCTCCGGATTGAATTCTCCCTCATCCGGTACTATTTCGGTTCTTCTTTCATCCCCGTATTTCTCTTTGATCTCCAGTAATTCATCTTTAATTACCTGCATTCTGAGTACCTCATCTTCCAGCAGTTTTTTAAAGAAATTGATCTGCTCCATCAGGTGATCAAATTCCTCTTTCAACTTGGCCCTTTCAAGACCCACCAGACGTTGCAAACGCATATCCAGAATTGCTTTTGCCTGCAATTCCGAAAATTCGAATTTTTCCATCAATCCTTCCCTGGCTTCATCCGGGGTTGCCGATGCACGAATAAGGGCGATCACTTCATCAATATGATCGAGGGCTTTAAGAAGACCCTCCAGGATGTGTGCTCTTTTTTCTGCCTGGTCAAGTTCAAACCTGGTTCTCCTGATCACTACCTCATGTCTGTGATTCACAAAATAGTGGATCAGCTGTTTCAGGTTCAGCGTCTTTGGACGTCCATTCACCAGGGCAATACTATTTACATTAAATGCTGTTTGTAAAGATGTGTATTTCAGCAAGTTATTCAATACAACATTCGCGCTGGCCTCCTTTTTCAGAATAATAATGATCCGCATCCCTTTCCGGTCGGATTCATCATTTATGTAAGAAATTCCCTCAATTTTTTTGTCGTTGATCATATCTGCAGTCTTACGGATCATCTCCGCTTTATTCACCAGATATGGAATTTCCGTAACAATGATCTTCTCCCTCCCGGAATCAGTAACTTCAATTTCGGTCCTGGCACGCATAACAATACGTCCGTTACCGGTCTCGTATGCATCTCTAACACCCTGGTAGCCATAGATGATACCGCCTGTTGGAAAGTCCGGCGCCTTGATAATATCTATCAGTTCAGATATCTCAATGTCATTATTCTCAATATAGGCAACAATGGCGTCAATGGTATCCGTCAGGTTATGGGGAGGCATATTAGTGGCCATTCCCACAGCAATACCGGATGTGCCGTTAATGAGCAATTGGGGCACCCTGGTTGGCATTACTGTAGGCTCTTCTAACGTATCATCAAAGTTAAGCTGGAAATCAACCGTATCCTTGTCCAGATCGATCATGATATCCTCTGCAATTCTTCGCAGCCGTGCCTCTGTATAACGCATTGCTGCCGGACTGTCTCCATCAACAGACCCGAAATTCCCCTGTCCGTCAACAAGCGGGTAACGCAGGGACCAGTGCTGTGCCATACGTACCATGGTATAGTAAACGGAACTGTCGCCGTGGGGATGATACTTACCGAGGACTTCACCTACGATCCTTGCAGATTTTTTGTATGACCTGCTTGCTGTTACACCCAGCTCCCGCATTCCAAAAAGCACCCGTCTGTGAACCGGTTTTAAACCGTCGCGAACATCCGGCAACGCACGTGAAACAATTACCGACATCGAGTAATCGATGTAGGCTGTTTTCATTTCCTCTTCAATATTAATTCTAAGAATTCTTTCTCCTTCTGCCATCTAATGAATCTTATTAATAATCAATTGTTTAAGTATCGTTTCCAACCATAGTGAAACCGAAGTACGAAGATAACAATTTTAGGGCAAAATTCACGATTTCCATGTCTGAATTATCAACATTGAACTGTTTATAATTGTTGTGTGTTGTATTGCTATATTTGT
>JBBDIE010000184.1:0-11211 GCA_040880545.1 Bacteroidales bacterium | reverse complement strand
TACAGGAAATGGTTGGCTTACGGGATGAGCAAACTTGCCAATATTCTGTTTACCCATGAAATGGCAGAACGGGCATCATCTATTGGACTGGAAATTAAGGTGCTGGCGGCTCATCCTGGATATGCAGATTCCCGACTGATTGAAAAAGGTGCCCAGATGAATGGTAGGGACCTGCTCGTTAAGGCAGGCAGGTTGGCCAACAGGTTGGTTGCCCAGAGCACTGAAATGGGAGCGCTCCCCATTCTCTTCGCTGCTACGTCACCGGATGCAGTGAGTCGGGGATATTATGGTCCGGGTGGTTTTGCAGGTATGCGGGGTTACCCGGTAAGGAGCTATCCCAGAAACAGGAAAGTGAGTAAGGATGCGCAATCGAGGTTGTGGGAACTTTCTGAAAAGTTGACCGGGGTCTCTTATCTTTCCTCACAATAAGGCCATTAGGGAGGCAATGACTTTTCGGAAAAAAGGAAATCAACAGGTTAATTATTAAGGTTTCTGTGGCACAGAATTTGAAGTTGCTTAATGTGTACGATACAAATTAAAATTCACGTCATGAAAAAATTAATCATAGCATTGATTCCGGTTATTTTCCTGTTATCGGGCTGCGGGAATAGTTTCAGGGTTTATCATGACCTTGATCCTGAGGCTGATTTCAGTCAATATTCGACCTATTCATTCATGGATTGGAGTGATGGGAATAAGAAGACCATTACAGGCATGGAACTTGAAAGGATCCGTGCATCTTTTGCAAGGGAACTTGAGAAAAAAGGGCTTGCATTTAAAGATGCGGGAGCCGATCTTCAGGTAAAAATCACTGTTTATTTCAGAGAAGCAAAATCTCCGCAGTATGGACCGATTTACCCTGATTATCATTTCTATCACCCGTTCCACTACAGTTATCCTTATCCTTCAACCTATAATTTTATAGAGCGGGCGTTGGTTGTTGATATTTACGATACCAGCAATAACAGGCATGTTTGGAATAGTGCGGCTGTGGGTGAAGTGGGGCGGTCCCCTGAAATCAGGGCGGAGGATCTGCCAAAACAGGTGGCACGGATGATTGAAGAACTCCCCGTGGGTAAGTCAATCTGATTTTTTCAACTGGAGAGAAAATCGGCTAATTGTTCCTGTTCTCTTTTTTCCTGAAAATAACTTTCAGATCATCTTTGATAAATCTGAAAAAATCCTTATTTAGTTTATTACTCTCATCTTTGGGCATTTTGATGAGCTTCATCAGCACTTTGTTATCGATGAGTTCGGTGATCAGGAACAGTTCACACATGGTTATGTACATATCCTTCAGGTCGAATGTGTAAAATGGTCTGATGGTGACATAATCCAGAGATCCGCCCCAGTATGCGTTATCGATAATATTGGCGAATAATCCTGCCAGAAAGAGGTGAATAAAACCATTGATCCAGAAGCTATTGCGTTTCCGGCGGGTATAAAATCTCCAGATCTCAACGAAGAGAAATCCTATCACAGAAAACAGGATAATATTAAGCAGATGGGAGCCTTTTTTAAAATTGAGTAATACCCAAAGGTATGAACCCAGTGTATTCTGTGTGGGTTCAATATAAAAAACAGGTTCTATGAGTGGAATGGAAAGATTTTCCCAGTCGAGCGAAAAGAGGTAAATCTTTATTCCCTGGTCGAGTGCCAGGGCCAGTACCAGGAAAATCCAGTTTATTCCCCGCTTAACCGGAATGTATTTCTGCATTACCGTACCGGCCATAGCCACGGATGCAAGCGTCAGCCCCGGCAGGGTGGTGAATTTCCAGAGATATTCAAAATCTGAAACGCCATTTGCAATGGCGTATATGATCATAACCACCATCCAAATTCCGAGAAAAATTCCCCCGTTGCGAAGTATTCGTATCATTTCCCTATGTATCTGATAAATTGAGATGCGAAAGTAAGTTTTTTTCATTATTGTTTCAACCAAATCCTCCGGATAGTGTTGTAATGGGTAATTATTCACCAGGAATTTTTCATGGATCAGCACCTTAAGGGCAGGTAATCATGCACTGAATCAGGGTGGCTGGTTCCGCTGTGAATGGGAGTTTTATCTTGTGTTGGTGTAATGATGACGAGCGTATAAATCGGTTGAAGGAAGGAATGATTGGTATATTTTTTTTTGGAATCATTTTTTTTATTGAAAAATATCCTAATTTTACAATCTCTTACAGTTTAAATGAGATTGAGAAAGCAAAATATTTGGTGGTGGCCCTTCGATACATTGTAGCCGAAGCGGACCAGTCATTCAAAAAAATCAGATCAGGACTTGCCGTTACGGCAGGTCCTGATTTTTTTTTATAACTAATTGAATATGGAAAAAGTAAAGATCAAAACGGTATCAAAAACAATTCTGGCTGATATAATTACTCCGGTAAGTATTTACCTGAAGATCCGGGATGTGTTTCCAAACTCCCTGTTACTGGAGAGTTCTGATTATCATACTAACCAGAATTCGTATTCCTTCCTCTGTCTGAACCCTATCGCGGATTTTGAACTCCGGAATGACAGGCTGTTTGTCGGGATGCCCGGGAAAGAGCGGACGGAAATCCAGCTTCAGAAACGATCCGATGTAGTTGAAAAGCTGGATGAATTTGTTCATGCATTTCTGCCGGTTGAGGTGGAAAGCAACCTGGTGATCGATGGTGTTTTTGGTTACTCTTCCTACGATGCTGTACAGTATTTTGAGGATATCAATTTCGGTTCAGTCACAGATGTGAACGAAGAGATTCCTGAAATGAAATACGGGTTTTACAAGTACATCATTGCCATTAACCATCTGAAAAATGAGCTGCAGCTGATCGAAAACCTGGTGGATGGGGAGCAATCATCCATCGATTATATTGAGGACCTCATCCAAAACAGGAACATCGCCGTTTACCACTTTAAAACCAACGGCGAGGAGGAGACCAACATGACGGATGATCAGTATATGAAGATCGTGGACAAGGGAAAGGAACATTGCTTCAGGGGAGATGTGTTCCAGATAGTCCTTTCCAGACAATTCTCACAGGGATACAGGGGAGATGATTTCAATGTTTACAGGGCACTTCGTTCCATAAATCCATCTCCTTACCTTTTCTATTTTGATTATGGGAGTTACAGGTTATTTGGTTCATCGCCGGAAACACAGATTGAGGTGTCGGGTGATAAGGCGTATATCAATCCAATCGCGGGTACGTTCCGCCGGACGGGGAATGATGACGAAGACAGTGAACTGGCAAGACAGCTGGCCAATGATGAAAAGGAAAATGCTGAGCATATTATGTTGGTTGACCTGGCCAGGAACGACCTCAGTCGGACCACTTCAAAAGTTACGGTTGAGAAATACAGGGAGATCCAGTTTTATTCGCACGTGATACACATGGTATCAAAAGTGTCGGGAGTACTACCGTCGGGTGCCAATAAGATAAAGATCATGGCCGATTCATTTCCTGCGGGTACCTTATCAGGTGCACCAAAATATAAGGCGATGGAGCTGATCGATAAATATGAAGGAAAGCGCAGGGGGTACTATGGAGGGACCATTGGTAACATAAGGCTGAATGGCGATATAAATCATGCGATCATGATCCGTTCATTCATGTCGAAAAATAATACGCTCTATTACCAGGCGGGTGCAGGCATCGTGTCGGAGTCGGACAGGGAATCGGAATTAAAGGAGGTGGGGAACAAGCTTGCCGCACTGAAATCGGCCATTAAAATGGCCAAAACAATGTAAAGAAAAGATGATGAAAGTACTGGTTATAGATAATTACGATTCATTTACTTACAACCTGGTTCAATATATTGAACGCATCGAGGGTACGGAAGTTAAAGTTGCCAGGAATGATAAGATCAGTCTGGATGAGATCGGGGAATACGATAAGATAGTTATTTCTCCCGGACCGGGGATCCCGGATGAGGCTGGGATCAGTAAGGCAATGATTGCCCGGTATGGCAAGGAAAAGAGCATTCTCGGTGTTTGCCTGGGGCACCAGGCAATTGCGGAGGTATATGGTGGCAGTATACGAAACCTGGAAACTGTGTATCACGGAGTAGCCAGCGACATGCAGAAGGTTGTGAAGGACGAATACCTGTTCAAAGGGGTGCCTGAAGTATTTGAAGCGGGCCGTTACCATTCGTGGATCGTTGAGAAGGAGACGCTGCCCGACTGCCTGGAGGTGACAGTGCGGAATCCCGGTGGAGATATCATGGCCATCAGGCACAAGGAGTATGATGTGAAGGGAGTTCAGTTTCACCCTGAATCGGTGCTCACGGAATATGGGGGCATGATGATAAAAAACTGGATCGAAGGAAAAAATAATGACTAAATAAATTGATATGAAAGAGATACTTTCTTACCTTTTCGATCATAAAACGCTTACAAAGGAGGACGCAAAGGAGGTATTGACCAACATTGCCACAGGGAAATACAATGATCCGGAGATTGCTGCCTTTATTTCTGTATACCTGATGCGTAATATTACGGTAGAAGAGCTGACAGGTTTCAGGAATGCTTTGTTGGAACTATGTGTTCCATTGGATTTGTCGGAATTTAATACGATCGATGTATGCGGGACCGGGGGTGATGGTAAAAATACATTCAATATTTCCACCCTGACCTCGTTTGTGGTGGCAGGGGCAGGGGAAAAGGTCTCCAAGCACGGCAATTACAGCGTATCCTCCAATTGCGGATCATCCAACATCATGGAATATTACGGCTATCAATTTTCAAGCGACAGTGATAAACTGAAAAGGGAGATGGACCAGACAGGGATATGCTTTCTGCATGCACCGTTTTTCAATCCTGCCATGAAAAATGTGGCTCCGGTGAGGAAAAGTTTACGTATGAAGACTTTTTTCAACATGCTTGGCCCTATGGTCAATCCCTCTTCACCAGGCAACCAGTTGGTAGGCGTATACAGCCTCGACGTGGCCAGGCTCTACAATTACATATTCCAGGATTCGGGAGTGCGCTTCACCATTATCCACAGCCTGGACGGATACGATGAGATTTCACTTACTGGACCGTTTAAGGCATTTACAGAAAACTGGGAACGTACTATTGAGCCTGAGGAAATTGGGTTGAAGCGGTTGAAACCGGAAGATATCTACGGAGGTGATACCGTGGAAGAGGCGAGTCGTATATTTATGGAGATTCTTGAGGGGAAGGGGACGGAGGCCCAGAACCAGGCAGTGATAGCCAATACAGCATTCGCACTGCAGACACTCGATGAGGCTATGCCAATTGAACGTGCCATTGAAAAGGCGGAGGGCGCACTTATGGGAGGGAAAGCCGAAAAGGTCTTTAAAAAACTGATGGAGATGCAGTAGTGGAAAGGTGGTAGAACGTTGAATTGAAGAGCGGGAATGGAAGCAGATCGATGGAGATACTGAAACTGGCATGAAAAAACGGATGAATTGATAAAATGAAGACGATACTTGAAACAATCATGGAGCACAAACGGATGGAGGTGCTGAAAAGAAGGTCCAGGAAACCACTTGACCAGTTGAAAAAGAAAACTCTCTATCACAGGGAACCACTGAATCCTCTGGATTTCTTCAAGGATAACGAACCAAATATCATCGCGGAATTTAAGAGAAAATCACCTTCCGGCGGCAATATGGCCGGGTCCATAAATCCGGTACCGGTTGTTGAATCATATAAGGCAGGAGGGGCCATGGCATCGAGCATTCTTACCGACCGGGATTTTTTTGGAGGATCATTCAGGGATCTGGAAAACGTGAAAAGTAAAATAGAAGATTTTCCACTGCTTCGTAAGGATTTCATGTTCGACACCTACCAGGTACATGAAGCCAAAGCATACGGGGCGGATATTATTTTGCTTATTGCATCGGTTCTGGACAAGCGTCAAGTGGTTGAAATGACAGATATTGCAGGTTCGCTTGGCCTTTCTGTATTATTCGAGGTGCACGGGGAGGAGGAACTTGAGAAGTGGGTTCCCGCTATTAAAATGGTGGGAGTGAACAACCGTAACCTGAATAATTTAAAGGTTGATATAGGTCATTCAGTAGAATTATATCCAAAATTACCCAAGGAGGCATTCAAAATATCAGAAAGCGGGATAAAGGATCCGGAGGATGTTAAAATACTGTATAGTGCTGGATACAGGGGGTTTCTGATGGGAGAGAGGTTTATGAAGAGCGATGATCCTGGTGGTTCCCTGAAAAAATTTATCAGTCAGATCAGTTAGAATGATGGTTCGTAACCTGAAGATAAAAGTATGTGGTATGACCAACCGGGCAAATGTGGAGGAGATCTGCAGGCTTGGTCCGGATTATCTTGGGTTTATATTTTATTCACGATCCGTTCGTTACGTGGGCAGTAACCCGGACCCGGGACTTTTTTCGGATGTTCCTCAATCGATCAGTAAGACTGCGGTTTTTGTAAATGAATATTATGAACGCATGATCGATATTACAGGGAAATACGGGATCGATGTTATTCAGCTGCACGGAATGGAATCGCCTGAAACCTGCAACGCACTTAGGATCCATGGGAAGAAAGTGATTAAAGTTTTTCCGGGGGATCAGCTTGAGAACATAAAATTGCTGAATAATTACACGAACACAGCAGACTATTTTCTGTTCGACACGCCGGTTCTATCTTACGGAGGAAGCGGAAGAAAATTTGACTGGTCTGTGCTTGCGGGGTTAAAATCCAACGTCAAATTTTTTCTCAGTGGAGGGATCACTGTGCATGATGTGGAGCAGTTGCGGTCGATTAACATACCGGCCCTGTATGCAGCGGATATAAACAGCAGGTTCGAAGTTAGTGAAGGGATCAAGGATCCGGAACTGGTGGGAAAATTTATTAAAGCATTAAGAGATGGAGAATAAAAATTCATTCATGGTAGATAAAAATGGTTATTACGGGCCCTATGGCGGTGCTTATATTCCTGAGATGCTCTACCCGAATGTAAAGGAGTTGGAGGAGAATTACCTGAAAATAATCAATTCCGGGGCATTTCGAAAGGAGTTTTATGGATTATTAAAGGATTACGTAGGTAGGCCAACCCCCCTTTATTATGCAAAAAGACTTTCGGACCATTACAACACAAATATTTTTCTTAAAAGGGAAGATCTGAACCATACCGGTGCACATAAGGTAAACAATACGGTTGGACAGATCATCATGGCCCGGCACCTTGGTAAAACCAGGATCATTGCCGAAACTGGCGCTGGACAGCATGGAGTTGCAACCGCCACCGTATGTGCATTGGCTGGTCTGAATTGTATCGTTTACATGGGTGCACTGGATGTGGAGAGGCAGGCACCCAATGTTAGAAAAATGCAGATGCTGGGAGCCGAGGTACGGCCGGTGTACAGTGGGAATAAGACACTGAAAGATGCAACCAATGAAGCAATCCGCGACTGGATCAATCATCCGGTTGACACCCATTATATTATTGGATCGGTGGTGGGGCCACACCCGTATCCGGATATGGTCACCAGGTTTCAGTCCGTGATCAGTGAAGAGATGAAGCAACAACTGGAAGAGAAGACAGGCAGGGATTATCCTGATTGCATAGTTGCCTGTGTAGGAGGCGGCAGTAATGCTGCTGGTGCATATTATCACTACATGGATGACCCGCGTGTAAGACTGGTTTCCGCTGAAGCTGCAGGAAAAGGGGTCGGATCCGGGGAATCGGCGGCAACATCATTACTGGGTACCGATGGGATCATACATGGCAGCAGGACATTACTGATGCAGGATGGTGACGGACAGATTACTGAGCCGTACTCAATCAGTGCCGGCCTGGACTACCCGGGGATCGGTCCATTGCATGCATGGTTAAGCAGGAGTGGAAGGGCAGAGGTGGTGAATGCCACGGATCAGGAGGCTCTTACGGCAGCATTTTTGCTCACCAGACTCGAAGGGATCATCCCTGCCCTTGAATCGGCCCATGCGTTGGCGGCACTTAACAGTATTCAGATGAAGCCGGATCAGAATATCGTGGTGAACCTTTCGGGAAGAGGGGACAAAGATATGGATGCTTATATATCGGAAATGCTCAAAAATAAATCATAAAGAACATTGAATGAACAGGATAGATCAATTATTCAATACTAAGCAGGAACGTATTCTCTCGGTATACACCACTGCAGGGTACCCGCGACTGGATGACACGGTGGACGTGATCAGGGCCCTTCAGAATAGTGGTGCAGATATGATTGAACTGGGAATGCCATTTTCAGATCCACTGGCAGATGGTGAGGTGATTCAGCAGAGCAGCCATCTGGCATTGGAAAACGGTATGACCATCAGGTATCTGTTTGATCAGATAACAGGGATCAGGAGTGAAATTCATATACCCCTGGTACTTATGGGGTACCTTAACCCTGTTTTACAGTTTGGATTTGAAACGTTTGTGAAAAAATGTGTTGAAACGGGAATAGACGGGATGATCATTCCTGATCTTCCCCTGGATGTCTACAACAAGGAATACCGTAACATTGTGGAAAAATCAGGATTAAAGTTCATCATGCTGATCACACCCAGGACACCGGAGCCCCGGATTCTTCAGATCGCAGAAGCCTCGGGTGGATTCCTCTATATGGTTGCCGATTCATCAACCACCGGGGCAAGGCAGGAGCTTAAGCAGGCGCAGCTGGAATATTTTAAGAGAATAAAAGCGATGGTGCCTGGATTACCTCGACTGATAGGGTTTGGCATTTCCAGTGCCGAAACGTTCAGCCGAGCCTCTGAATTTGCTCATGGAGCGATTATTGGAAGTGCATTCATCAGGCAGTTAGGTAATAACAACGATATTCCTATTGAGGTAAAGGTAAAAGAATTTGTGGAGTCTATTCTAAACCAACCATCGGATTGAACCAGAGGACAAATTTCAGGCCACCTCTGAATCCCGACATACCGGATCTCAGATCCCCCGGAGGGCGGAGTGATACACTGGAAAATGGCTGTGATTCTTCGCCAGCCTTGAAATTTCTACCACTGTCAAACAGGTAACCTCCTTCAACTCCCACTGAAATTTTCTTTATCCGGAACATTGCCTCTAAACCAACCTCCGCCATAGGTGAGACCGAAGTTAATTTGAGTGTATTGTATTCGTAATAATAGGTGGTGGCAATATTCATGGTAACATGATCCCTGACATACCCCAGACGTATGTCTCCATAAGCAAACAGTTCAAACTGGGTAATAAAAAAGTCAATATTCAGTAAACGGTAACCGGCAGTTGCTCCGAACTGATAAGCAGATAAATTCTGGTCCAGGTTCAGGTATCCGGAATAGTCGGAGTAATTGGCATGTGCCCCTGTTGTTGAAAAACCATAGATCAATCCGTATTTTAATGCTGGGGAGTGCTGTTTAATAAGATTGATTCTGATATTCGTATATAAAGGAAAATATTCAAAGGGCATAGCATCAACCGGAAGTCGTTCTATCAGTACGTCCTGGTATGACTTCAAATCTAATAATTCATAAGTTCCGACTCCTCCGGTAATGGAAATTCCGCTGGACTGACCCTTTACCTGCACTGTTATGATTACTGCAAATATTATTATGATCGCTCTTTTCATCGATGTATTTTTTATCATGGTCTGCATCATTTGACCACATTCCTGATGATGGATAACGGCCAGCTGGTATCCGAAATTTCGAACTCCGTATCCAGGACATCTGCCAGGCTCCCGGTATAGCTCTTCAAGTAGGCCACCAGCGTAAGTTCGTAATCTCCGTTGACGTTTACAAGTGTTGGATGTAGCCACAGACTGTCCACCAGTGAATCAGATCTCATTATAAAGTAATTTCCCTGAGAGTTTCCCAGATACAGATCCGCAAAAAATAGTTTGCCAGTATCAATCTCGATCATGTATTTAAATAGTATGCTGTCTGTGAGCGTAATACTATCGTTTCCATCGAAGTTTGAGCTGATATTTACCAGGGGTGAATAATCAGATGTAACGGTCATGTTAAATCTGTCAGTATCAACGTAAAAACATGACTTTGACAGGAATAACATAAACAAAAGTAAGAAACCACCTTTTCTCATCATTAAACATTTATGGATCAAAAGTAATAAAAATTGGCTTGATTATCTGTTTGAGATCTATCCTTTATCCATTTGAACCGGCAGAGTTAAAAGTTTAAAAAATGTTAAATCTGATTTTACCATGAACCAAATCCCCGCAATATAGTTTAACGAACATATTAAATAATTAAACAAAAGCAATATGAAAGGTAGAATAAGAATGATAAAGGCAATGATCCTTGCCATGATAATTGTTGCACCACTGTCATTGATGTCATTTGATTTAAATGTAAAAGGTGAAGACGGAACGACATATAAACTGGTTAATGATAAAAGCAGTTTAACCTGGAAAGGTACGAAGCCGGGTGGTGAACATATTGGAGTAATCAAGGTCGTAAAGGGTAAGGTTAAGACAGAAGGTACAGCTATTACCGGTGGAAACTTCACAATAGACATGAATACCATCGTGAATAAAGACTTGACGAACGAGTCCTTTAACAAAAAACTTGTGGACCACCTTCGTTCGGAAGATTTCTTCCATACCGAGGCGCATCCGGAGGCCAATTTTAAAATTAAAAGCGTAGTGGCAGAGCGTTCATCAAAGGATGGATTCACCGCTAATCACAAGGTAACCGGTGATCTTACCATTCGGGGAATTACACACCAGATTTCTTTCCCCGCTAATATAAAGGTGGATGAAGCAAGTGTAAAAGCAAAAAGCGGAGAAATTGTACTCGACAGGACAAAGTGGAATGTTAATTACCAGTCGAGAAAAGTTTTTGCAGAACTGAAAGACAATTACATTCATGATGAGATGTACATCACGCTGGATCTACATTTCGATAAAAAATAACAGCGACCTTAAAGGATAGATAGCTGAGGAATTGGGAATGGCAGGGATACTATGGTTTCTCTGCCATTCCCAATTCCACATCTAATGACAGGCTTTGTTTTAAATTCTGGAAATTCGACGATATTTCGTGGCTCTGCCGTTTTGATTCGGTATTCAGAGTAAAAATGTATCCTTCCCTGGGGCGTTGCCCCATACCCCAGTCACTTTTTTGCCTGTGATGCAAAAAAGTAACCAAAAAAAATCAAGTGGCTGTCCATAATGTCCGATATACTCATGAATGGTTTATTTTCAAAGGTATTCGTGAGCTCGTTGCACTCGGTTCTGCGTTACGCTCGTCGGGAAATTGCT
>JBBDIE010000183.1:0-11408 GCA_040880545.1 Bacteroidales bacterium | reverse complement strand
AAATTGTTCTTAAATATAACTGATTGTTACCTCCTTAAGGAACTTTTCTTCCAGCAGTCTGGCCATTCTTTTTACAACCGTTCTTCTGATTTCGAGGTCTAACGGCAGGCTTGGATCCTGATGTGCGATATTGATACGGGTTCCTATAATGATCTCAATTTCATCACTTTCACGAACCATTTTAATTATTCTGTCGGCCGGGCCGTTTCCCAGTTCATAGGAAGGTGAATAATCTTTCAGGATGCGTGTTACTTTGGTAATGGTTAAAATTCCTTCTGTTACCAGATCAATTCCCGGCATGCTGGAAACCGGAGGGAGATCAGGATCGGTAAATTCCAGGCTGTCTTCGATGGTAACACCCAGCTCTCTTGCAATGATATCTGCTGTAGTGGCCCCACAAACGACCTTGTTGCCTTTGAACTCCCGGACCGCTTTCCCCAGTTTTTTATCGTTCTCCTCTTCGTAGGGTGGTCCTGTGGAGATGAGTAATTTCCGGGGTTCCCTGAAATATATACCGGCACAGCTTGTATCATCCTTTGCGTTGTAATTGTCGTTACGGTAAGCCATATTGACAATTTTTTCGGCAAGTTTGGCAGCAGAGATGTGTGGGGCGTTCTTTACCAGGCTTTCCGTATATCGTTCCAGGTTATCATACCCCCATCCCAGGGGATATTTTTCGGTTCCCATGCCGCTCTGTGTGATCCCGTCGGAAAAAATGAGTATCCGATCTTCTTTTTTCGGTTTGAACCGGCATGTAAATATCTCCTTTCCCTCATTTTTGGAGGTACGCATTACCGTTTGCTGCCATCCGGGATCATAACTTCTGTAATTTCTGAGGATAATGGTTCTGGGGTTGTCATATTCCAGGATGGTGATCTGGCCGTCGACCTCGATATCAATAATAGTGAATGTTGAATAGCTCATGTGCCGCTCACTGCAAACAGGCAGGGTGTTCATTATAATGTCGGCGATTGTTTCAGGATTTTTGTGCTCGATGGTAAAATTCACCGACATGGTTGCAGTGAGTGTTGCAAGGATATTGGCTTTGACCCCATGCCCCATACCATCGGATAATACGGCTATGGTACGGTTTTCTTCCCTGATCTTCCGGGAAAGGAACACATCGCCGCAGATCCTTTCACTACCATAGTTCCGCTGCTCACAACTCACTTCAATATAAATTCTGCTACTCATTTGGCGGCTTAGCCCTTTTTTGGTTTATATGATTCGATGATGGAATTCAACATCCTTTCCGTCTCTGAGGCCCCTTCTCCGAGGATGAAACCGATCTGCTGAACAAGTTCCAGGTTCTTATCTACCACATCGGTAAGTCGTTTGACAATCTCCTCCTTCTGTACTTCCGGCGCTGAAAGGTCGCGGATCACCGCCCCCGCGATCCTGGCTTTCCTGATAACAAATACCGAAATGCTGTACTGCTTGCCATTGAGGGTGATATCCCGGTCGGTTATGTTTTCATTATTGGCAAGTACATAAGTAAAAAGGTTATGAATTGTGTAAGGTAACAGGGTTTTAAGATCGGCTCCTGTCATTCCCGGAATCACTTCGTTAATTTCCAGCGCCTCTTCACCCAGGAGGGTGATGAAACTTTCATTGGCCTGGATGATCTTCAGAGATTCATCCAGGATCACAACACCGGAGGGTAATTTTTGTAACATGGTCCTGGTAATACTGGAAGCCTCCCGGGCCGCCTCCTTTTCTCTCTGGGCAATCTGCTCCGATTCTTTCAGGGCAACCTGCGCCTGTGCCAGCTTTTCGTTGGAGATTTTGAGCGACTGGATATGATCCAGGGTGTTTCTGTTGGTATAATAGTTACACATATCAGGTACCGCCAACCCCTGAGCTATGGCTACCGCAAAATCGTTGCAGGAACCGTATCCACATGCGCCACATCCCCTGTCATGACCCTCATGTTTTCTGAGTTCATGCCGTATTTTTTCTATCTCCTCACCGGGAGGTTCTGGCAGAAACTGTTCATCGTTCATAAATTCCCTGGAAAGTTCCACATCTGCAAACTCAGCCAGAACCCTGCTATGGGAAGCCTCGTCCACATCTTTCAGCCGCTTGTTAACATACCTGATCAGGTGACTTCTTCTTAGCCACTTCATGGCGTTGGGCGAGGTGCCACGGCCCATGATAAACTCTTTGTAGAATACGTTGAAGTGTGATTTGATGGAAGTGATGTTCTCCTCAAATTCATTGATACTATCGAAGATCAGATCCCCCTCTACGGTAATCACTTTCGATGGCAAAATGCGTTGTTCAATATCCGCAACTTCCAGGATGCCGCTGGAAAGCGGAAAGAGCGATCCCCTGAATCCCAGTGGCTCATCAAATTCACTGTATTCCAGGTTTTTTTCATCTGCCCCGGATACGGAGAACAGTTCCCTAAGTTCAATGAAGGTCAGTACACCATCGATCCGTTCGCTTCCTTCCAGCCTTACTGCCTCCTGTTTGCTCGCGATAAGTGGGGAGATATATACAAGGCGGACATGCTGGCCATATTTTTTTCTGGATACCCGGGCCGCCGCTACCACCGGAGGCATGATGGGAGCCAGGTTTTTGATAAGGCCGGGCTTGTATTTTTCAATGTACATGACCGATACAGGACAGTTGGCAAAAATATAATATTTCCCCCTGCTTTTGTTGATCAGCTGACGGTACTGATTGGCCACCAGTTCCACACCAAAGGCCACCTCTTGGACATA
This sequence comes from Bacteroidales bacterium, assembly GCA_040880545.1. Taxonomy (GTDB): domain Bacteria; phylum Bacteroidota; class Bacteroidia; order Bacteroidales; genus M55B112. The sequence goes on along the minus strand of JBBDIE010000183.1, from coordinate 8,682 downwards.
ACTGAATCCCAATTTCCTTACCATGCTTACAAATTTCCTGTAGTCGGTGATGTCGGGAAACTCACCCGCTATGGATGGGTCCACCAACGCAACCACAGGATCTTTTCCCCTGAGCAATTTCATTACACCGGCCTTCCCATCCCTGATCACTATCGCATCATCGCTGCAGGCGGCATGACAATTACCACAGCCGATGCATCTTTCCGGAATTATCACCGGTTTGGGCTGGTCCGCCACTACCTTGATCGCCTTGACGGGGCATGACCTTACACAGGCATAACATGCGGTGCATTTCTGGTTATCGATCTTCAACAAAGGCTCCATTGGGATGCAGGTTAATTAAAGGTGTTTTCAAGTAGTTCCACAATATTGTCGGTGTTTATATGCTCATGAATCAGGTCGTTAATCTTTACCACGGGTCCCTTGCTGCAGTCGCTGAAACAATGATTTCCCTTCAGGACCACTTCCCCTTCAAGCTGGTGTTCTTTAAGATAATTCTGGATCACCTTCAGCGTTTTTCCACTCCCTCTGCTGAAGCATGAGCTGCCCATACAGATCTGGATGATCACCTTCTCTTTCATAACAGCGAAGATACAAAGTTATTTTATTCACAATAGGAGAACATGGGTCATTGCTGCTACTTCGGACCGCAATTTATATTAGGTATAAATTAAAGAAGAGTAATTATAATAAACAATAATACAGCTGTTTATGAATTTTAAAGAGGAGCAGCGATCGCTTTTTCGATGTTTTATTGTTATACAAATAACAATGTTCATAAATTCACAGAACAAAACAATATATTTGTATGGATGGGTTGTGGGAGTCTGGAAATAGGGTGTTTGTGCACAGAGCCGGAAGGGGGATGGACCGAATTATGGAAAATGGATAGAATAGACCAGATATTGAATGATTTTCAACAGGTGAATAAGGATTCGCTGATCCCTGTATTGCAGGCGGTTCAGGATGAATTTGGTTATTTATCGGAAACGGCACTGGAGAAGATCGGCGGGCAACTGAAGATGCCCGTGAGCAAAATATACGGGTTGGCCACATTTTACAACCAGTTTACCTTCACTCCCCAGGGAAAATACCACATCAAAGTGTGTAACGGTACTGCATGTCACATTGATCATTCTGTTTCTATACTGAAAGAGTTGAAGAAGCATTTGGGCATTGCAGACGGAGAGACAACCAGGGACGGGATGTTCAGTCTGGAAGTGGTTGCCTGTATTGGTGCGTGCGGTCAGTCTCCCGTGATTGCCATCAATGATGCACATTTTCCGCGTTTACAGGCGGGCCAGGTAAAGGAGGTTTTGGAAGGTATCAGATCCAGACATCGGTAGAACATGACAACAGAACCGGATAACATAGCGATGCAGTCAATGATCACGGAGTTTGTTGAAAATTCTCCGTCGGATTATTCTGAAGAGTTGAAGGTATTGACAGAGAAATTGAAGCGGAACATCCTGGAGCGGCCTTTGATCATGGTTGGACTTAACACATCGGGTACCATTGCAGGGGCGGGGAAAGTATATGAAGCGGTAGTTACATATCTGGCGGACCGGCATATCGATGCGGAGCTGTCGGAAACAGGGGCCATTGGTATAGGGTCTGAGGAGCCCATTCTTGGCATTCAACTGCCAGGAAGGACGCGGGTCCTTTTTACCAATGTAGATCCATCTGATGTACAGATTATTCTGGATGATGTTTTTCACCACACCCTACCGGAGGAGAAGCTCCTTGGCCAGATAAGGAACGATACCCTGGAACCCTGGAAGGGGATCAGGTTCATTGATGAACTTTCGTTTTTTGGTAAGCAGACACGGATCCTGCTAAGAGATAATGGGATCATCGACCCATTTTCAATAGATGAATACATGGCCCGGGGAGGTTACCGGACCTTTCTCAGAACGATCAGGTACCACACATTTTATGAAATATGTGTATTGGTAGAAGAGAGCGGACTTCGTGGCAGGTCGGGCAGTGGTTTTCTCACCGGGAAGAAATGGATGAACGCGCAACAGGCATCAGCAGAACAGAAATATTTGATTTGCAATGCAGAGGAGAGTGATCCGGGGGCATTCATGGACAGAGCCCTCATGGAGGGTAATCCGCACCAGTTAATAGAAGGGATCTGTATAGCGGCCTATGCCATTGGTGCCACCAGGGCATATATTTATATCCGTTCTGAGTATGTTGATTCCATCAGAAAACTTTCGGCTGCCATTAAAAGCGCACGAGCGGCGGGTATCCTGGGGCACAATATTTTTTACAGCGGTTTCAATCTCGACATTTCCATTCGCAAGGGTCCGGGCGCTTTCGTATGTGGTGAAGAGACTGCATTGATTGCCAGTATGGAGGGAAAACGGGGAATGCCGCAATCGAAGCCTCCATATCCTACTGAGCGTGGATTTCATAAAAAGCCCACCGTGGTTAATAATGTGGAGACCCTTTCTAATGTTCCACATATAGTGGCCAACGGTGCGGATTGGTTTCGCAGTATAGGTACCCGGGAGTGCCCGGGTACAAAAATATTTTCAGTGAGTGGAAGGGCACGGAACCGTGGACTGATCGAAATCCCCATGGGTACCAGGCTGGACCTGCTTGTGGAAGAGATCATCGGGGGCAGCAGGCCGGGACACAAGTTAAAAGCAGTGCATATTGGCGGACCCTACGGGAGCATTATTCCCGCTGATAAGATGAAAATTCCAATTTGTTACGAAACTTTCACGAGACATGGGGCCGTGCTGGGGGCGGGAGGAATTTTGCTGTTGGATGAAAAAACCTGTGTGGTGGACCTGGTGAAATATTTCATGGGTTTTATGAAACACCAGAGTTGCGGGAAATGTATTCCCTGCAGGGAAGGAACCAAGAGGATGTCGGAATTGCTGGATGAGATCACCAGGAAACCGCAGGATGAGGATCAACACGACTCCCTGGAGAAGTTCCGTGCATTAATCAGGCTGGAGAAGTTGGCAGAAGTAATGCGTGACACTTCGTTGTGCGGATTGGGCCAGTTGGCTGCAAACCCTTTGATGAGTTCCATCAGGCATTTCAGGGAGGAGTTCGAAGCACACATATTCGACCGTCATTGTAAACCCAACGTCTGCCGGGAGCTGCGCACCTATTATATCGATGTGGAGTTGTGCACCGGATGTTCCATTTGCGCCAGGCGTTGTCCTGAGGCAGCCATTATCGGAACAGAAAAGCATCCGTTTTTCATAGTGTCGGACAAGTGTACCGGATGCGGATTATGCAGGGAGGTATGTAAGTTCAGTGCGGTATTCTACAATTGAAAATGATGCAAAAGGAAGGATGATCAGGATAGAGATAAATAAGAAGATCGTACAGGTAAATCCGGGTGAAACAATCCTGGCAGCCCTGAGAAGTAATGGTATCAAGGTTCCGACACTCTGCAGTATGGATGCATTGACCCCAACCGGTGCATGCAGAATGTGTGTAGTTGAAGTGGAGGGATATGATCACCTTGTTCCGGCATGTTCCTTTCCGGTGGAGGAATGGATGAAGATTAAAACCCACTCTTCCAGGGTATTGCAAGCCAGAAAAACCAATGTGGAGCTTCTTTTGTCCAACCACCCCGACGATTGTCTCTATTGTGAGAGAAACGGGAATTGTGAGCTCCAGAAACTTGCTGAGGATCTGAATGTCCGAAACAGAAAGATCCATGGACTTAAAAGCAATTTCAAGATCGACACCTCCAGTTTCGGAATAATCAGGGACCCGGCCAAATGTATTCTATGCGGCAGATGTGTGCGGGTGTGCGATGAGATCGTTGGTGTTTCCGCCATTGATTTTGAACGAAGGGGCGACAAGTTGCAGATTGCCACGGCCATGGCAGAACCGCTCCGGTTTTCCAGCTGCATCGATTGTGGTATGTGTGTGGTATCCTGTCCCACCGGTGCACTTGTGGATCATACCCAATTCCAGGAATTGGATATTTCCCTGGATGATCCGGACAGGGTCGTGGCAGTACAGTATACGCCAGATGTAGTGGTATCCATAGCCGAAGAGTTTGGGTTCAAACCAGGCGTTGATTTAAAGGGGATCATCAATAATGCCCTGCGGAAGATTGGATTTGACCATATCTTTGAGACAGCTTGCGCTGGCGACCTGTTTGTGATGGAGCAGGCTGCAGAATTCAATTCCCGCTATCGGAAACAGGAGAACCTTCCGCTTATCACCTCCCGCTGTCCGGCATGGGTTAATTATGTGGAAGCATTTCGGCCTGATCTGATTTCAAATTTGATGCAGGTTAGGTCACCCCATCAGATTATGGGCAAACTGATCAAAACCTGGTATTCCCGGATGAGGAAGATTCCTCCAAACCGAATCCATGCTGTCCTGATTACCAACTGTACAGCAACAAAACAGGAGGCAACACGACCCGAATACAGCACACAGAATGCTCCCGATATAGATTTCGTACTGACGACACGAGAACTGGCAAGACTTATCAGGCTGCATGGTATAGATATACAAAACCTTGATCCTGAACCTGCCGACGGGCCCTTTAACGCAGTAAGTTCTGCCGGAAAACTTTTTGCCGTTTCGGGCGGTGAGGCTGAGGCCACCCTGCGAACCATTTACCGGGAGTTCAATAAAATGGAGATGAAGGATTTCCGGATTACCAAATTAAGGGGAAATAAAAAGGTAAAGGAATCGATTATGGAAACCCAGAAGGGAGATATTTCGGTGGTGGCTGTTAGTGGGTTGAAAAATGCCATTACCCTGCTTGCAAAAGCAGTTAATGGCAAATGCCCCTATGACCTGATCGAGGTAATGGTATGTCCGGAAGGTTGTGTAAATGGGGGCGGGCAGCCTGTACAGTCCACTGCAGAAGCCGTGAAAGCAAGAATCAGAACTATTTATGAAATCGACAAAAATGAATCTGTAAGGGTGGCACATAAAAATAATGCAGTAAAAAAAATATACGAAGAATTTACAAGGACCCCCGGTTCTGATGAGAGCAGGGAGATTTTTATGACTAAATTTGAGGCCAGGAAAGTGTTAAAATAAAAGGGGATATCACTGGTGCATATTGAGCTGCTTATAAAATTTTGGAAATGATTCACCCTTTTTTGTATATTGTTTGTTAAATAACAAATTAGAATATCACCAGCGTTATGTATTTTTGTGTATTTATGCAGGGCACTTTAAACGTAATGGGAAATGTGTCACGCACATAATATCAGGAAATAAGTGATCGATTATTATAAACCACCATATATGAAGTTACCGGAAAGAACAGTTGAACGAATCAGCTCATATAGACGTACGTTGCTGAATTGTCTGGCAGATGGGAAAACGCATATCTACTCTCATGAATTGGCTGAGATGCATCATAATACTGCTGTACAGGTAAGACGAGACATCATGTTTATTGGATATAGCAGTATGCAGCGAAAAGGATATGATGTGAAAGAGCTGATCAATGTTATTGGAGATATTCTTGACAGCGAGCGTGGATTGAATGTGGCCGTTGTAGGTATCGGTAACCTGGGTCGGGCAATCACTGCATATTTCATGGGAAAACGTTCAAAACTTAATATTGTGGCCGTTTTCGATTTGGATCCCAACAAGGTTAACAGGGTAATTTCGGGAGTGAAATGTTATGCCATTAACCAGATGCAAGAGGTGATCAGTCAAAAAGATATCTCAATAGCCATTATTACTGTACCGGCAGATCAGGCGCTGGAGACCGCAGAAAATTGTTACCTGGCAGGGGTGAAGGGATTGTTGAATTTTACCTCCGTTCCGCTAAATGTATCCCCGGATGTCTATATAGATGAGTACGATATGATTACATCACTGGAGAAGGTGGCTTATTTTGTGAAAATGCATCAAACAACAATCGAAGCGGTTTAACGGAGGATCCAGCCACCTCTGTAATTTCTTCCTAATGCCCTGCCGCAATGAAAGCAAGTGATTACGGGTCATTTTGTGATCGTAATTTTAAATATCGGACTTCATTTTGATGAAAGTAATCGGTGACGCAGTCGGTTGTTCTTCAAATTTTGTAACTTTCTCAACTTATTTAATTCACCGGACCATGAAAAACAGAATAATTTATTCACTGGCACTGCTGTTTGCCATCGCGGCAGGGGCATCTGGCCAGCAGAAAGAAGTTGCATCGGATATTAACAGTGTAACAGTCTTTTACCAAGGTGCCCAGATAAGCAGAACTTCGGCAGAGGTGACACTTCCTGCTCAGCAGACTGTTTTAGTTCTTAAAGGGCTGGAACAATCGCTCCAGGAAAACAGTTTGCGTGTAGGGATAAAAGGGCAGGCGAGGATTCTGAATGTGGTGAAATCGATGGATTTTCTTGAGGAGAAGACAAGCTCTGCAAAAATTGAAGCATTGCAACTGCAATTAAAGGGGAACAATGAAGAGATCGAGAACTTCAGGATGAAGATCAAAGTTTACGAACAGGAGCGTAATTTACTGATGACCAACATGAATCTGGGAGGTGCCAATACAGGGGTAACGGTGGATCAGATCAGAGAGGGAGCCACCTACTACAGGGCACGCCTGCTTGAAGTGGAGCGGACCATCCTGGAAACCAACCGGCTGATCATTAAAATACAGGAGGAAAATCAGAGGATACAATCGCAATTACGTGAACTGAATTATCAGAAGAACCGGCCCACAAGCCGGGTGGAGGTTACAGTTGAGCCCGACAGGGCAGGAACCTGCCAGTTATTTCTCGATTATATTGTTCCGGAAGCTGGTTGGATAGCATCTTATGATCTGCGCATCGATGAGGTTGATGGACCTGTAAAGGTAGTTCGAAAAGCTGCATTAAGACAATCCACCGGTGAGGACTGGAACAGGGTTTCTCTGTCCTTTTCAACCGGGAATCCGATGGAGCAACAGGTTATGCCTGTACTTAAGCCCTGGTACGTGGATTTTGTACAACCGAGGCAGAATATGCTCATGATGCAGGGAAAGCTGCCGGGAGTTTCAAAATCAGCAAACCGTCAACAGCAGCCCCAGGCACAGAAAATGGATGCGGAGATGGCGTATGCCGAGGAAGCTATCAGTTACGATGCTGTGGCACCGTTTGAATCTGCGTCAAAAAATTCCATTCAGGAATTTACATTGCAAACCAAAGCCTCCATCAGCGCCGACGGTAAGGAATATGCCTTTTCACTTGGAACAGAAGAACTGCAGGCATCCTATCATTACCAGGCTATTCCCAAAAAAGAAAAGGCTGCGTACCTGGTTGCCACACTTACCAATTGGGAAGGGTATGAACTGGTCGACGGAACAGCGAACATCTATTATGAGAAGATGTATATCGGCGAGACTTACCTGAGCACATCCATGACCCTGGATTCCATGCAGCTCTCCATGGGAAGGGATAAGGGGATTGTCATTGAGCGGAAAGTGGTAAAGGATTATACAAAATCCAGGACCATGGGCAGCAATGTGCGTAAAAATTTCGGATATGAACTGATTGTTCGAAATACCAAATCCACCCAAGTAAGTCTGGTTCTGGAGGACCAGATCCCGGTATCATCCAACAGTCAGATAGTAGTGGATGATGATGACCTGGGAGGGGGGACCCTTGATGCAGGTTCCGGAAAAGTGACATGGAGACTTACCGTGAATCCGGGAGAAACCATCACCGTTCCACTCCGGTATAATATCAGGTATCCAAAGGACCAGTCCATCGGACTCTGAAAAATCATCTGGCAGATACCATGGAAAAAAGAATAGGAGCAGCCATCATCATTATTGAAGATGCAGAAAAAGTTGATCAGCTCAATAAAATAATCTCCGCCCATGCTGATATGATCATCGGGCGCCAGGGTATTCCACTCCGGAACCGGCAGATGAATGTTATTTCCCTGGTACTGGAAGGTACTACGGATGAAGTTGGATCACTTACCGGCAAGCTCGGTAAGGTACCGGGAATCCGGGTTAAATCTGTTCTTGCAACCTGATATGTTAAAAGATGCCCTGTTTTTTGTTAAAAAGGGTTTCATTAACAACTTATTTAACGTTTGGTGGTTAGTTTTGTATAAGTAATTGTTGGGGTGCAAGGCAGGCTGCGAATCTTTTTGAGGGTTTTAGGGAGAGTAGCAGTCTGCCTTATTTTTTTACCAAATTTCTCCGAAACTCCCACCTTCTTTCCTTTCAACACATTTTTCCCAATTCTAATTTAATACAAATCAATGTAATTCAGATATTTGTATCTATTGTACATGTAATCTGAGACTGTCGGGTAGCTGGCTCATAATGTTCGAGATCATCGTAAGGGACTTTTTTTTAACCACAGAGGGAGCCTGAACCGGGATGCGTCAGATGGGAACGGGGATGTGTCAGATGGGGTCGGTTTTCATCGCATGAGCCCTTTTTATAACCACAGAGGACCGAGAGCAAGCTGGCACAGAGTTAAAAGCAGAGTCCCGACATTTGTCGGGATGAGGGATTTTTTAACGTGCTAAAAAGGGGGAGTTAGAGTAAACTCTTGAGTAAATGGCTACGGGATAATTTTAAACTCTTTTAACTCTGTTGTAAAAAAATGGGTCTAAACGAAGCGCTTCCCCTCTCCGTGTTATGGACCTCACCCCCCCCGGCCCCCCTCTCCACGTGGAGAGTAATGGTGCTAACTTAAAATTTATATTATCTTTGTGTTTTAACTAAAACCAAAA
>JBBDIE010000182.1:5665-11521 GCA_040880545.1 Bacteroidales bacterium | reverse complement strand
AGGGCATCCTGCATGAATAATTCTTCAGAGATTCGCCATCCAGCAGTGATTACCTGGAAATTTCCCCATCGCATATCCGGATGGTAGCGGTATGAGCCGTCCCTTCTGAATGCATATTCAACCAGGTATTTTCCCTTATATCCATAGTTGAAACGACCCAGGTATGATCTGTTACCAGTCTCTACTTCATTCCCGTCATTCTGCATGTTGTTCTGATCTGCAAGACCTATCTGGTCATTGGTATAGAAGGAGTAGTCCCTTGATAAACTGGCCCACCTGTAATCCGTCGAGTTCTGTTCATACGCAACCATGGCACTTACCTCATGTGCATCGGCAAATGTTCGCTGGTAGAGTGCCTGGGTCTGGAAGTTCAACTGACTGAAATCCCTCCAGGTGTTTCGGATCTGCGAAGGACTGCCTTGTTCAGTTTGTGCATAAGTCTCAGTAGCCTCATCGTAGGAATAGAGATAGAATTTCTTCCCGAGTGCCTTATGCATTTGGTTGTTTGTGTCAAAGGAATAGAGACCTTTAAGTTTCAATCCTTCTATAAAAGGCACCTCATAGGTTAATGAGATGGATGATTGCAGGTTTTTATTGACTACTTCATTATATCCTGAGATATCCCTAGATGCCAGTGCTACTGGATTCCTGTTCTGTGGAGGAACTGCCCCCATGTAATCAGGGTTGTTATTTGCATAAATGGGAACAGTCGGATCAGAGATCCGGGTCTCTTTGAATATATTAAAAAAGTTTCCTCCCGGTTGAAAGGTAAAATCATGTCTTCCGGCAACAGAAATGGTTGCCTTTAAGTTCTCGGTCAGCTTTGCCGTGAGGTTTGTTCTGAAGGTGAATTTTTCATACCCCAGGTCATTACTTTTCAGAATACCACCATCTTCCTGGTATCCGAAACTTGTATAGTAGGTTATTCTATCGGTACCTCCGGTAGCAGAGAAATCATGCGATTGCCTCACGGCGTAATCTTTAAAAGTTGCATCATACCAGTCTGTACCCTCATATCCGGGAAGCCCCTGCTCGTATGAGGCGACCGTAGCGCTGTCATAAGCCGGTCCAAGTCCCTGGAATATCCTGGCCCTGTTTACCATAGTTACATATTCAAAAGCATTGGCCATCCTGGGAACGTTTGTCGGTGTCTGAACCCCCATGGATGAATTATAGGTGAACTTTGGCTTACCTTCTTTCCCTTTTTTGGTTGTAACGATGATAACACCATTTCCTCCCCGTCGTCCGTAAATAGCGGCTGCGGCATCTTTCAGGACCGAAATACTTTCAATGTCTTCCGGATTGATCCGCTGGAACTCGCTGCTTCCTTCCCGCGCAACTCCATCGATTACATAAAGCGGCGTTCCAAAGCCCCTGATATTGATACGCGTGTCAAAGCTTCCGGGCTGACCCGTATTCTGACGGATCTGCAATCCGGATACCTTCCCCTGCAGGGCAAGGGCCAGACTGCTGTGTTTGGTGGTATTGATTTCTTCCGATTTAATGTTGCTGATAGCTGCTGTCAGACTCTCTTTTTTCATGGTTCCGTAGCCAACTACAACTACTTCCCCGATCTGAGCCATATCTTCCAGCATAACAACAGAAATCTCTGACATCCCGGATACGTCCAGTTCCTGGGTTTGCATACCTACGTAGGAGAAGATCAGTGATTCTCCCTCCCGGACCGAAATTTCAAAATTTCCGTCCATATCGGATATGGTTCCCTGGGTTGTGCCTTTTACAACAATTGTGACTCCCGGTATGGGGACCCCTTCATTGTCGGTTACAGTTCCGGACAGATTGCCAGACTGAGCAAATATGCCTAACATGCCTGTAAAAAGCATAAGACATATAAAAACAATCTTTTTCATAAATTTAGATTTAAAGTTTAATTAAATAGTTTAGTTCATTTTAGGCTTAAGGTATTCTCGGATAACTTTCATAGGCGATAAATTATACAGTGGTATAATTGTAGTTTATAGCTTAAATATAAAGTCCACCCATAAATCAATCATTAATGAAATATTAACGAACTAATTAATTTGCATCTGAAATTTTTCAATTCTTTCATTTTTTCCTGTGGCAGGCACCTGGGTTTTATATTCCTGATAATATGATCGCAGTAAATCAATTGCTTCACTGTAAAAATTGTCGCCGATTTTGTTTTCCAACTCAAGTGGATCATTGGTTCTGTCGAACAACATGTCACCAAATTCGCGGTAATCCCAGTTTTTATGAATGATGGAGGGGTCCAGCATGATCCCGAGTTTAAGATCTTTAGTAATAACAGCAGCCTGGGACCAGCTTTCAGAAATAACATACTCCCGATCCAGGGTTTCATTGTTTAAAATTACCCCGGCAAGAGATTCGCCCTGGAACGGGTATTTCAGCTCGGGTACCTGTAGATCCAGCATATCGGTCAATGTTGGAAGTATGTCAGCAAGTGTGACCAATTCGGGAATACGCTTCCCCGCTTTTGATTTACCGGGAATCCTTATTATTAAAGGTACGTTGAGTATATCCTCGTATACATTATGTCCTGCAGCGGCTTTCTCCACCATACCATGGTTCCCCACAAAGTCGCCATGGTCCGATATATATATTACTATGGTCTCATCTTCCAGTCCTGATTTATCAAGTGAATTCAGTATTTCGCCAATGCAATAATCGATTTCAGTAACCAGGGCATAGTATGCTCCCATATAATTCCTCCACAACTGTTCGTTTTCGAAGGCTTTGTCCATGTTCCACACTTTATTCCCGCCGTTTCTCTGGGACTGAAGCAGGGGCGGTAAATTTTCTGTGGGTTCGTAAAAACTTTCGGGCATTTTAATACTGCTTCCATTTTTCGTTCCTTCCCCCCATGCACGTACATCATACATCGCCAGGTATTTTGGCAGTGGATTATAGGGCTGATGCGGGCGGTAAAAGTTTGCCCAGCAGAAAAAGGGTTTGTCACTATCAGCCTGCTGTTCAATCATCTTAATAGTTTCCTGCATGGTATAGGCTTCCATGGTATAATCGTCCGGAAGCTTCGAAATTCGGGTGCCAAGATCTGCCGTTGGAAACAGACTGTCGAAGGTTGCTGAACCACGCGGCCCCCTGCCGAACTCAGCAGCCCAGTCCTCCGCAAATTCCATCGAATAACCGTTTCTTTCAATCCAACGCACATAATCATCCTGATCATCCGGTTTATGGAGGTGGTCCTTCTTAACATCCCAGCCCTCATCAATGGCCCCATTGACATGTCTCTTACCAAATGTGTATGTGTTATAATTGTTATGTTGGAAGATGGATGACATGGAGACTGCGTCGTCCATTACGGAGGTGTGTCCTTCGTTGGATAACAGGCCCAATGTCCGTGGCATCAATCCGGTTAAGAATGATGAACGGGAAGGCGCACAAACGCCAACCGTACAGTATGCCCGGTCAAAAACCACAGATTCTTCTGCCAGATTGTCCAGGTTTGGAGTGATTACATCCGGGTGTCCTTCATATCCCATGACCATTTTATGATGCTGATCTGAAAATAGGATCAGAACATTTGGTTTTTTGTCTCCGTCGTTTGTGTCTGATGCATTTTTGCAGCCACCTGCAAACATGGCCAGCGTTACAGGAATGAGTAGTTTACAGCTTTTCATAAATGGTTCATTTTTTTAGTCAATAATTACAAATATGTTGTTTTCGGCATAATGATCCATTAATAAAGGATTAATGACAGAAACAAGTTTTATTCACATCTGGTTAAATCTTTATTAATCCTCTGTTAATGTAAGAATGCTATTTTGGAGATATGATCATTATAGGTCAGGACTTATCAAATTAAACCAATCATAATATGAAGAAAAGAATTAACATCGCTCTGGTTACACTGTTTTTGCTGCCTGTTTTTTTAGCCGGGTCACTACGGGCTCAGGTGGTGCTGCAACGGTGTGATGTGAGTAATCTCTGGGAAGGATCCAATAACATTACAGTAAACACTTTTGACAAAAAAGAAGGCGCGGCTTCTATCGATTTCTCGGGAAGCGGTATCGACTGGTTTAAAAAGAAGTTTTCCCGGACAAATACCGGGATCGATGAAACAGGTTGGTTTAATTTCTGGCTCTATGTTTCCGATGTTAGTAAGTTTGACGGTGATGGGCAGGTGGAACTTACCTCATCGGGGGTTCCTGACCTGGACGAATATTCCTGGTCCATCAGCTCTCTGGGGCTCACGAATGGATGGAACTACGTACAATTGGCTTTGTCTGAAGCAAATAAAACCGGATTGCCTGACCTGGAGGCTATAAATTTTTTCAGGATATTCCAGGGGCTGTCCGGGCAGATCATTGCCAGGCTGGATGACCTGAGGTTTTCATCGATCCAGGACCCGATGCCTGTAAGTAATGATCCGCTTGATATACAAGATCCTGAATTTACAACACTTGACGGCAAAGTGATGTTTGGCTACCAGGGCTGGTTCTCACATCCGGACGATGGTTCTGAACTGGCGCAATGGCGACATTGGGGAACCATGCAGGACGCAAATACACTACAGGTTGAAATGTATCCTGATATGGAAGAGCATGAAGCTGATGAGAAGTATATGACCGGACTTACTTTTGCGGATGGGCGTCCGGCAAGGATCTATTCGGCATATAACCGGAAAACGGTGATGAGGCATATGAAATGGTTAAGGGATTATGATCTTGACGGGGTATTCCTACAACGATTTAACACTTCCCTGCGTAGTACCAATTTAAAAGCTGTCAGAGATACGGTAACAGTGAATGTGATGATGGGTTGTGAACGGTACGGCCGGGCATTTGTAAATATGTATGACTTGTCAGGATTGGGAACCGGAAATATTGATCAACTGATCGAAGACTGGAAGCATCTAGTGGATGACCTGAAGATTACGGAAAGTCCGAATTATTTGTGGCACAGGGGAAAACCTCTCGTGTCGCTCTGGGGATTTACAGTAAGAGATGATTTGCCGGTTGAAGATCTGGAACAGGCCATAGACTTTTTTCAGAACAGTCCCGAAGAGCGATACAGGGCAACGATTATGCTGGGAACAAATCACGATTTCTTCAACAGGGGAGCCTGGGCCTCATCGCTTAGTAAAGTGGATGTGATCAGTCCGTGGACCGTAGGGAGATATAACAATGCAAGCAGTAACAGCAACTTTGTTGAAAGCTACCTGAAACCGGGCCAGGATTGGTGTGATCAGCGAAATATCGACTTCCTGCCGGTTGTCTGGCCCGGATTTTCGTGGTATAATCTGAAAGGGGAAGGAACATGGCAGAAAAATCAGATTCCCAGGCAAGGCGGAGAATTCATCTGGACCCAGGCAACGAGGGCTGTCAGTGCCAATGCAAAGAGTGTATATATCGCCATGTTTGATGAGGTTGATGAGGCCACTGCCATGTATAAAGTTACAGAAACCCTGGATGATGTTCCCGACCAGGGCTATTGGCTGACACTGGACGCAGATGGTCACAACCTGCCCAGTGACTGGTACCTGCGTATTGCAAAAAAATTGACCAGGGTTGTAAAAGGAACCATTGAAAATACACCAACCCTGGGAACACCTTCCGATGGGATAGACAACTTCAGCGTAGTTGTACAGTCGACCAAATGTGGAACAACACAAGGTAAATTAACATTCAGCTATCCTGAGGTCCATGCTGATTCGATTCTACAATTCAGTATAGATGGCGGAAATACTTACCCGTATACTACACCGGCAGGATCAACAACCCTGGAATCAGGCAGCCTGGCCAGCGGGGCCTATGATGTCTGGGTACGCAGGATGGACGGCAGCTTTCCAACGGACCTGGGAACCCATACCATCTTTGATTTTTATCCCGATGC
>JBBDIE010000182.1:0-5565 GCA_040880545.1 Bacteroidales bacterium | reverse complement strand
ATGGAGACATTTACCATCGGGGACAATATGATTCCCGTAACTTTGTATTACTCGGTTGATGAAGGAGCATTTGAAAAGTTCGAGGTTAATGCAGTGTACGGCTGTATGGGGCATTCCCTTGACATTTATGCTGAACCGGCTGAGGATAGCTGGAACTGGTCATGGACAAGTGACAAAGATTTTAATGCAACAGGAAGAAGTGTACGGATCGCTGATGAAATGACCAGCGGGTTGTATGGTAAATACTATGTATCATACAGTGACGTTGTCAATGATTGCCAGGTCACAGACCAGTTGTTTTTTGTTTGGGCAAATCCCGACTGTCCTGTTGGAATTAACAGTAATCATAACGGAAATGGTGTTAACATATATCCGAACCCTACGGACGGAGTCGTTAGAATTTCAGTTCAGGAGGTGAAGGTTGTTTCTTTGGAGATTGTTGATATTTCGGGTAAGGAAATTTATAAAGACGAAAACATCAATTTTTCGGAGGAGCTTTTCATTGACCTTTCTGATCAAAAAAAAGGAACTTATCTTTATGAAATTCGCGGAAGTGAGAATGAAAGGTTACGGGGTACAATTATTAAAAATTAGGTAAACTATGATTGGGAAATGACAAACTAACACACAAGATAATGAGAAAAGGATTTAGTACACTTGTTTTTGGTTTCATCCTGGCTGCATCAATCAGGGCACAGGAAAAACCAAATATTGTAATGATTTTTATCGACGACTGGGCATGGGCAGGAACGCCGATAAAAATGGATGAGTCTATGGCCAATTCAATGATGCCTCTTCTGCAAATGCCAAACCTTGAAAAATTTGCGAACGAGGGGATGAAATTCAGGAATGCTTATTCCGCGGCCCCACAATGTTCACCGTCCAGGGTAGCCTTGCAAACCGGACAATCTTCTCCCCGAAATGGATTTACGGTTTATATGAACAGTGGTGATTCGGACTATTATGATTTAGATCCTGACTACAGTAAGTTTCCGGTAATTCCATGTGTGTCGGATATGACTATAGATGAAGATGCGGTTACGATTCCTGAGTCCTTAAAACCATTAGGTTATGCTTCGGCTCATTTTGGGAAATGGCATATGAGAGGTCATCCGGATGATGAGGGTTACATTGCAAACGATGGTCCAACTACCAACAAAGAGGGGAATTCAAGGATAGCTGATGACCCTAAGCTGATGTTCAGTGTTACAAAAAAAGGCATTGAATTTATGGAGGATCAGGTTAAGGCCAGGAAGCCTTTTTACCTGCAGCTTTCACATTATGCCATGCATAATGGTCTTGAATGTCTGCCTGAAACACGTGAAAAATATACAAAAGCACCCGAGATCCAGGCTTATTATAAGAAGGTTGGAGCAACTGCTGAGACAATCAACAGAACACACAGGGACCCGGCTTCCTGGCTTGGAATGGGGGAGGACCTGGATGGCCGGATTGGGGCTGTATTGGATAAAATAAAAGAACTTGGCATTGAAGATAATACCTATGTTGTTATTGCTGCGGATAACGGGTATCGACATTTCTTTTATTCGGCTCTTGGACGAACACAGCCTTTGCATAGTGGTAAATGGTGGGTGTGGCAAGGAGGAATTCGTGTTTCGATGTTTGCAAAAGGTCCGGGAATTGAACCGGGATCTGTATGTAATGAAAATGTAGTTAACTTTGATTTCCTGCCTACTTTTGTTGAATGGGCAGGGGGCAAGCCCAAAGAACTGAAAGATATCGATGGTGAGAGCCTGGCAGGTTTAATGGCTGGTAAGAAAGTAAGTAAAAAATTCAGTGAACGTAACCTCTATTTTCATTATCCGCATTACCGCAATTCAATGCCTACCTCTGTAATTGTATCAGGGACAAAAAAAGTAATTCACTTTTATGAGGCGCCTGATGTTCCGATGCTATTTGATCTGGCAGAAGACGAAGGGGAAGTTAAGAATATTGCAAAGGAATACCCGGGAGTTCATCAGAAGCTGTATAATCAGATGATGAGCTATTTAGAAGCAGTTGGAGCAAGAATTCCGAAGATGAATCCGGATTACGATGAGAAAGAATACAATAAAGCAAGATTTTCTGATGATCGAATCAAATGGGGCCCCTTCGAAGGCGAGCGACCTTTGGAAGAGGATGAAGTATTATAGGGTAAGTATTGATTTGCTTTTAAACCAGAAACTAACCATTAAACTATTAACACATGAACCGAAGAAATTTTGTTAAGAACACCGCAGCCAGCGGACTGGCCCTGACGGTCATTCCAAGTTTTGCAGTTTCGGGAATGGGGCATATTCCTCCCAGTGACCGTTTGAATATAGCCGGAATAGGTATCGGCGGAAAAGGAAAAGTTAACCTGAAAAACATGGTTGGTCAAAATATCACGGCCTTATGCGATGTTGACTTTGACTATGCCAAACCGGTTTTCGAAGCGTATCCCGCTGCTAAAAGGTACCAGGATTTCCGAAAGATGTTCGATGAACAGAAAGATATTGATGCCGTGGTGATTGCTACACCTGACCACACGCATACGCATACGGCAGCAGCGGCGCTGGAACTTGGTAAACATGTTTATCTTCAAAAACCCCTGACGCATTCTGTATGGGAGTCACGGTATCTCACGAAGCTGGCGAATGAAGCGGGTACAGTCACCCAGATGGGTAATGAAGGGCACTCCAGTGACACTGTATATGAGGTTGCCGAAGTAGTTCAGAGTGGTTGCCTGGGAACCATCAGGGAGGTACATGTTTGGACAAACAGGCCCATCTGGCGGCAGGGAATGCCAAAACCTGATAAGGTAGTAAAAATTCCACGTACGCTGGACTGGGATTTATTTATAGGACCGGCAAAAATGCGCGGATATAATCCGGAATATCATCCATGGATATGGCGCGGATGGTGGGATTTTGGAACGGGCGCACTGGGGGATATGGGATGCCACCTGCTTGATGTTCCGAATTATGCCCTACAACTTGGACAACCGTATGCATTCCAGGCCAGTTCATCACTGGTAAATACTGAAAGTGCCCCGGTAGCCTCCAAAGTAAGTTACAAGTTTCCGGCCAGGGATAACTTACCTTACCTGGCCTTACCTGAATTGGAAATGACCTGGTATGATGGAGGCCTGATGCCTGCCCGCCCCTATGACCTCCCGAATGATGCACCGATGAAGCCGGGCGGGGGATTCATGTTCGTCGGCTCAGAGGGTACTTTGATAGCCGAAAGCTATGGTGCCAACTGGAAGACGTATAAAAATGGAGAGGAGTTTCAACCGCAAACGAAAGTGGATCTTGGAAGGATACCTGATCATCAGCTTGGAGGCGGAAGGCATGAAATGCATTTCGTGGAATGCTGTAAGAACGGTGGTACACCGGCATCCAATTTCGGATATGCAGGTCCATTTAACGAAATGGTAGTGATGGGTAACCTGGCGGTCAGGTTGCAATCGCTTCAAAAAACTTTGTTGTGGGACAACGAGAACATGAAAGTGACCAATATCGGTGATTCTGAAAAGATCAGGACAGCGAAATTGTCTCCTTTTTCAAGTGATATAGTAACCAGGAACGTGGAAAGGAAAGCATTATCGTGGGAGGAACAAAACGCACTGGAAATGAGCAATGAATGGATCAGGCATGAATATCATAACGGATGGACCCTTTAAGCATTAATGAAATAATATCTACAAATTAAACTATAATAATATGAATAAAGCAATTGTATTTACTGCACTTTTGGTACTTCACATAGCTGTGTTATCCCAGGAAAAAGAGAACATTCTCACACCCGAAGAATTCGCTGCAGGGTGGGAAAACCTGTTTGATGGAGAAAGTCTTGATGGATGGAAAGCCTATAATGGAGATGAGCCAAAATCCTGGAAGGTGATAGATAATGCGATTTATTGCGATGGCAAGAAGGGGGGCGATGACCTGATGACCGTAGCGCAATTCGCAGATTTTGACCTGAAATTCGAATGGAAAATTGAGGAAAATGGCAACAGTGGGGTAATTTACAGAACCAGGGAAGGTAAACAATGGACAAGACCTTACCTGACTGGCCCGGAGTACCAGGTTTTTGACGATCCAGGCGTATTTGATAAAAATTCAACAGGTTCATTCTATGATGTATATGCCACCTCCAAGGAGAAAAAGGTGAATCCAGCCATGGAATGGAATTCGGGCCGGATCAGGGTCTCCAAAAACCTGGTGACCCACTGGGTGAATGGAGTAATCGTGATGCAATGCCAGTTATACTCAGATGAATGGGAACAGGCCGTTGCCAACTCTAAATGGAAAAATAATCCCTATTTCGGAAAATCACCTTTTGGACATATCGATTTTCAAAATCATGGCCATGAGGTATGGTTTAAGAACGTAAAGATATTGAGGTTGTAATTCATTTATCAAGAAAAACAACTTTTCCTGTTCTGTCACTCTCTTTAGCCGCCTCAAGTATTTCAACAACAATTTTATTGTTTTCCAGTGATGCGAGGTCCGCAGGACCAACGGTTACCTTGCCCCGAATCACATCAGCGAACCATGTAAAGGGATCGGTATACGGAATCGTTGAGGCTGATACTGTTTTTACCTCCTCCGTTGATTTTCGGTCGAACCGGTACCTGATGGTTTCTGCATCATCCTGGTACAGATAACCTGTGGAACCATATATATGCATATCTTTTCTGTTGAAAGGCCAGTTCCATGATGCATGGATCACACCCTCCATGCCGGGGTAGGATAAAATTATGGTGGCATCGTCATCCACTTTGGGATAAACGTCTGGCTTATATTGTTTCAGGCTCGCAAATACACTTACCGGTTTCTGGCCATCCAGTATCCATGTGATCAGATTCGCACCATAACAACCAAAATCGATCACTGCCCCACCTCCGTTCAAAACCGGATCTGTCAGCCAGTCAAGAAATTCTTCATTCACACCTATTTCCCTTGGCCCGGTGTGTCCGTCATAAACAATGATCTTTCTAAGTTCACCCGGTTTACCTTCCCCGATCATTTTTTTTCCCAGGTGAACTGAAGGGTACCAGGATGTTTCATAATTTGTCAGGACCATGATATCATGCTTGCCGGCAAGTTTCGAAATCTTTTCAGCATGGGCAACCGACACGGCCAGCGGTTTTTCCACCATCACATGAATTCCCCTGGGGGCACAGGCCTCTACCACTTCCAGATGATCATGAATGGAAGTGAAGGTAATGACACCCTCAGGTTTTGTTTCATCCAGCATATCCTCAAGTGATCCGAAAACCAAAGAAATATCGAATCCAAACCTTTCTGCGTAGCGCTTCACAAGATTTTGATCACTTTCAGCAATTCCAACAATCTGAATGTCACTGCGCTCCAAATTCCGTAACAAAGGAACCACATGGGAGTGTGATAATCCTGCGATAGCTATCTTAACCGGTTGTTGTCCACCTGCCACACTGATGATTAAGAAACATGCGGTGAGAAATGTGATAAGCTTTTTCATCTGGTATATTTTATCTGTTTATGTAGGGTCTGCTGAAAAACATGAAATATATTTATTATCAGTATGATAGCCTAATTA
>JBBDIE010000181.1:0-11723 GCA_040880545.1 Bacteroidales bacterium | reverse complement strand
ACATTATCTTTCACCTGCAAAATTGCATTACTTGTGAAAACTTTATTATCACTTCCCTGCTTAATTTTTACAGCCAACCTTGTGGGACAACAACCCAATGTTGTGCTGATTATAAGTGATGACCAGAGTTTTAATAGTATTGGATATACCAGCAATCAGCTTGTTTATACTCCAACGATCGATCAGTTGGCTAAAGACGGGATGATCTTTACCAATGCACATCACCCGGTTACCGTTTGTTCTCCTTCAAGATATTCCATGCTCACCGGTAAATATTCCGGAAGGTGCGAGGGTAAGGAATACCTCGCCAGGTTTCCCTTGGGCACACTTACGAGAACTGAGAATAATTGCGAGCTCACACTTGAGGAGGAAAATATAGGCTCCATTCTGCAGGCAAATGGCTATGCTACCGGTTATGTAGGCAAATCACATGTCATGGAACACGCTATTCTGAATACAGGTAACTGGACCTCTTATGGCTTGCAGACTTATTCTCAGACAGCCGATCCTTACGATCCGGAAGTCAGTGCCAAAATGAGATACAATCATAGTGTTTATCAGTCGATCGTCAGATCCTACGGATTTGATTATGCTGACGGAATTTATATGGGTAATGTGAAAGAATTACACAATGACGCGTTGAATGTTCATAACCTCGAATGGACAGTTGACAAAGCCAGGAAATTCATTGAACAGGAAAAAGACAATCCCTTTTTCCTGTTATTTGCGACCACTTTGCATCACGGTCCAGTACCCTGGGCAAACAAGGACGGTGAATACTGGAGCAGTTTTGATGCCGATCCTAAATTGACCGGGGAAGGATATATAGATACTACATGGGATTTTATGCCCACCAGACAGGAGATGCTGGACAAGTGCGTTGCAGCCGGTTATCCTAAAAATACTGCGTATACCTTACTGTTGGATGAAGGCATCAATGCGATTTATGACAAAATAAAAGAGTTAAACCTAGAAGAGAATACCCTGATTATCTATATACCGGATCATGGAATGTGGAGGCATGGTAAGGCAACCCTGCACGATTTTGGATTGAAAGTTCCCATGTTCATGTACTGGAAAGGAAACATTATTACCGGCACAGTGTATGACGGACTTATCCAGACAGTTGATTTCCTTCCAACCATTCTCGATATCGTAGGCATTGAGCAGCCAGATGGCCATGCGTCGGACGGGATAAGTCTGAAATCGATCATTGAGACCGGAAGTGGTACCGGACATACATCGTTGTTTAGCGAGCTAGGTTATTCCCGTGCAGTTAAAACAAAAGACTGGAAATACATAGCCATACGGTATCCGGAGGATGTTCAGGAAAAGATTGACAATGGGGAGACCTTTACAGCCTTTGACGGTGGTAGTAATCCCTATCCCTATCTCACTAGAAACAGCCATCTTGGATACCATGCAGCAAGAAATAATCCTCACTATTTTGAGGTGGATCAGCTGTATGACCTGAGCGCAGATTCTGCTGAAACGATGAATGTGATTGAATACTATCCGGAAGTTGTTCGCCAGATGAGGGACCTGTTGTCGGAGTACCTGATCACTTTTGAGAACAGGCCGTTTGCCGAGTTCACCCTTACCGAGACCAATAAACCGTATCGTGCCCATTCCCCGGTACCAAAAAACGGAGCAACAAACGTAAAAGGGGACCAGGTTTTAAACTGGACCAGTGAATACAATTCCACTTCACATGATGTTTACTTCGGAACTACCAATCCACCACCATTAGCAGGTAACCAGACATCTGGCGACTTCAATCCCGGTCTTCTCAGTGGAAACACAACCTATTATTGGAGAATTGATGAAAAGAATCAGCATGGCACAACCCAGGGAAATACCTGGACCTTTACAACAGGCTCTACTCTTGCAGAAGCTCCACAGAATCCGTTTCCTGAATACAATGCAGCCCAGGTGCGGAAAAATACCGTTCTGCACTGGAATAAATCTGACTATGCAAGTTATTACAAAGTTTACTTTGGCATAGGAGAAGTGGAGCATGTGGCAGATGTATACAAAGAAGAGTATGAACCTGGATATTTAAAGAGCAATTCAGTCTGTTTTTGGCGGATAGATGCTGTTAACCATGATGGGGTCGTGACCACTGGAACACCATGGGCATTCACAACGGGGTATGGGAATATTGCCCCGGAAGCAACCGTCACAGTTTCAAGTATATTTGACAATACTAATTTTGATGGTCAGAATGTTATAGATGGAATTTTTTTGACAGGCAATATCGGCGAATGGAAATCGGATGGAGAGAGTACTCCCTGGCTGGACCTCAAATGGGCAGAAAGTGCCGTTGTGGACAAGGTTCATTTATATGACAGGGTGGGATCCTTTTCCCAAATAATTGAAGGAACGATTGATTTTAGTGATGGAAGCTCAATTAATACCGGGACATTACCTTCAAATGGCAGCAAAAAGACCTTTGAATTTTCACCCAGGGAGATTTCGTCGCTGAAACTTTCCGTGCGTGAGGGAATCGGTGAGATCGGTCTTTCTGAGATTGAGGTTTACGACACGGTCATGTATACACCCAATTATGTTTTTGAAGTTGGAAGCAGTGATTTTTCGATCTTTCCCAACCCTGTACCAGGCAAACAGGTAACGCTTTCCGGTCTTTCCGAATCGGAGCCTAATACAGTATATATTTATCGGATTGATGGCAAATTATTTTCGTTATATAAGTCAGAGAATAAGGAGTTGCAAATCGATCTCTCAAATTTTAAGGACGGAATATATTTCATACGGGTTTACAATGAACGCTATGACACGACAAAGAAATTGATTATAAGGACCGTCTGATTTATTCGATGGAGGTGAGTAGCCAGTCCTCCTGCGTAAGGTGATGGACTTCCATCACTTTTTTGCCCGAGGTTCCCATAAGCTACGATATCCAGGACATTATTTTCAATAAGTCAGCTTGAAAGCTATCTCCTGAATAATACACCCTGCGTTTTGTTGTTGTAGCATAGTGCCTGTACAAAATTATCCTTAATCTGTGCACCTTCACCGCAATTACGCGAAATATAAAAGCTAAATCCCCCTGTAATAGGAATGTATCCCCGGCATGTGGTCCATTTAGTGCATTTTGAATCAGGTAAGCATCATCGGCACCCGTGGGTGAAATCCGTACCTCGGCTGAGTAAATATTTAAAAGGAAGATGACCAACAAAATTCCCGAAAATAGTTGTTTTCATGAAATGAATTAATATGAAAATAAAGCAGGGGGTTGCCCCCCTGCTTACATACTACCAATTTAACCTACTTAAACTACCAAACTATAAATCCATGAGTTGCATCTTATTTTTCTCTACAAACCGAACTATATCTACCAGGTTCTGATCTTAATGTTGCGGAATGAAACATCATTCCCGTGTCCCTGGAGAAGTATGCGTCCCTGGTCCAATTCCGCGAAATTCTCCAGGTCTTTATATTTACTTAAGCCAACAAGCTCCTTAAACGCATAGCTTTTCCTGTCTATTTCGAGTACTTTTTCATCATTAAGCCAATGCTCAATCGTATTTCCATCCAAAACGATCCTTACCTTGTTCCATTCACCTGGCGGATGTATGGTAAGATCTTCAACAGGAGGCATCACATCATACAGTGCTGCCATTTTATGATTTCCGTCTCTTCCTTCATGAGCGTCAGGGTGTATATCATTATCGAGCAGCTGATATTCCAGGCCCAGAAATTTTCCTTCATTTCCTGGAAACGAATCCGTCACCTGGTACTTAATGCCGGAATTAGCTCCCTCGGTAAGATTTACCTCAAGTTCCAGTTCGAAGTTTCCATAGCGATTTTTTGTGATGATATCTCGTCCCCCGGAATGTTCATCCGTTTTGCCAAGGACAGTTAATACGCCATTATTAACCACCCATCCTTGTTCTGGAAATTCTTCCGATTTGATATCCCTCCATTTTTCTGTGGAGGATCCGTCGAATAACCATGTCCACTGGGTACCATCATTTGATTCTGCAACTGTTTGTTCCTTTTTGTTGCCACATTGTGTCAAAAGAAAAGCAAATCCGAGAAGAAAGATTAGTTGTGTTTTCATATGACTAGCTTTTAGAAAGATTAGAATTTAGGTTCCCAACCGGGTTCGTACTCCCGCCCCCAGAGCTTTTCGGCTTCCTTATCACCTATGATATGTCCATTATCCGGGTCAATTGCAAGACCTCTGCCGATTCGTTGCGATATGTTACCGAGTTGTACCCAGGTGGTACTCTTATGACCGGTCTCAACATCTGCATTGAGAGTTTCTCCGTTACGAATGCAATTCAGGAAATTATCTATATGTACATTATCGAGACTTTCTGCCGGGCTTGACGTATCCCTGCCGTCGATTACAACATCCGATTTTACCTCCTTGATCAGTTTGTCATTCCGGTCATAGATCGTGTAACCATCGTGACCGGTATGCAAGCTGCCGTTCTCCCCATAAAAGATCACTCCCCGGTCCAGGCCTTCTACCAGGTTGCCGTTGCAGCTTCTTCCTTCCCATACGATCGAAGCACCCTCCTTACATTCATACGTAATAATTTGTGTATCGAATGCTTCCCAATCATCTTTGTAGTGGTATCGGCCTCCTACGGAAAATACTTTGGTTGGAAAATCAACCCCAAGTCCCCACCGGGCCACATCTACTTCATGGGTTCCGTTATTCAGTGCTTCCCCTGTTCCCCAGTTCCAGAACCAATGCCAGTTATAGTGAATCAGATTATCCTTATAGGGACTTCTTGGAGCCGGTCCCTGCCATAATTCATAATCCAGGTTGGCCGGTACAGGAACCACCTTTCCGGTACCTATAGGACCCCTGTTATTTGTATACCACGTTTTTACAAGGTACACTTTTCCGATTGCTCCGCTTTTAAGTGTATTAATGCCTTCCGTTAACAATTTCCAGGATCTTCTCTGGGCTCCCATTTGCACGATTCTGTTATACTTTCGGGCAGCTTTTATGGCCATTTCTCCTTCGGCCGGATTGTGGCTAAGTGGTTTTTCAACATACACATGTTTCCCTGCCACGCAACTCATGATGGTTGCCGGAGCATGCCAGTGATCTGGAGGTGCCAGGAAGACCGCGTCAATATCCTTTACTTCAAGCATTTTCCGGATGTCCTTTTCACTTTTTGGTGTTTTACCGACAGCCTGTTCTACTGCACTTATTCCTTTGGCAAGCGCCTTATCCTCAACATCGCATATAAAGAGAACCTCTGTATTTTTACGGGTTGCGAAATTTGCGGCCATTTTCCGACCCCTTCCATTGGTCCCCATTATTCCCATTACAATTCGATCATTGGCTCCTATAATACGGGAGTAACTGGCTGGTGAAAATCCATATCCCACACCTCCGAGAGCTATTGCGGAAGAACCGGCCGCCACTGTTTTCAGGAATTTTCTTCTTGTTGGCTTCATATGTATAAATTCTTTATTTAAGCGATTAATTTAAAGTAAGTTATCCTTTTCATATTATCTCACGGTACTAGTTGCCTCATACCTGAAAAATTTATCAAAGATGTTCGGCGAGCTCTCATCAATGAGCTATCGGATTCTTACGAACATTTATTGATATCCTATTGTATTTGCTCCCGAATTATCTTTTCTCAATGATAAGAGGTTCATACGATGATAAATTGCATTAATTAAATGTGGTTTCTATTATAGCAAGTAAGTTAACTCTGGAATAAAAATCTTTTCTTAAATATTTCTAAAATTGATGAAATAAATCATCCTTTAATTAAGGGTCTGCTGAAAAAGAGTGTAAGGATAATAATTGTGTAGAATTTAAAATTAATTGGCCTCCGTTTATGGATTTAAAAATCATCTCAATATTAAAAATGAAAAATAATCATGCAGTACAGATATGTTTGTATCCACCTTATTCTGCTCATTATGTATTTATAGCAGCTTTTCATTTAATATGAATTATTTTTTTCGTTTCAGCATGCCTGCCGGCAATAATGCGGTAAACCAATGTGCCCCCGGGAAGATCCCTTTTGTTGAGGACTGTCATGTGCTGTCCTTGTTGTTTAAATTCATCTACAAGGGTACGCAACTCTTTGCCGGAAGGATCATAGACTTTGATGGAAACACGACTTTCTGCCGGAATCGTATAAGTAATCCAGGTGCTTTCAGAAAAGGGGTTTGGAAAGTTGTGAGACAAAGAACATACTGATTTAGCTTCAGTTGGAGAGGCATTCACCGCTATGGTACTGCAGTATGACTGCTGACACCAATGCTCCAACTCATCTGAACAGTTAAAGTTTATTACCGTAATCTTATTTGATGCATCTCCTTTCTTCAGAACAGCGGGATGCTGGCCGGATGGGTTGTAAACGGTTATATCACAATTAAATGCATTGTTTGTGTTGACATCATATTGGACATTGTCAAAACTGACCATTCTTCCGGTAATACCGGTTATTGGAGGATAGGAAGAGCCGCCATCAGTACCCAGTCCACCGGCAACGGTTGAAGGCGTACCGTCGCTCTTTTCCCCGCGGTTTCCATAGCATAAAATGTCTATTTCGTTGTTCTCCACGATCCCGTCAGCTGTTTTATTCCTGAATCGAACACCGCTCGATGCGTTGTTGTAACAAATCGCCTGAATATAGTTGTTTTTGATAGTGGCGCCCGCACCTGAATTGCTGGAGATATTAAAACTAAAACCCGCGCCGCCATTCTCATAGGCTTCACATTCAAAGAATTTATTGCCATCAATGGACTCGCCCAGGTCAACAGGGTCGCCGGAGCCGTCAATGCGACAATACATTCCAAATCCGGGGCCTACATTCCGTCTGGCGATACAACGGTGGAATTCACTGTTGCGGCATTTGGGTGTCCATCCATCACTATTAGGACCATAACAATCTTCGGCTATGCAGTCATACCACTTGTTGTAATCTCCTTTATCAGTCAATGCATTTCCACCCGCAAAGGAGGAAATAATATTCCGACATTCATTGTTATTACTTCCCGGGCCAAGCGTAAAGTTGTCATCGGTGCAGTCGGTAATTAGCATGTCATGAAAATTGGAATTTGTTACACTTACAAAATTTATCAACCGCATGCTGTATGGATATTTATCTGAGTTCCCATAATAAGTTCCACCGGACATGTCAATATTTGTTGCTCCTCCACTTTTTTCTGTAATTCCTGTACGGCGTCTTGCATCAATTGGAGGATCAACCCAACCGACTTTATCTAGCACAGCATCGCCAGCCAACATTAGGGTTCCATTAAGGATCCAGGTAAAATAGGAAGGCAGATATATGGTGTATCTGAATACAAAATCACCATTTAAAATTAAAGTATCTCCGGTTTCCAGCCCATCCAAAGCATTTTGAATGAGATCAGTATCATCATCCGTTCCTGTAGGTTCAATTTCAATCGTAGCTGAAAATAGAGGGCTAATTATTAGCAAAATGAATAGGGTAGAAATAAAGTGAATTTTCATTTTTGTGTTAGCTTAAGTTTAACGGAGTTAATTATTGTAATGTGGGTTCTTTAATATTTAGTTTATTATTACCATCCTGGTGCTTAATGTATCATCAATACTTATCCTGAGAATATAGGTTCCCGGCTCAATTCCGGAAACGGGCAAATTGATCACCTGGTTCCCTGGGAGGATTTGCTGATTCATTACCATGTTTTCAAGAATCCTTCCACTGAGGTCCTGTAATGAAATGCTAATATTAGCAGTTGTTTCCAGGGAAAGAGCAACTGAGAATTCATTCGTACCTGGATTTGGGAAAATATGTACTTTTTGTAAAGAACCATTCAGGAATATTCCGGTAACATCTTCTATAAACGTTGCTGAAACAGACGCTAAAACATTTCCCATGGTTAGTGTTGTGCTCGAGGCATGTATGTCGGAGATAACAGGATTGCCCGATTCAATGATCCATTGATCAAATGAATGCCCCTCAGTTGCCTGATCAGCCTGAATAGTTACAATAGTTCCAGGGGTATAGTTACCGTCACCTGTTCCATTCTGAACAGTTAATGGGTAGTGTTCTTCAAGGAAGCTTGCCAGAATAACAGCAGGACCATTCCCCATGGTCAGTGTTGTGTTTGCTGCATGTATATCGGAGATTACCGGGCTGCCTGATTCAATTGACCATTGTTCGAACAGGTACCCGGATGGCGCCGGATTTGCAACGATGCTGATATTTGATCCCTGGTAAAAACTTCCATCACCCGTTCCGTTTTGAACTGAAAGTGGATATTTCACTCCGGCATCGGGATCTGTTATTTCAATGGCATCTATGCGTGATACGATACTTCCTGACTTGAAATTATATATCCTGAACCAGTTGATTGCGCTCAGATCCGGTGCAGAGTTTGTGATGCTGGCATTGCTGAATTTCACACTGATAAAATTCCAGCCATCATTTAAACCGCTCAAATTCCAGTTGTATTCTTGCTGGTCACTGCGGCCGGCACTGCCCAACTCCAGCTGATTATTTGAACCCAGCCGTGAGGCATTTGAGACGTAATACCAGAATTCCAACCTTCCCCTTTCTGCTGAAACTCCTGGATTATGGGGCGTTTCAAATGATTTTTTAAATTCATCGGTTTGATTTCCTGAGAATTCAATGCAACCGGATCCTTCTTTATAATCGGAGGTATTTAATGTGATGGGGCCCGAACTTCCCCAGCCATTCATGCCATCACAGTCATCGAGGTACTGCCCGAACATTTTGTATTCAGCAGTTAATTCAACGTTCATATCCCGAATGCGAACATTTGTTTCAGGTGCATTTACATCTTCGAACAAAGGATTTCCTTCGACCACCCTCCATCGTGTAAACACGCTCCCAATGGGAGTCTCATCTGCGATAATAGAAACAAAAACATCTTCGGCATACTGTCCAGAGCCCTCACCATTGTTTACAATAAGTTCGTATTTAATTCTTCCGGAATAGCGGTCGAACAGCTGGATCTCATCTATTTTGCTGCTTAGAGGTGCTGCTTTTTCGGATGAAATGCGGAACCAATTGATTGCAGCGAGGTCGGGGGTTCCTGATATTGCTGCATCGCTGATATTTAGGGTAATTAGGTTCCAGCCATTTATGAGGTTCCCCTCTGTCCATTCATAGAAGTTGTTATCTGGGGAACCCTCACTTCCGAGATTGACAGTAATACCGTTTGGTGCAAGTGAAGCATCTGATATGTAGTACCAGAATTGCAATGTTGCGTCAAATGACTCTATTCCAGAATTATATGGTACTAAAAATACCTGTTTAAACTCTGTAGTATCGCTGCCACTTCCGAGGAATTCAATGCAACCGGTCCCCTGTTTATTTTCACTTGTGTTTAATGATAGGCTTCCCGATGAGGTCCATCCACCTATGGCATCACAATCGTCAAGAAAAGCGGGATTAGAGGACACATTGATCAGTTGTAATTCAGAAGCATCGTCAATCCATCCCTTTCCCTGCTGAAACAGACTCCATTGAAATGGGTATACTCCCTCCATGGAAGGCGCTGTAATTTCAAATACAAAGGTTTTAAGCTCTCCAGGTTCAATGATCTCGCTTTCTTCTAATTCCACCTGTGCAATACCCCAGGTGTTTTGGGTTGAATCAACGGAGTAAATCAGCTTATAGTTGTTACTTTTTGTCCAGTTTGTTATACCGGTATTTTTCAGCGTTACTGAAATTGTTGATGTTGCACCGGGAGCCATTATTGTGGGAACCTGCTGAGATATAAACTCCGATCGATCGGGATACGCAACAATCGGGATGGTGGAGGTGAGGTTGATTTCACCTCGAAGCATTTTGGTTGCTTCACCTGTCAGGCGCAGGTACCAGTCGCTGGGCAATTTATATCCATCTATATCAAGAGTAACAAATTTTCCCGTTGTCGGGATCTGTTGTTCATTTTCTGCCAGCTTGAAAATAGCAGTTCCCTCATCCACTTCATCATACATAGCAACATAGACCATGTTGCACCCGGCATCCACAGCATTGTAGAGCTGGTGCCAAAAAAAATTGCCCCCTATCCGTGGACGACGGTTCAATTCACTGGTTCCTTCTTTCAGATTGTACCAGGAGAATCCCGGGAAAACGACAGGTATATAATCTATGTTTTTACCCTGGGTTCTGATGAGGTCCGGTTCTATTTTGTTCTTTCTGAAGTTATCCGCACCTGCGATATCGCCGTAGCGACCAACCGCCCATGGACTGAGAATATCAAACATTTCATACACAGACTGCCATTCAGAGGAATGGTCCTGCCATTTATCATCAACTCCCCCTTTCAGTGTCACTTTATATTTTTCAGGAGCCTCTTCTGTCAGCCACCGAATGATTTCTTCGGCTTCCATCGGCGTACCGGGTCTACCACTTAGTCCAAACCCCCAGATTGAAAGCACGGGCTTTCCATTATGGTGCAAATAATTCGGGCTTTCAAGTATTTTCAGATCATCCACCAAGTGCATCCAATCATTCTTGATCCACTCGACAAGGGTTTCGGTGTTTCCTCCTGATAAATCATACATATTGGCAAATGCCCGTCCATATTTTTCCGCTCCGTAACGAACATTTTGCAGAACAGTATCTCTTAAATTCCTCCTGCTGGCCGTGGATCCAAGGAAACGTTGCACAAATACCCCGTCAATCCCGTAATCTTTCATCCATTTTACATGGCGTTCGACAGTCTTTTTGGTATAAGCACTGTATAGTCCTGCCTGAGTAAAATCCGGGTATACGAAACTCGTTTTAAAAAGCTCGTCTTCATCATATTCACGCATATCCGGCCACATGTCGATGGTAATATTGTCTGCATTGGGTACTTCTCCGCGCCGTGACCAATGGATCCACCCATAACCCGAACCGTCTCCGTTTGCAGCGAACCAACCCTGGTAGCCCGCCATGATTTTATTATTCAGAGTGGTTGCGTCAACTGTGTCCTGTGAACAGACTGAAAAGCTTGCAGAGAGCAATAACAAAATAAATAACAATTTGTTATGGGGTTTCATTCGTGCATAATTTGGTTAAAGTCCTGTATTTCTACTATTTAACAGCATTTTATTTGGCATTTCCGATATCGATGGCATGGAACCCTAAATTATGTACATAGTGTTATGCGTAGGTTCTAACATGAGGGTTTCATTTATCCAAATAACTTAGTAACAGAGTGATTGTATAATAGTTAATAAATTCATTCATACAGGAAATAATAGGAATTACCATGAAAAAAATCAGGCTTAATCTGTAGTATCTGGTATTTTTAAGGTTTTATAATGTATGCAATAATACTCCCCGCAACTTAAAATTACCTTAAAAAAAAACAAATGCCGGTTGGTTATGGATCTATTACTGTATTACTTGAAATAGTAAGGAACTTTCTCTTCAAGGATCTGGTTGAAGCTTTTCGGGAAGGCCTCATCGTAGAGGCTTTTATAATCGGTAATGAATTTTTTATATACATCTGTTGCCAGACCATGTTTTCCCAGTCCTGCAAGGGTTTTACATTTTATGATCATGGCTTCTTCACTCACCTGGTCAAAGTGAAAAACAGCATCAGCCAACTGGATGATAAGATCTGATTCCGTATTCTTTCCATGCTTTGTAATAAATTTTATGATGTTGTCAATGACCTCGTTAGAGATCTCTAATTTATAGGTATCCAGCCATTCACCGTGAACATTTTGCATGGCGGGTCCAAGATGGACGATTTTAAGCAGT
>JBBDIE010000180.1:13961-66890 GCA_040880545.1 Bacteroidales bacterium | reverse complement strand
CCGCAGGGAATAACCCTTGATCTCGAACATTATGATCCAGCCACTCTACTTTATTGAGAGACTCTAAGTTGTATAAGTGTTTCGTTCCCGCTGGGCACCTATAGTAGCAATTCGACCGTCGGGGCCATCTGAAATCGTCCGGCCAACGCGCATTGGCCCGTAGCGGGCCATTTATTATACTGCAACGAAGTCCACCTCAAGAGCTTGCTCCTAACTCCCTTAGCACGTTTGAATATCACTCTAAATTAAAAAAACTCTGCTCTAAACTCTGTGCCAGCTTGCTGGTCTGTTTCCTCTGTGGTTAAAAAAAGGACAATTACGATGATCTAGAACATTAGATCCAGCCACTTTACTCCATTGACAGACGCTATATAGTGTCATTCCATCGTATCCTCGATCACCTCACTCAGAACATCTTCTACCCGCATATCCATTGCCCTGATTTGTTGCGGTACAATGCTCTCTTTTGTCATTCCCGGGATGGTATTTAATTCCAGAAAATAGACCTGGTTTCCCCTGATAATAAAATCGACCCTTACAATACCCTTACAATTTGTGTGATCGTAAATCTCGGAGGAGAGCTGCATACACCTTTTGGACAGATCTTCCTCAATATCAGCCGGAGTGATCTCGTCCGACATCCCTTCATATTTGGCTTCGTATGTAAAAAATTCGGTTTTTGAAACAATTTCGGTAAGCGGGAATATCAGGGTACGTTTTTTAGTTTTAACCAGTCCGCATGTCACTTCCCTACCTTTGACGAATGATTCAATAATTACCTGGTCATCTTCTTTAAAGGCTTTATCGATGGCAGGTTTTACGTTTTCTATCTGTGTAACTTTCGAGGTCCCGTAACTGGATCCTCCATTATTTGGTTTGATGAAACAAGGCAAGCCTACATTTTCAAGGATAGTCTCAATAGAATAAGGTTTACCGCGATGGATCAACTCCGATTCGGCGGTCATGATCCCAAATTGCTTGAGGTAAGTTTTTGCCACATATTTATTAAAGGTCATTGCTGAAGCAAGGAGCCCTGCCGTATTATATGGTACCTGTTGCATATCAAGATATCCCTGGAGCAGTCCGTTTTCTCCGGGTGTACCATGAATTGTATTCCATACATAGTTAATACGCACCTCCTTTTTACCCAGGTTGAAGCTAAACAACTGTTTGTTGAATGGTAACTTATCCCTGCCATTTTTAACATGCCAGTCGGAACCTTTTAAAACTACGAGGTGTGCATTGTATCCTGCACCGGTGAGCCATTTCTGAATTTCAATTCCACTTTTTACTGAGATTGAATATTCAGATGAATTACCACCTGCCAATATTGCTATATCCATAAGTAATTACTGGTCATTCTTAGTTTAAATTTACAATTTATTTAACGAAGAATTCATAAAAACAGTGCAGCTTTTTGGAAAATTGTTCTTCGATTCCATCAATCGTAATAATTCGATTGGTAAAGATAATATTACGTTGAGCAACACAAAATTTCAGGAATTTTCCATTTCCCTTCCACCTGTATATTTTCTCCACTTTTCGATAACCTGGGTAAGGTCACCCGGTAGTTCCGATTCAAAAAGGAGTTCTTTCCCGGATTCGGGGTGAATAAATCCGAGTGATTTTGCATGCAAAGCTTGTCGCGGCAGGATGTTAAAGCAATTGGTTACAAACTGCTTGTACTTCGTAAATGTTGTACCCCTGAGGATTTTGTCGCCGCCATATTCATTGTCGTTAAACAGGGGGTGTTTTATGTATTGGAAATGGACCCTGATCTGGTGTGTTCTTCCAGTTTCGAGTCTGCATTCAACAAGGGTAACATAGCCCAATCGTTCAAGTATCCGGTAATGGGTGACTGCCGCTTTACCCTGGTCGCCTTCGGGAAATACCATCATCTTTTTACGGTCTTTAGGATTTCTTCCGATATGTCCCGTGATGGTCCCCTCTTCTTCAGGTGGCTCTCCCCATACAATTGCATGATATGTTCTTTTGGAGGTCTTGTTAAAAAACTGCATGGCCAGGCTGGTCATGGCAATTTCTGTTTTAGCCACTACCAGAAGTCCGGAGGTATTTTTATCGATTCTGTGAACCAGGCCGGGCCTCTCCTCGCCGCTCTGAAAGAGGGGATTGTCCTTCAGGTGAAACATCAGGGCATTCACAAGGGTACCCGTGTAATTTCCATGACCGGGATGGACCACCATACCGGGGTCCTTGTTCACCACGATCAGATGATCATCTTCAAAGACTATATTCAGCGGAATATCCTGTGCTATGAGCTCAAGTTTCCTGGGAGGATGTGGAAGCACAATGGATATTATATCCAGCGGTTTTACTTTATAATTGGATTTTACCGGAACGTTGTTTACGAGGATGCTGCCGGCGGCTGCAGCTGACTGAATCCTGCTTCTGGAGGTTGCTTCCAGTTTGTTTTGGAGAAATTTATCAATACGCAATGGTGCCTGTCCCTTATCGGAATCAAACCTGAAATGTTCGTACAGATCGTTATTGTCAAATGCTTCTTCACTCATGGTTACCTTTGGATAATTATTCGTTCAGTTCTGAAATTATGTGAACCGGAGGTAACTGAAAGAAGGTATATTCCGTCAGGCAGATCACCCACAAATATCTCACGCCCGGAAGCAATCCTTGAAACCACAGTTTTACCCGTAATGTCAAAAATTTGCAACCTGAAATCCTGATCTAAAAAATCAACTGGCAGTTCAACATGCAGATATTGCCGCACGGGATTAGGCCAGAATTTCAATGTTTTGCTTTCTGTCTCTTCCCTGGCATCTTCCCTGGGAACAGAGGAGTAATATCTTTTAACAAATGGTCGTAACATCGGGCTTCCGGGCGCCAGTGACTGGGTCCAGTTACCATCAATATTGTACAACAAATTTCCGATGGAGGGTTTATTGACATCTAGTCCGATGTTCAGGAGGTATTGGTTGTACTGCATCAGACCCACATAGAATGTTCCTGAGATCCCTACAGATTCCTTAAATTCAAACCGGGTAAACTTATTCAGGATGTCTGAATATACCACAGTATGGTCAACATCATCTTCGTAGATCAGATTACCGGGAAGTCCGTCCACATCATCCCATACCATGAATTTAAAATAATAACCGAGGTTGAGTGAATCCATCAATTGTGTAAAATAGACATCAACACCTCCCAACTCGTCAGCAATATAACTATTGAACCTGACGGCTATCAACCCGTTACTGGTCCCGCTTCCACGTATGCCATAACCCCTTTCAGCGGTCCCGTCGTCGTATGCAAAATAGTCTTTGAAGATTTGTCTCCTGTAGATTGTATCGTTTGATTTATTGTCGAATTCATCGGTCCGGAGCCAGGCCTTTACCAGGTAACTTGCAGTATCTCCCCTGCTGAAATTGAAAGGATAGATATTTGGAAGATTATGGGTAACCGAAGTTCCGGGTAAAATATCCTGTGCTGTTGGGTTGGCAGGATTATACAGTTCGTTCCACACTTCATCATGGGTCACCATGCTCCGGGTTACATTTCTTATGGCGCTGTCGTTATTGAAATAATTAAATGTGATTGAAGGAATGTAAATGGTGTTGTAAGCCACCTCAAAATGGTCCCAGGGAATGGACTCCAGGTTTTTAAGCATGGAGGGGACCGGCTTGTTGAAGGCCACATCCCGTATGATGGTATCCCGGTGACTTCTGTTCCTGTCAAGCCTTACATAGTCAATATTCCAGTGATCCACATTTCCCCGTTTATCTATGTAATCGGGGTTTTTAGGAAGACTGGCCCTGTTCCTGAAACCGAATCTGAACCCCTCCACAAGAAATCGATCATCGGTAACAGGAATCATCACTTGCCGGAATTCCCTTAAGGTATCGCCAGGTAAGCCCCATATAGTAATCCATTCGTCCGTTACGGGATCAAAAAAATCAAGGTATAGGGAGTCTGATGAGCCTGGCATCAGTCCATTTCCCATGGGTTGGTAAAAGAAGCTCAGGTAAATACTGTCGGATGCCGGAAATGCCAGGTTCACCGGATGGGAGGTGAGGAAATCGGCATCAAATGTGAGAGGACTGATGGTGGCTTCGGGATATACTGAGCCATACTGATTAATTGCATCCAGTGTTGCCACCCCTAATGTAGGAGGATTCACAGCAAATCCGTTATTGATAAAAGCATAATTATCAGCCCAGATTTCCGTATCTGGAAAAGGTGAATTATATGAAAAATCGTCAATTACAGGCAGTTCCAACATGACTGCACCCGCGTTTTTTTTTGCAGGTTGTGGATAATCCTTAATTTGCGGATTATTTTCAAGGGGCACGACATACTCCTGTGCGCTTATTACTTGTGTGCCTGCTAAAAGAAGTGCAATCAGCGGGCCGGTATTAAAAGTCAGTCTCATCTTCAAAAGCTGCATCTGCATTTAAATGGGCACTCACCTCGCCTGTATTTGGAGCATTGTTGAGTCGACTGTTAACCAAACAAATACCTCCACTCCTTTGTTTACCCTCGAAAATCCATCGTATTCCGGATTCTGGCTGTAAACACGCGCAAGGATACTGTCCTCTTTTGTCTGCACCGATGCATCGTACATGGCTACCCCGAAATTGAGGTATCTTTCAGAAATAGCTTCTTTGGCCATGGACAGATCCATTCCTTGCAGGTTGGGAACAGTGGTTAATTCATTACTTAGCCCCATACCCAGTACAAGATCAATTGCTGTGCCTTTTTCAATCATAGTTCCTGCATTAATAACGGAGCCATTTAGTTTTTGTTGTAGTACACTGTTCTCAGCAAAATCTGGTTTGTAGCTGAGTTCTCCCAGTTCAAGTCCTGCATTTTCAAGGGCCAGTATAGCTTGCCTGTCCGACAAGGATACAAGGTCGGGCACCACCACCTTTTCCGGATTGATAGCGTTCATTGTTACAAAAATACGCCGCCTGACCTTTACTTTTGAGTTGGGTATCGGATCTTGTTTGACCACTGTGCCCCTGGGCATGTCCGTAGCAAAAATTGAATCGAGTACTTCGTAATTTAATTTACGGGAAGTAACAACATCTTCCACCTCTTCCAGGGTTAATCCGGTTAAGTTTGGTACTGAGATTGCCTGCCCGTGATGCGTATATATTTTCAGCCACACCAAGGTGATCAGAAGGATGACAACCGAGATGGAAACAGCCAGCAGGAGATGTCGTAGAAATATTTTAGTTTTCAGGAATCGTAAAAAGTCCATTTATTTGGGTTTCTGTCTTGCAAATATAATCAACCAACTTATTTGAACGTACATATCGGCCTATTAATTGCCTTTTGTAGTGGTCAGACCTGTTTTTGTTATGGTCGCGGATTCCTGGTAAACTTCGTAATCTGTATTGATACCCCAAAGGTCATGGACCTCATTCAGGAGGATATTTTCGGCTGCCATCATTCCCATAAGAATACTGTGATCCTGGTTGTTGTATTTATAGGCTCCATACCTTCCAATGACATGCAGGTGACTGATGGTGTCAAGGAATTTCTGTACCGGTTCCAGTTTTTCCAGGTATCCGCTGAAATAAACCGGATAACACCTTGGAATTCTGAATATGGAGGCATCCAATACATCCTCTTTTGCTGCAAGCCCGATATGATCAATCTCACCTGTGGCCAGCTCCTTCAGATAATTGTCATCACTGTTCCATAACTCATCCTCAAAATTGCACCAGTATTCCATACAAAGGATGGATTGGTCCTTATCGCCATACAATTGGGGTACCCAGTTGCGGAAATTTGTGATCCTTCCGGTCTCAACCTCCGAATCGTGGATATATAACCATTGATCAGGAAACAGGTTTCTCTGGTTCACTTGCAGGTAAACAAGGATGGTATTTCTGAATTTCAGGGACCTTACCTTTTCTGAAAGATCTTCAGATACATTACCGAGTCTTTCCACCAGCAGTGTCAATGGCATAGTTGATATGACATGGTCGTATTCGATTCTTTCACCGTTTTCCAGCAGCAGCGCTTCCACCTTGTTATTTTCTGTAATCACCTTTTCAACGGGTGTATCAAGGTGCACTGCTCCTCCGTTAGCAATGATCTGGTCCATCATTTTCCGGTACACGGAACCTGTTCCGCCCACCGGGTACGCAAATTGATCCACCAGGGTGGCATGCTTGCTTTTATTTGTAATTACAATGGCATTTTTAATGGCTTCGAAGAGCGAGAGCTTCTTGATCCGCTGGGAGGCAAAATCGCTGTCGAGTTCGGTACATTTAATTCCCCACAATTTTTCGGAATATGTCTTGAAGAAGATCCTGTACAGCCGTTTTCCAAATCTCCTGGTCACCCAGCCTTCAAAAGTGGATGTGTCTTTTACCGGGAAAACCTTTTGCTGAAGGTAACTCAGAAGGCAAAGAGAGGCCTGCCAGATTCCCAGCCCTTTCAAAGCATTGAATGCACGGATGGGATAGTCGAAAAATGTTTTATTATAGTAGATCCGGGTCTTTCTGCGTACAATGTCAAAATCATCTCCCACAACTTCGAGCCAAAGGGCATTGATCTTTTTATCTTTGCTGAAGAATCTGTGGGGGCCAAGGTCAACCACCTGGTCCCAGAGCGAAATAGACCGTGACATTCCACCCACCGTGTCGGCAGCTTCGAACACATCAAGTGCTGTTACCTTATTCCCAAGCTCTTTGGAGAGCTGGTATGCTGCAGTTAGACCTGCCGGACCTCCTCCTATAATGGCAATTTTCACTTCAACACTATTTAGTTAAACATTTTTATATCCATTTGTCCACAAAATTGCACGAATGTTTCATCTGCTGGGTTTAGAATCGGTAAAAGTAGGAAAAATAAGAGAGGTAAACAGGAAAAGGGTGCGGAAAGAACAGGGCATAAAAAAACCAACCGTCAGGCTGGTTTTCTGATAAATCAGGTCTTTATTTATTATTTCTTATGACGCGCTTCGTCTGAAACGGAAAGCTTCTTACGTCCTTTCCTTCTTCTCAGATTAAGTATGTTCCTGCCACTGGCAGTACTCATTCTTTCCCTGAAGCCATGCTTGTTCCTGCGCTTCCTGTTCGATGGCTGAAATGTTCTCTTTGGCATATCTGGTAATTTACGATATTTCTGTTTTCAATCTTTTCGGGGTGCAAAAATAGCGATTTAGTTTTAAAGAAAAAAGAATTAAGGTCAAATCTTCAGATGGATTACTTTTTTTTCTGCAAACCACGCCTCTTCGAACCAGGTGCTGACAGGTACAATGTGCAACCTTTTACCAAAACCCGAAACCTCCGGGCTGACATTTCCCCCTTTAAGAGCGATGATCCCATTGGGAGTTTCATTGAATGAAACCCTGGAGATCATTTTGTATGACCACCTGTAAAATTGTGGGAATGCTGTTACAGCCCTGCTAACAACGAAGTCGAACTCATCCCTGATGGTTTCGGCGCGGGCCTGGTATGCCTGTACATTTTTTATTCCTGCAGCTTCAGCAACTTCATTCACCACTTTTATTTTTTTTGCAATGGAGTCCACCAGGGTAAATTCACAATTGGGGAACATGATTGCCAGTGGTAAACCGGGAAAGCCCCCTCCGGTCCCCACATCGATAATCCTGGTACCGGGATTGAATCCGGTAAATTTTGCAATGGCCAGTGAATGAAGAATATGCCTCTCTTCCAGCTTGTCTGTGTCTTTGCGGGAAATCACATTAATCTTTTCGTTCCATTCTGTCAGGGCACTGCCAAGTGCCTGGAATTGTGAAACCTGGTTATGGGTGATTTCCGGAAAGTATTTTTTAATCAGCTCCATACGGGGTCAGCTTTTGGCATCCGTATTTTTGAGGATGTTCAGGAGTAGCTCACGTGCCCTGAACAGCTGGGCCTTTACTGTGCCGATGGGTAATTCCAGGTGGTCGGAGATTTCTTCGTATGAATATTCATTGAAATAACGCAGTTCGATCAGCGATCTGTATCGTGGTTTTAACTTGGCAACCACTTCGTGCATCATTTTGATCTTCTGCTCATTGATCATGCTTGCTTCCGGATCGGGGGCATCAGACTGGATCATGGTGGAGGGGCTCAGGTTTTCTTCACCGTCTACCGATTGGTCAAGGGAGACGGTACTGCCACGCTGTTTCCTGATATAGTCGATACAGTTATTGGAGGCTATTTTAAAAAGCCATGTACTAAATGCAAAATTGGGAGTATACTGTTTCAGATTCTTAAATGCCTTACCAAAGGCTTCAATGGTCAGATCCTCTGCATCTGTAGGATTACTTACCATTTTTAGGAGCATAAAGTAGATTGCATCACGGTACTTCCCCAGCAGTTGCGCGTAGGCTTGTTGATCACCATTTTTTGCTCTATCTACCAGCTCAATATCCTGCTGTGCTTTTTCAGATAAGCTGTTATTTAATTCCATTTAGGTTCACGTGGTCTGATGTAGTTTGCGATCCAAACCGCTGCCAGGATAAGCGGCATAAGTGGATCTAACAACAACGAAGGTAGCAATAAATCCCTTTCATCCAATCGTTGCATGGTCAATTTAACAATCAGCATCCTTACCAATGCCAGGAGAACCAGCGCTCCAATACCTACCCATTTCCAGTGTTCCGTGAAGAGTAGAAAAATGGAAGAAGAATAGAAAAGTATCCGGGTGAAGTATTCCATTCCAAGTCTGAATTTTGAAGAGAAACGATAATATTTTGAGCTGGACAGGTGCCTTTTTTTCTGCTTGAACCAGCCATTGAAAGATGCAGGAGGGGAGGAAAGGGTCAGGCTACCGTGTGAAAACTCCACAGCCGTGTTTTTCTTTGTTGTCGCTTCATTTACAAAAAGGTCGTCATCTCCCGAGAGTACTTTCAGGTGACTTGCAAAACCTTTGTGCCTGTAAAACAACTCTTTTTTGTATGCCATGTTCCGTCCCACCCCCATATATGCTTTACCTCTGATGGCAAATGAGAGGTATTGCATGGCTGTGTAGAGGGTTTCATATCGGACAATGATGTTTAACAACCCTCTTTTCCTTTCATACTTGCCGACCCCGAGGATCAGTTCTGTTTCTTTGGAAAAATGACGCGTCATACTTCTGATCCATTGATCCGAGGATGGATAACAATCAGCATCGCTGAGAAGCATATGTTCGTGATTTGCCGATTTGATACCCACGGTAAGGGCCAGTTTTTTTCCATGTGTGAATTTATTGTCCTGCGGGATGGTGGTATACCTAAAATTCGGATACTTCACTTTCATATTCATCAGCACCTCTTCGGTATGATCTGTGGAACAGTCATTGACAACCACCACTTCGTATTCCGGATATTCCTGGCTAAGAAAACGAGGCAGATTTTTAGAGAGGTTCTCCGCTTCGTTCCTGGCACAGATTACCACAGAGACCGGTATAGGCTTAGTTTCTGTTTTAGGAGACCGGTGGCCAGGAACCCTTGCATAGATGAACAAATAATAGATGAATTGTATCAGGAGTGAAAATGCAAGCATTCCTGCAATGATCCAGATAACAGGGTCCGAAGTATTATAAAGTTGGTCAAAAATCATTCCTTCAAATTAAGCAGCAATGTTAGGAAAGATTATGTTCATCCACAACCAGTGGTCCTGAAACGCGGCGTTTTTTTATTAACATAATACGTATCTTTGCCGACTGAAGTTACGGATGAAGTTCGAAATATTACATAAGGATACAAAAAGCAGTGCAAGGGCGGGAAGGATTACAACTGACCACTCTACCTTTGAAACGCCCATCTTTATGCCCGTGGGTACCCAGGGAACTGTTAAATCGGTTCATCAGCATGATTTGAAAAATGATATTAATGCTCCCATAATACTTGGGAATACCTACCATCTATACCTGCGACCGGGAACAGAGGTATTGTCTGAAGTGGGAGGATTGCATAAATTTATGAACTGGGACCGTTCGATCCTTACGGACAGTGGCGGTTATCAGGTATTTTCACTTTCTGAAAACAGGAAACTGACCAGGGAAGGCGCAAGTTTCCGGTCACATATTGATGGATCGAAGCATCTGTTTACTCCTGAAAACGTGGTGGATGTACAGCGGACGATCGGTGCTGATCTGATCATGGCCTTTGATGAATGTACCCCCTGGCCATGCGACATGAAATATGCGGACGAGTCGTTGAACCTGACACATCACTGGCTTGACAGGGGTTGGGAGCACTTTAAGAACAGTGGCCCTGCTTATGGACATGAACAGGCTTTTATTCCCATTGTACAAGGTAGTGTTTATAAGGAATTGAGGAAAAAGTCAGCCGAAAAAATTGCTTCCCTCGGAGCCGAAGGAAATGCCATCGGTGGGTTATCGGTTGGGGAACCGGTTGAAGATATGTATGGCATGATTGAGATAGTGAATGAGATACTGCCCGACGACAGGCCGCGTTACCTGATGGGGGTTGGAACCCCGGTAAATATTCTGGAAAGCATTGAAAGGGGGGTGGATATGTTCGACTGTGTTATGCCCACCAGAAATGGCAGAAACGGGATGTTGTTCACAAGCAAGGGGATCATCAATATCAGGAACCGGAAGTGGATGAACGATTTCTCTCCGGTGGATGAAATGAACCATTCAGTAGTGGACATGCAATATTCGAAAGCTTATTTACGTCATCTAGTCATAGCAGGAGAACTTTTGGGGGCACAAATTGCAACCATGCACAACCTGGCATTTTACTTATGGCTCGTCAGGG
Source organism: Bacteroidales bacterium (assembly GCA_040880545.1). Taxonomy (GTDB): domain Bacteria; phylum Bacteroidota; class Bacteroidia; order Bacteroidales; genus M55B112. The sequence goes on along the minus strand of JBBDIE010000180.1, from coordinate 56,182 downwards.
AAGCGTTTAATCAAATAAGGAAAGGTGAATTTACGCCATGGAAAATAAATATGGTGAAAGAATTAAGCACAAGATTATAAGGCTGCTCAGGCTGAAGATCATCGATATTTATATTATCAGGAAATTCCTTGGTACGTTCTTTCTGGCGATCTCATTGATCCTTGCCATTGCCGTTGTTTTTGATATATCTGAAAAAATTGATGATTTTATCGAAAACGGTGCAAAGCTGAAGGAGATCATATTCGAATACTACATGAATTTCATTCCCTATTTTGGTGTGCTTTTCAGTTCACTGTTTACTTTTATCGCGGTAATTTATTTCACATCCCGGATGGCATATAATACTGAAATTATTGCCATTTTGAACAGTGGCATGAGTTTTAGAAGGTTACTGAGGCCTTACCTGATCTCTTCCATCATCATTGCAGGGCTCTCCTTTTTTCTGAATGATAAGGTAATTCCAAAGTCAAATGCGGTGAAGTTAAAGTTTGAGGAGAAGTATATTCACAACCGGCCCATGCGTTTCAATTCAAAGAATTTCCATCGGCAAATCGAACCTGGTATTTACGTTTACCTGGAAAATTACAGTACGATTTCAAAAACAGGATACAATTTTTCTTTGGAAAAATTTGAGGGTACCCAACTGGTTTCAAAATTGATGGCGGATCAGATCCGGTGGGACACTGCTGTTGACAAATGGTCGCTTCGGAGATATTACCAGCGGGACATTGATGGGTTGCATGAAACTATTACATCCGGGCGTATAAAGGATACCACCATCAACATTCTTCCTTCCGATTTTGAGCGGAGGGTAAATTTTGTTGAGACGATGAATTTGAAGGATCTGGATGAATTTATTAATCAGCAGAAGATGCAGGGTGAAACCAATGTGAAGGCATACCAGATCGAACGACATAAACGAATATCTTTCCCTTTTTCCACATTTATCCTCACCTTTATCGGGGTAGCGGTATCTTCCAGGAAAGTCAGGGGAGGAATTGGACTGCAGATCGCCATCGGGGTGATCATTAGTTTTACGTACATACTTTTTGTGCAGTTTTCATCTCAATTTGCCATTGGAGGACTTCTTTCTGTTGAACTGGCCGTCTGGCTTCCCAATATCATGTTTATTATTGTGGCATTGTGGTTATTTAGACTGGCACCAAAGTAGCCGTTGTGTTGTATAACCTGAATTAGGCATATACCTGATAAAGAATTATTTATATTGCTCAATGGAAGGGATAGGGGAGGATACTGTTTCTCTGCATGCAAAGATTTATTAAGATTGTATTTTTAATTTCAGGAAAACCTGTGGAAATATCAATGTAACTATTTAGTAATCAATTATATTATTATGGCATCAACAAAAAAAGTGAGTGAATTGCAAAAACGTCGTGACCAGATCCAGTTGGGTGGTGGCGAGCAGGCAATTCAGAAGCAGGTAGCCATGGGTAAATTAACAGCCCGTGAGAGAATCATCCAGATCCTGGATGAAGGAACATTTAATGAATATGATCTGTTTGTGGAGCATGACGCACGCGATTTTGGGATGGAGCAGAAAATTTTGCACGGCGATGGTGTTGTGACCGGTACCGGTACCGTAGGCGGAAAGCCAATTTGTATCTTTGCCCAGGATTTTACCGTGGCGGGTGGATCATTGGGATCCATGCATGCGCGAAAGATAACCAAGATCATGGATCACTCTCTGAAAATGCGGATGCCATTGATTGGCATCAACGATTCGGGGGGAGCAAGAATCCAGGAGGGGGTGAGTTCTTTGGCAGGATACGGTGAGATCTTTTTCAGGAATACACTTGCCAGTGGTGTGATTCCGCAAATTTCCGTGATCCTTGGACCCTGTGCCGGAGGGGCTGTTTATTCACCTGCACTGACAGATTTTGTTTTTGTGGTGGAGAATATATCCAAAATGTTTATCACAGGCCCGGAAGTAATCAAGACTGTACTTGGTGAGGATATTAGCATGGAAGAGCTTGGCGGTGCAAGGGTACATAGTGAGATGACCGGGAATGCACACTTCTTTGCCCAATCGGAAGCTGAGTGTTTTGCACAGATCAAGGCATTACTAAACTACCTGCCCTGGTCGAACAGCACCCCTTCGGAACGAAAAACGGTGGTGGAACCAAAGCAGGAGTATAATATAAATAAAATCGTACCATCCGACAAATCAATGCCTTATGATGTGCGTGACGTGATCAGGTCCATCAGCGATAATTCTGATTTTCTGGAGGTACAGGAAAACTGGGCCGCCAATATTATTATCGGTTTTGGGAGGATTGAAGGAACAACAGTAGGATTTGTGGCTAATCAACCCAAAGTACTGGCGGGAGTGCTGGACGTGGATTCATCCGACAAGTCTGCCAGGTTTATCAGGTTCTGCGATGCATTCAATATTCCGATCATCACATTGGTTGACCTGCCGGGATACCTTCCCGGGGTTGACCAGGAACATGCCGGTGTGATCCGGCACGGGGCGAAATTATTGTATGCCTACAGTGAGGCAACTGTTCCCAAGATCACTGTGATTTTAAGAAAGGCGTATGGTGGAGGCTATATTGCAATGAATTCCAGACATTTAAGGGCAGATTTTGTGTTTGCATGGCCGGATGCGGAGGTTGCAGTGATGGGGCCTGAAGGGGCTGCAAATATAATTTTCAGAAAAGAGATTACCAGCGCTGAGGACCCGGATAAGGTAAGGAAGGAGAAGGTGGCAGAATATATTGCAAAGTTTGCCAACCCATATGTTGCAGCTGCCAAGGGATTCATAGATTCTGTAATTGAACCTGCAGAGACACGCAAGGTATTAAAACACGCGCTTGAGGTGAGTGGCAACAAGGAAATCGGGATGCCCAGGAAAAAACATGGAATCCCTCCATTTTAACGGATTACCGATGACTAAGAAAATCCAACATAAACAGGATACGAAGATGAAGGAGAAACCGGAAGCTGAATTACATGAATTTGTTGTGGAATTCAGAAAGTATAAGACAGAGCTGAACAGAAAATTTCTGGACAGGAAGCCATGGGTGCCGAAAGATGAGAGTAAAGTACTCTCTTTTATTCCAGGAACGATCACCAAAATTTTCGTGAAAGTCGGACAGCATGTTGAGGAGGGGGAGCAACTGATGATCCTGGAGGCAATGAAGATGAAGAATATTGTTTCATCCGGCAGGCCTGGAGTGATTAAGAAGATTCATGTGTCGGAAGGTGACCGTGTTCCCAGATCCATGGTGGTATTTGAACTGGAACTGGATTAAAGTCTCCCTTTCCATAGAAGGTGTTTTTTAATTTCAGGAAGGATAACGGGAGGTTCATGAAACAGGCCGTAAACAGCCGAACCACTACCCGACATGGAAGCATACACAGCTCCGGATCTGTAAAGCGCTGTCTTTAGCTGTGCAATTTCAGGATAGGATAGGAAAACCGTAGATTCAAAATCGTTGACCAGGGTATCCCTCCAGTTCTCAACAGGCGCAGATAGGATTGTACGCAGGTCGTCTCGTTGATCATCCGGGGAAGCATGTTGGTATGCCCATGCCGTATTTACCCCAATGCCGGGATGCAGCAGTACCATATATAAACCATTCAATTTTGCCGGAAAGGAACGAAGTATTTCACCCCTCCCTTCGACTATGACCGGCTCATTTTTAATAAAAAAGCTGCAGTCACTTCCAAGTTCAGCGGCAAGCCGGATAATCTGCCGGTTTTGTAACGGGTTGCCAGTGAGTTCATTCAATCCTTTTAAAATGGCCGTTGCATTGGAGGATCCTCCACCTAAACCGGCACCTGGGGGGATGGACTTGTGGAGATGAATCTTCACGGGTACTGCATTGTGTGTTTTGCAGAAAATTTGCCAGCTTTTGTAGCAGAGGTTGGATTCGATCTCTCCGGGAACGACTATGCCCGTTTGGTCCATTGTAAATCCTGCAGATTTCCTGTTTGCCAACTTCAACTCAATAATGTCCCGCAATGGTATCGCGTTCATCACAGTCGATATATCATGAAAGCCATCTTCCCGCTTTCTGAGAATTTGCAAACCGATATTGATCTTAGCCTGGGCGTACAGAATCACATTTACCTGTTTTCAACAAAAGTAATCAAAACTATTTTTTATGGCTGTTGAATCGTGCTTTAAATTGAATTATTGTAAATAACAGAAGCTTAAAATATTCACTCAAAATTTCTTTAAAATAATAATTATCTTTGACGAATGTTTGAAAATCTTAGATGAAAAAATTTTACCTGCTTTTAAATAAGTTCAAATCCATACATACAGGTGCTGAGGCTGATTTTTGTGTAGAGCATCGTTTGATAAACATCATCGCATTTTCGGGTGGATTTATCGGCTTGGGTACCACAATTATTAATATTGGAATCGGTGCCCCGGTACTTCAGCTATTATTTGGAATGTTTGCGATGGTATTCAGTATTACCCTTTTCTATTTTTCCAGGTTCAGGAATAAGTTCGGGCCGGCCAAATGGCTCCTGACCCTTGCAGCCTTCGGGATATTTGCCTTTTTTTTCTTTATTAATAATGGCTCAAGGGGGCCGCTATTGTACCTGTACATGGCCTTTTTTCCCCTGATTTTGTTTGTATGGAACGGTAAAGAGAGGTTATTTTTTATTATGTTGTTTCTTCTGAATATCGCCGCCTTTTTCTTTATTGAAATGAAGTTTCCGAATGCTGTACAGCCTTATGCTGAAGAGGCAACCAGGCTCAAGGATGTTTACTTCTCCTACTTTATGTACCTGGCCCTGGTGGGAGCCATTTTGATGTTTGCAAAAAACAGCTATATCTCAGAAAAGAAAAAAGCAGAGAAATCGGATCGGCTAAAAACAGCCTTTCTTGCCAATATGTCCCATGAGATCAGGACTCCGATGAATGCGATTTTGGGTTTTAACCAATTGTTATACAGGGATCTTACCAAAGAGCGAAAGGAAAATTACCTTCGGGTGATCGACGAAAACAGCAGGAGCTTGCTCAGGCTACTTGAGGATATTATTGATGTTTCCAAAATAGAGGCAGGAGAACTCACCCTGAGGGAATCTTCCACAGATATCCAGGCGGTCATGAAAGAGGTTGGAGCTACCATAAAACAGTCGTTGGCTAAATATCCTGACAAGAAGATCGATGTAATTATCAGATATCCGGAAAAGGATTTGCACCTGATGGTTGACAAGACGCGGCTCAGGCAGGTGCTGATTAACCTGCTGTCAAATTCGTTGAAGTATACGGAAAAGGGAGAAATCGTCATCGGTTGTGAACTTGAAGGTGATTTTGTAAAGTTTTATGTACGTGACACCGGGACAGGGATTAAAGAGGAGCATCTTCTGGAAATATTCGACAGGTTCAGAAAGATTGAAACACAGGGCTCCTATAACGTACAGCCGGGAACAGGAATCGGTTTATCTATTTCGAGGAATTTGGTGCAACTGATGGGCGGAGAGATTGGCGTGGTTTCCGAATACGGAAGTGGTTCAGAGTTTAACTTCACCATTCCGAATAATCCTGCTCCGCCAAGTATGGAAAAGGAGGCTAAGGTGAGATTCAGCAATCTGGGAGAGATGAATCTGAAAGGCAAAGTTATTCTGGTTGCTGAAGATGAAAAAATGAATTTTGAGTTTTTACTCAGGCTAATTGAGCAGACCGGTGCTACGGTAATACATGCATGGAACGGCAAGGAGGCGGTTGATATGGTCGCAGAGAACAAGGATGTGAACATGGTGCTAATGGATATCATGATGCCTGTAATGGATGGATACGAGGCGGCAAGACTGATTAAGCAAATGCATCCAAATTTGCCTGTAATCGCCCAATCGGCACTGGCCATGGAGGGGGATGCCGACAAAATGTTGAAATCCGGATGTGATGACTATATTGTTAAACCCATCAGATTGAATGAGCTATTAATTATTATTGAAAAGCATTTTGACAACAAAACCGTTACCAGTCCTTAAACACAGCGTTTTTCAACAATTGTTAATTATAACTTAACAGAGGCTGTTCACAATTCCCTTGCCGGTACTTTTATGGATCAGTTCATCTTTTCTACCTTTGAGCTCTCTAATAATTATTGGTATGGCAAACAAACAAAATTCACCTGGAAAGAAGATCAGTGTAATAGCTGCAGATCATGGAAAGATACCACCTCAGGCGCTTGACCTGGAGGCTGCGGTACTTGGCGCGATCATGCTTGAGAAAGATGCCATACTCTCGGTGCTGGATATCCTGTTGCCTGAATGTTTTTACCAGGAAGCACATCAAAAAATTTATACTGTCGCGATGGATCTCTCCACCAGGGAGCATCCAATTGACCTACTGACAATTACGGAAGAACTTCGCAAGCGGGAGCAGTTGGAAGAGGTGGGAGGAGCCACGTATATATCACAGCTGACCAGCAGAGTGGGATCCGCCGCACACCTGGAGTACCATGCAAGGATCGTTGCGCAAAAGTATATTCAACGGGAACTTATCCGGGTATCTTCAGAAATTCAGAGCAGATCATACGACGAAACCATTGACGTGGATGATCTGTTGGATTTTTCTGAAAGGGAACTACTGAACATTGCAGAAGGAAACATCAAGAAGGAGACGATAAAGATCAATAAGCTGATAGCCGATGCACTGCATCAGATAGAGGAGGCAGGAAAACGGGAGGATAGTCTGAGCGGAGTGCCTTCGGGATTTTCCATGCTTGACAGGCTAACTTCAGGGTGGCAACGTTCTGATCTCATTATCGTAGCAGCACGACCATCCATGGGTAAAACGGCCTTTGTTTTGTCCATGGCCCGGAATGTAGCGGTAGAACATAAACGGCCGATTGCATTTTTTTCCCTGGAGATGTCATCACTACAGTTGGTAAACAGGCTGATAATTGCCGAAACCCAGCTCCCTTCTGATAAGATCAGGAACGGCCGGCTGGAAAATTACCAATGGGAACAGCTGGAATACAAGATAAAAGACCTGGAACAGGCCCCCATTTATATTGATGATACACCGGCCATTTCCATTTTCGAATTCAGGGCCAAGTGCCGGAGACTGAAACAGAAATATGATATCCAGGCAGTGGTGATCGACTACCTTCAGCTCATGACTTCCGGACAGAAATTCAATTCCGGGAGCAGGGAGCAGGAGGTGAGTACTATCAGCCGTTCATTAAAAAGTATTGCCAAAGAGCTGGATGTTCCTATTATTGCCCTGTCGCAGCTAAACAGAAGCGTGGAGATGCGATCGGGGAATAAACGACCACAGTTGTCTGACTTACGGGAATCGGGAGCCATTGAGCAGGATGCTGACCTGGTTATTTTCATACACAGACCTGAATACTATGGGATGGATACCGATGAGGAGGGTAATTCTCTAAAAGGTATCGCCGAGATAATTGTAGCGAAACACAGAAATGGTCCCATTGGCGATATTCAGCTAAAGTTTGCTCGTGATTTTGCCAAATTCTCCGACCTTGAAGATGCCGTGAATGTCTTTGAAGATGAGGATGGGACTCCAACTGCTACATTCCAATCCAGGCTCAACAAGGAAATTGATGACAATTCCGATCTGTTGAATGCAAACAACGGGGATGTGCCTTTTTAGTTAGGGAACTACAAGATCGATGTGAGTTCACCAATATCCTGAATGATATAGGTGGGCCTTAATTCGGTTCGTACTTTACCGGGGTTAAACCAGACATTGTCCATGCCATAGTTTATGGCCCCCCTGATGTCTACGTCAGCGTCGTCGCCGATCATCAGGCACTCTTTTTTTCGTGCATGGATACTGGACACTGCCCAGTGAAAAATCTCCCGACGCGGTTTATTTACTCCCAGCTCTTCCGATGAAAAGATGCGAATAAAGTAATTGTCAATGGAACTGTGGGTCATCTTTTTCTTTTGTGTTTCCAGGAACCCGTTGGTAAGAATATATAACCTGTAATTTTGCCTTGTGAGATATTCCAGGGTTTCCACAGCGTGTGGTGTAAGTGTGTTTAACCGGGGAGTAATATACATATATCGTTCACCTATCTCCTCGGAGAAGGCCCTGTTGTATATTTCCCCCGCCTGCAGGGTGTCTTCAAACCTCTTTATCCGGAGATCTTCCTTCATTACCTTCCCGTTGCGATAATCTTCCCACAGGATATCGTTGTTCCGGTTATAAATTTTAAGGAAATCCTCCCTGGATGAGAAGTGCCTGTCCAGTTTAAACTCATCATATACCATGGACAAAGCACTGGAAGAATTTGCATCATAATCCCATAATGTACGATCAAGGTCAAAAAACAGATATTTATAATTCACGGAAAATAATTTCGGACAAATTTAAAAAAATAAACGGCCGGATTAAAATATCATCCGGCCGTGAAATATATGGGTGTGTAAAGTAAACAGAGGTGGTCGAACCTACGCAAAAATATTTCTTATCAGATTAACAACTTAGTCATCCAGTTTTCTAAAATCAATTCATCCTCATCAGATCCGGAATATACCGGTTCAGTCATCCATTCTTCGACCTGTAGCTCTTCCTCATCCATGTTGGAGATCAACGGTTCGGTCATCCACTCTTCCACTTCCATTTCTGCTTCAATTCCCTGATAAAATGATTCTGTCATCCAGGATTCTGAGTTCAATTTTTCCTCAAAGTTTTGCCCGAAAGAGGTTGTCATCCAATCTTCAACGACAACATCTTCCTCCAGGTTGACTGAAAGAGATTCGGTCATCCAGTTCTCAACCTCAGGAATGGTTTCCAATTCGTTACTGAATGATTCAGTCATCCATGGTTCTGTTTCCAACTGGTTCTCGTAGGAAAGCTCAATGGCGTTAACACTGAATCGCCTTACCACAACCGGATTGATTTGTGTATCCACAAATAATGTTACTTCATTCATTTCTTTAGCGATATGCTGGCCAAAAGAAACAGTCGTTTGAAATGCATTGTGGTAATTTTTCTGTGCATCTGCATGTTTGTAGTCTGCTGTTATAACTACAAATTCTTCATTGTTTTCTGCATTCCTGAAACTGTTAAACAGGTTTGTGATACCTTCAATTAGAAGTCCCTGTGCGTAACCTGTGGCTGTTACCATGGTAAGCACAATGATGGATGTAATAATCCTGTTTGATACTCTTGTGTTGATACTTGTTTTCATTTCTTAATCTTTTTGCGTTTGATATGTTCATTTACATAAAATATGCCAAAGATTATAAATAGTTAAAAAACAGATAGATATAAGGATTATTGATTAAAAGGTACTTGCATGGAAGCGAACGAAATCGAATCATTGGTGTACGGAACCGGACAAAATAATACCGGCAACTCTTTTATTATGGCCCGGCTGTCCGGGGATGGGATGTTCCTTGTGGGTTTATATTTTTTATCCGGTAAGATGCATCTTTTAAAATCAGCGTATGTCTTTATATGTATAATTGAAAAAAATGGTAATGAAACAGCCATACAAAATCTTTTGCGAAAGCCAATGAAAGCAGATGCGTGTTCCATGGCATTGATATCGGAATGGCCATTTTTATCATGGATCAATAATAGAATATCAAAAGGTTTAACCTGATTCTCTAGTAATGAAAAAGATTATTAGTTATGTTATGTTCGGGTTAATGATTGGATTGACGTTATTTTCCGGCAACCACAATCACAAATTCACCTTTGGTGGTGCTTTTTTTAAAATGTTCGATCAGTTCTCCCAACGTACCCCTGACATTTTCCTCATGCATCTTTGTCAACTCTCTGGAAACGGAGGCCTGACGTTCGACTCCAAAATGGATTTTAAATTTCTCCAGGGTTTTCAGAATGCGGTAAGGTGATTCATAGAAGATCATAGTCCTGGGTTCAAGTTCCAGGGAATCAAGGCGTTTCTGCCTGCCTTTTTTGGGAGGGAGAAACCCTTCAAAAGTAAACCGGTCAGATGGTAGTCCGGAATTCACCAGTGCAGGGATAAAAGCAGTGGCGCCCGGGAGGCTCTCCACTTCAATATTGTTCCTCAGGCACTCGCGGATTATCAGGAACCCGGGATCGGAAATACCGGGTGTACCTGCATCTGTGACAAGCCCGATATTAGTTCCTGCTATTAACTGTTCAATGACAGACTGTAAAGCTTTGTGTTCATTGAATTTATGGTGGGAGCGTATTGGTTTGGATATCTCAAGATGTTTCAGCAGGAAGCCGGTTTTCCTTGTATCTTCAGCAAGTACAAGATCAACTTCCCCCAGGATACGAATTGCCCTGAGGGTAATGTCTTCCAGATTTCCAATGGGAGTTGGTATGAGATATAGTTTAGACATCCCTGCTCATAAACCTTCGCCTTGCTAATCTCACCAAAATGGTAATACCTTCGTGGTCAGTTTTGCCCGGAAATGTTGTTTCGATCAATTGGTAAGCCTCATTGAAATTTGTACAGGAGTCGAGTTTTACAACCAACTGGTTAAATCGTTCGTTGTCTCCGTCCATCAGTTCGCGGATGATCAGGAAGCGGTCGTTGATACCGATGTTTCGTTTTATGGAATCAATGGGTTCTTCCTTCAACCTGGAGGACATATCCCTGGCGGAACCGGAGGAAATTTTTTCGTTGATACTCCTATCGGCTGCGAATTTTTCAGCTAGTATGGAGGACTTTTTTATTTCTTCACTCTTTTTTTCCCGGGCAGGATCGTTAGATCCACTTTCCGGGGCTTTCTCCTCCCCGGATAATTTTGGATGTTCAGTTTCCCCGGCAGGGGCAGCAGAATCTGCTGATTGGTCAACCTTTTCAGTTGCCGGATCTTTTTGTTCTGCGGGGGGGGTACTCCTCTCATCTTCTGAAACGGACGGATCTGTTCCGGTGTTTTGCTCGAGTGACTGTCCATTTCCTCCTGTCACATTGTGAAAATCCTCCTGATTTTTCAATTCAGCCACTTTCTCCTGGGTTGATTTTCCTTCGCCCAATTTACTTTCCCTTTCCTCTTTGCTGTCTTTGGAGATCATCAGAAGCAGGTCGTAAACATGCCTGAGCTTAGACATTGCGAGGTCTAGTTCAATTTGTGGAGGGGTTGGATAATTATTCAGGTTTCGGACAAGTTTTTCTATATCTTGTATATCTTTAGTCAATATTTCAATGGTATGTTTGATTTCCATAATAATTGATCATTTAGGCATCTATAATTAAACGAAAGGTTGTCGTTCACATTGCTGAGGACAGGTTAAAATTACAATATAACCTGTTGATTTGATGACAAAGTTACAATAATAACCGTTGAAGATATTTAAGAGTTATTAAGATTTTCGCGATCATGTTTCTTGAAGACACAATAAAGAATTCAAAAAAGGGCGGCTGGATAGAGGTAATTTGCGGTTCCATGTTTTCAGGAAAGACAGAAGAATTGATCCGCCGGCTCAGGCGGGCTGAATTTGCCAGGTTACGTGTGGAGATATTTAAGCCGAAGGTTGATATCCGCTATTCGGAGGAGGAGGTTGTATCCCATGACGAGAACAGCATTCGTTCCACGCCGGTTGATTCTTCCCAGAACATTCTGTTGCTTACAAACGAAGTGGATGTGGTGGGTATTGATGAAGCACAATTTTTCGATAACGGGCTGGTGGAGGTTTGTAATAAACTTGCAAACAGCGGATTGCGGGTTATTGTTGCAGGGCTTGACATGGATTTTCGTGGAAAACCCTTTGGTCCGATTCCCGCTTTGCTTGCCACGGCAGAGTATGTTACAAAGGTACATGCCATTTGTGTCAGGTGCGGTAGCCTGGCAAATCATTCCCACAGGACATCAGAGCAGGATGACCTGGTGGTTCTGGGAGAAACCAACATTTATGAACCGTTGTGCAGAAAATGTTATCAGGATGATTTTTTAAACAATACTAAAGGATTGAAGCATCATGAGTGAATCCCTTCACTTGCATCAGATAGCAACAGTTACCGGTGGAAAGATTTACGGTGATCCCGATCGTTTGGTTAGCCAGATCGCTACGGACAGCAGATCATTACCTGGTATAGACAAGGTTTTGTTTGTTGCCATAAGGGGAGATCATCATGATGGTAACAGCTATATACCGGATGTTTATAAGCAGGGGGTACAGAGTTTTCTCACAGATAAGGAACCGGCATTCAGTGAGCTTCCCGGGGCAACTTTCTGTGTGGTTAACGACACCCTTTCTGCCCTTCAGAAACTGGCTGGAGCGCGAAGAAATTCATTCAGTGGTGTTGTGATGGCCATTACTGGCAGCAACGGTAAAACCATTGTCAAGGAGTGGATCTATCAGCTGTTGCAGCACGAGATGAGTGTGGTGCGCAGTCCACGCAGTTATAATTCCCAGCTAGGTGTTCCTCTCTCATTGTGGCAGTTAACTGACAGGTACAGAGCAGCTGTAATTGAAGCAGGGATTTCCCTGCCGGGGGAGATGGAGAAGCTTGAAAGGATCATCAGGCCCGATCTGGGTATTCTTACAAACATCGGCCCGGCGCATCGTGAGAATTTCGATTCGGCGAGTCAGAAGCTGACGGAGAAACTGAAATTGTTCAGGAATTGCAGGAAGTTGATATACAGGGCAGATCTTTTGGTGGATGGTAAGGGTATAGCCTCATTTCTAAGAGAACTGGAATGTGAACCGATTTCCTGGTCGTATTCAGAAGAGGCTGCGTATACCTATACCTTTCCTGAACCTGGTCTGGAACCGGAAGTAGTGGATCTGAACCGGCAAGGACAGCATTCAAAATTTGTATTGCCTTTTACAGATGAAGCCTCGGTTGAAAATCAGCTTCATGTGATTACCGCGTTGTCGGAACTCGGGATGGAGCATGGGAAAATAAACCAGTTACTGGCCGGACTCGAACCTGTGGAGATGCGTTTGGAGACCCTGAAGGGGATTTATGGCAGCACCCTGGTCAATGATGTGTACAATTCGGACCTTACGGGACTAAGTGTAGCATTGAATGTGCTTATTCAACAGAAGAAGCACAGTAAGAAAGCGGTAATCCTGTCGGATGTTTTCCAGAGTGGCATGGACCATGGGGTATTGTATGGTGAGGTAGCGGAATTACTTAAGTTTAAAGCGATCGACAGAATATATTGTATCGGGAAGAATATATCGGAACAGTGGAGCCGGTTTCCTGAAAATACAAGGTTTTACAGCGATACAGGTAATTTTTTGCAGGAGTTCGACCCCAGGGAAATTGAAGATTTTGCGGTACTGATCAAAGGAGCAAGGAAATTTCATTTTGAAGAGATTACCAGGATTCTACAGATGCAGGTTCACAAGACGGTGCTGGAGATCAATATGAATGAGATGGTAGGTAACCTGAATTATTTCAGGTCGTTGCTCAAACCCTCCACGAAAGTGATGGTAATGGTCAAAGCGTTGTCGTATGGATCAGGGGCCCATGAGATTGCTGAATCGCTGCAGCATGAGCAGGTCGATTACCTGGCGGTGGCATTTCCAGATGAGGGTGTGCGGTTAAGGATGTCGGGCGTTCAACTGCCGGTGATGGTAATGAATGCAGATATGGACGATTACCGGACATTGCTGGAAAACCATCTTGAGCCGGAAATTTACAGCAGGGAAGGGTTGGAGAGGTTTTTGCGAGAGTGTAATTATATGGGAGTATTAGGACAACCGGTACATATCAAACTTGATACGGGAATGCACCGGCTGGGTTTTGAGGCCGGGGATGTAAGCTGGTTAAAGGAGAAACTATCCACCGGAGAAATATTGGTAAGGAGTATCTTTACCCATCTGGCTGCCAGTGAAGATCCGTCGCTGGACGACTTTACACGGCAGCAAGTGGATGAATTTACAAAGATGGCCGGACAAATGAAGGAAATTACCGGTGAAGGCACGTTACTACACATGTTGAATTCGGCAGGAATAGAGAGGTTTCCAGAGTATCAGATGGATATGGTGCGGGTGGGAATAGGTTTGTACGGACAGGGATTGGGCAAGGGGTTGGAGCCGGTGAGCACATTCAGGACGATCATTTCACAAATTCGCCGGGTAAAATCGGGAGAGACCATTGGTTATGGAAGAAGCGGGAAGGTAAAGCGGGATTCTCTGATAGCGACCCTGCCGGTGGGATATGCAGATGGAATTAACCGTCATTTGGGTAATGGTAACTATTCATTTTATGTTAACGGAAGTTACGCACCAACCATAGGACATATCTGTATGGATATGACCATGCTCGATATTACCGGTACAGGAGCAACCATAGGTGACCATGTGGAGTTATTCGGGAGGAACTGTCCGGTGTCTGAGATGGCGGAGCAGGTGGGAACCATTGTATATGAAGTATTAACAGGTATACCCGAAAGAGTAAAGCGGGTGTATATAAGAGAATAGATGCAGATTAAGTTATCAGTTGTTGTAATAACCTACAACGAAGAGAAAAATATAGGGCAGTGCCTGGAGTCGGTAAAAGCGGTTGCCGATGATATCGTGGTGGTAGATTCATATTCAACCGACCGTACGGGTGAGATATGCAGAGCGCAGGGGGCAAGATTTATCGAGCACACTTTTCATAGCCATATTGAACAGAAAAACTGGGCCATCACCCAGGCCAAATATCCTCACATTCTTTCCCTTGATGCGGATGAAGCTTTGTCGGAAGAGTTGAAGAGTTCGATCCTGTTGGTGAAGAGTGACTGGGAGATGGATGGTTATTATTTCAACCGGTTAACAAATTATTGTGGGAAATGGATCAAACACACCACTTGGTATCCTTCAAGAAAGCTCCGGTTATGGGATGCCAGGAAGGGGCAATGGGGAGGACTAAATCCGCACGATAAATTCATCATGGATCCGGAAGCGAGAAAAAAGCATCTTCACGGTGACCTGTTGCACTATTCCTATTATACAGTGGAAGAACATCTTCAGCAACTGGACAGGTTTTCAACGATCCATGCCCGGTCATATTACAAGATGGGAATCCGCACAAACCTGATCAAGCGGAACATCCATACTGTATGGAGGTTTTTAAATGATTATATTTTCAGGCTGGGCATTATTGATGGCCGCTCCGGTTTTATCATCAGCAAACTTGGTGCCCGTGAGGTCTGGTTGAAGTATCTGAAACTCAGGGATCTTTGGCTAAGTGAATCAGAGAAGGAAAGCGGCTGAATCAATTGTGTTCCTTTATCCATTCTTCGTAATTCACCTTCCACCTGTTGTGGCTCCAGAGCCAGTAGGCAGGTTCATCCATGATCATCTTCTCCAGGATCCTCGTATATTTTTCAGTGATCTCATTGGGAGCTGTTTCAGACGGATTATCCGTGATCAGTTCAAACTCTGCTATGTATTTACCACGTTGTATTTTGTGTACTTTCATGTAAATAACTACTGAATTGAATTTCCTGGCTAGTTTTTCAGTTCCGGTTAAGACCGCCGTTTTCTGGTTTAAAAAATTGGTCCAGTACTGAATGTGCCGCCTCATGGGGCGCTGGTCACCGATCATCCCGGTCAGGGTCAGAATATTGTTATTTTTATAATCGAATAACTCTCTACCAATCCGTTTCATTGGTATAGCCGCTGCTCCAAAACGTGTACGAGCCTTTATGTAGAGCTGGTCAAAATATTTATTTTTCAATGGTTTATATACGGCAATTACCAGGTAATCCTGCGAGTGTGCAAGTAGTGAAGATAACTCCCAGTTGTTGTAGTGTGCAGAGAGCACTATCAGATCCCTACCCCTGTTATAATATTCGTGAAGCAATTCAAGATTGGAAAATGTAATCATCTTCTCCATTTTTGACCTGGGATAAAAGAGCATAACGGCATTTTCAATAAACAGGTCAGTAAGGTGGTGGTAGAATTTTTTCCTCAGGGATACAATCTCTTTTTGGGACAGTTCGGGAAATGAATTACGTAAATTGGTTGTGGTAATTTTTTTACGATACCCTATGATGTTGTACAGGATGAAACATAGAAAGTCCGACTTCAGGTAAAGTATCGGGCGGGGCAGGAGAGCAAACAGACGCAGGAATGCAATGGTAATGATATAAGCGATGTACTTCATACCGGTAGATCTGTGGGTCCGTAACAACTGATTTTATCCCAGGTCACTGATCCTTTCCAGCTTCTGCAAGTCAAGGATTTTGATCTTCCTTCCATCGATGGAAATTACTCCTTCCTGGGCAAAAGATGACAGCGTTCTGATGGCATTGGAGGTAGTCATATTGGATAAATTGGCCACATCCTCCCTGGAGAGGTATATCTTGATGGTTTTTTCATCTGACTCATAGCCATAGGTATCCTTCAGGAATATCAACGATTCAGCCAGTCGTCCGCGTATATGTTTTTGCGTCAGGGTGACGGTTCTGTGATTTGAGAATCCCAGCTCAGATGCAAATGATTTCACGATACTGATTGCCAGTTCCGGGTTGCTGCGCATTACCTTGTAAAGGCTCTCTTTGTCTATAATACATGCTACTGAATCTTCAATTGCAACCCCTGTGGCAGTATGGTTTTCCTCTGCAAACAATGCCCTGTAACCAATAAATCCCACTGGTTTGGCCATCCGAACAATCTGTTCCCTACCACCGACTCCTTCTTTAAAAATCTTAACTTTCCCCTCGGAAAGACTCATCAGCCCCATGGGTTTGTCTCCCTCCTTGAAAATAATCTCGCCTTTCTTGTAAAAAGCACAGGTGTAGTTTTGTTTTAAAAAATCCTTCTCTTTTTCAGTCAGAACAATAAAAACTGACTTTGGATTGTCAATGCAGTTATCAGCATTATAACTCCTCTCCTGCATATCCTTATAAGTGTTTTGTGTTGAGTAACATGCTAAATTAGCTATTTTTTAGCTAAACTTTAGTAAAAAGGTAAAGTAAATAGAATTTTTAGTATTTCCCAACTATCGGGATCCTTCTTCCAACACCAAATGACTTGGAGGATATTCTGAGAATGGGAGGAGTCTGGTATCGCTTATATTCACTTCTGTCAACCATATTAACTATTTTTTCTGCCAGTTTCCTGTCAAATCCCTCACCGGTGATATGATCTACAGTGCACTGTTTTTCAATATATAATTCAAGGATTTTGTCAAGTACATCGTAGTCGGGCAGGGAGTCGGAATCCAACTGGCCCGGTCTGAGTTCAGCGGACGGTGGTTTCCTGATGATGTTCTCGGGGATGATTTCCCTGTCCCTGTTAAACCAGTTCGCCAGCGCATAAACATCTACCTTGTAAACATCGCCCAAAACCGATAATCCCCCGGCCATATCACCATAGAGTGTTCCATAACCAACAGCCGTTTCACTCTTATTACTGGTATTCAAAAGGATGTGTCCTTTTTTATTGGAAAGGGCCATCAGCAGGGTACTCCGTATCCGCGACTGTATATTCTCTTCGGCCAGATCTTCAGGCAGCTCACCAAAAACCGGTTTTAATGTTTCCCTGTATTTTTCAAACGTAGCGCCAATGGGTACAATATGGTAACTTATGCCCAGGTTTTTCGCCAGCTGCTCCGAATCGGTAATACTGTGATCGGAAGAGTAGGGTGAAGGCATGAGCAGCACATGGATATTTTCACCGCCAAGGGCCCTGGCCGCAATAACCAGGGTTACGGCTGAATCTATTCCACCTGAAAGTCCCAAGGTCGCCTTTTTAAATCCCGACTTCCTGAAATAATCCCGGACGCCCAGTGACAGCCCCTCACATATCATCCCAATCCTGTCATAACTTCCCGCCTTGGAATTGCCCGTATAATTGATCACATCCGACAGATCGGCGACCAGGTAATCTTCTTCAAACATCGACATCTGATGATACACTTCTCCGTTTGGTGCCGCAATGAGTGAGCCTCCTTCGAAGATCAATTCAGTATTGGCCCCCACCTGGTTTACCATAAATACAGGCAGCTTATGTTTTTTGGCCTTGTTGGTGAAAATCTGCTGTTTTACCGTTGTCCGGCCAGCGGAGAATGGCGATGCAGCGATGTTGATTACCAATTCCGGGTCGAAGGCCAGGGTTTGCTCAAGGGGGTGCCTGGTATAGAGTCTGCTTCTTGAGAACCTGGTCTCCATGGGCTGGTCGTCCCACAAATCCTCGCAAATGGTTACAGCAATCTTCCTGCCTTTAAAATCCAGAATGCTGAACTCACGGTTGGGTTCAAAATACCGGTATTCATCAAAAATATCGTACGTGGGAAGCAGTGATTTCCTGAATACCTTTTCAATTTTCCCGTTAAGAAGAAAGTATGCACTGTTATACAGTAATTTACCTTCCGGATTAGAATTGAATTCAGGCCCTCCCACAATCACTCCGATATGGGCAGGGATTTCCCGGGCGATATCTTCAATGGCGCTGATACAGGATTCAACAAATGATCCCCTTTCAAGGAGGTCCAGCGGCGGATATCCACAAATGGCCAGCTCTGAAAACACGACCAGATCTGCCCGGTCCTGTGCGGCACGCTGCACTTGTCCCAAAATCCGCTCCTTATTCCCGGAGATGTCACCAACCAGGTAATTGATTTGTTGTAAGGCGATCTTCATCAGAGGAAATGGTTAAAATTTGAGGCCAAGCTGCAGACCAATACTGTTGAGGTTGTTGGTTGCAAAATCGTTGGCAGTAACATCATTAAATCCGGAGGACCACTTCACTCCGGTAACGATGGCTGTATTGCCTGCCAGCCTGTATTCAATCCCTGCAGCGATGAAATAATTCATGGTAAAAGCATGGATCTCCGGTTTTATGTTTTCCCTTACATATCCCAATTCATCGGATGATGTAGATGCTTTCAGATTGAACAAGGGCGCCAGTCCGCCATGAATAAAAAAAGTTGTATATCCCAGCTCTGTTGTTGTCAGCTTCAGTCCCAGTGGCACCCCCAGGTATTGAAGGTTGTGCTTTACGCTGATTCCGGCCGGAACCTCAAGCGTTCCATTTGTCTGCTGAAAGGCGATAGAGTCGGAATATATCATTTTACCCCCCTGGTTATTAAAATCCAATCCAAAGGTGAAAGCATAATTGGGCATGAAAAAGAGATCAAATTCAACACCTGTGTTCAGATTGAAAATTGTACCATCATTGATTACAGCCCCTTCATCGGAAGATATCCATGCAAACTGAGGCTCCATATGTATACCGATCTCCAGTCCCTGTCCCTGTATTCCGGCCACTGATAAAATAAGGGCCATCATTAATACTATTCGTTTCATTTTTTTGTTTTTAAATTGAGCCAATGATTTTATTATTTTTGCATGTTGTACAAAGTTAAAATAACTATGCTTATGATTCGATCCTTTCGGTTCTTCATTTTCAACCTGCTACTGTTAGTAACGTTCACAGGATGCAAAAATGATCCACTGCATGTAGATATTTCTGATACTGACCTGCAGGTTGAGATTCAAAGATTTGACCGTGAGGTGTTTAATCTTAATTTTGACGAAATTGATCAGGCGATATCCGGATTTTACGATAAATATGGTGATTTCTATGACGTTTACAATGTACACGTGATTAATATAGGACCAGCATCCCAAAAGTATTACGGATCGTACCTTTCGATGTTTGTGAATGACCCGGACAATTATTCTGTTTATGAATACACCCAGGAGATTTTCCCGGATCTCACGGACTCGGAAGTTGAATTAACAGCGGCTTTTAAACGGTACCACTATCATTTCCCCGATTCAGCCGTGCCAGAAATAGTTGGTTATGTAAGTCGCTTCAACCATAAATTATTTACTGTAGAAAATTACATCGGACTCGGACTTGACCAGTACCTTGGCAGGAACTGTAAATTTTATGATATGCTCCGTACCCCCAGGTACATGCAGTATAATATGCATCCGGGAAAAATTCCCTCCGATGTGGTCCATGTATGGGGAACGGCGAAATTTCCATACAACGATTCCATTGACAATGTATTGAACCGGTTGGTATACAATGGGTTGTTGCTATATTTTACCGATGCACTATTGCCTGATATGGCCGACAGCCTGAAAATAGGATTTTCACCGGATCAGTTGAGATTTTGTCAGAAACATGAAAAGGAGATGTGGACCTACCTGGTGGAACATAAATTACTATTCTCCACAGATCTCCTGGAGATCAGAAAGCTTACCGACGACGCACCTACTACCTATTATTTTCCCGGAGAGTCACCAGGCAGGGCAGCTGTTTGGCTCGGATGGCAGATAGTCAGGGAATATGCCAGGAGAAATCCGGAACTCTCTGTTGCAGAAATCGTTTCGGAACAGGACTACCAGAAGATTCTGAGAATCGCTAAATACAATCCCAGGTAACAGTCGTTGCGTGGGATTAATCTGTTACCTTGATTCCATAATTAAAATATCACAAAAATGAGAAGTTACCTGGCTACAATCACTTTGTTGGTAATCACCGGGTTTGCCATATTACAGGGACAGGTCGGACCATACAGTTCATTGGAGAACAATGTTTTAACGCTGGACAATGGATTGATAAAAAGAGTGATTGTATTGGACAACGGAGATGGGCAGATTGCCACTACCAGGTTGAGTCTGACAGCTGATGATTTCAATTTTATCAGTACAGGAAATATTACCAGGGAATTCAGTATACAGGTGTTTAACCTGTCTCTGAGTGGTGTTAAGCGATGGGAGTCCAGTGGCTGGTATCAGTAATCATAGTAACCAGTTTCCAACAGATCGATGATGAACTTCCAGATTCCGGATTATTTATTCAGACGGAGTATAAATTACCTGTTATGCACAGACTTTCCAGGGGTCCAAATCCTTCTTGCTACATCCGCTGGAACGTCGGTGTTTCCTACTAAAATGGTAGGATAACCAAAAAATACGATATGTTGCAAGTATCAGATTATCAAGACAAAACATCACATCTTGTTATTGCTGTAGTTCGATTATTTTTGTAACATTGAGATTGAAAGCTGCATTATCCCTGACATATACCTATGGGTGAGAAGAAAAAAATAAAGTTTCCTGCCATCAGGTTGTCCATCTTTGGAAAGTTGTTGGTGGGAATTGTCGCGGTACAGATCCTGGTGTTCATAATATCAATAGTTTCATTGACCAGTATTAATAATCTTGAAAGAGGTTCAAACGAAATATTCAAGGAATCGGTTGTACACTATAATATCCATAGCCTGAAAATAAAGCTTTCTCAATTAGTAATGCCGGTGAACGATTACCTGATCCATGGAAATAAAATTGAAGTTGAAAATTACCATAGATTAAGGGAAGAAGTAAGTAATCAACTGCGAATATGTTACCAGGTTATAAAAGATCAAAGGCATATTGCAGCGATCAATGATTTTGAAAAGAATTTTAAAGAGATCCTGAGTCTTGCGGAAAAGATCTTTGCCATTGAAGTGCCCATACATAATTTCGAAGCTGCGGTGATGATGGAAAGAATGGATCTGATTGCAGACAGGACCATTGAAATGATTGATGAATCCATGGTAATTTCACTACTTGAGATAGAGGGAAATATTGAATTCAATCAGTCAACCAATACAAGGGCCCACAGAATAATCATTTTTGTTGCTTTAATTACTGTACTGAGTTTGCTCATCGGAGGGTACTTTTATGTCAGGGAAATCACAGTTCCGATCAAGCATCTGTTAACGGCAACCACTAAAATCTCCATGGGTGATTTTTCCACCAAAGCGCCGATGAAATCAAAAACAGGGGATGAATTAGAAGAATTTGTAACCTCTTTTAATAATATGATCGGCTCGTTGGAAAAAATAACCGTTTCTAAAGATTATTTCCACAACATTTTGAAAAGAATGGTCGATTCTCTGATCATCACAGGTGTCCAGGGTAAGATCCGGGTGGTGAATCAATCATGTCTGGAACTTTTGGGTTATGAAGAAGAGGAGCTAATAGGACAACCATTGGATCTGGTTGTAAAAATAAATGATGAATTAAAAAACAAAAGTAACATTCTGAACACTTATTATTCCAGGGAAGGCCGTTCAATTCCTGTACTGTTTTCAAATTCAGTGATGTATGATTCCAAAGACAATTACTGCGGTATGATTTGTTTAGCATGCAATGTCACGAAGGATCAGAAACAAGATATATTGTACACAGGGAACACTGATCAGGGAAATAAAAAAAACATCAGGGCAATCGGAGAAGTGCCGTTAACATCCCGTGAATTGGAGATCATGAAATTAATTGCTGAAGGGAACAGCAATCAGGACATAGCCACCAAGTTGTTTATCAGTGTAAGAACAGTAGAAACCCACCGACGTAACCTAATGCAGAAAATTCACAGTAAGAGCGTTATTGATCTTGTTCATTATGCTGTACAGAACGGAATTATATAGTATCTGTCCATAATGTCCGATACCTGCGTACCCTCGTTTAAGCACGCTGCAGGCTGCCGTTTAATACAGGACAAGTTATGATCTCAAAGATGCTGATCCAGCCACGCTACTTTATTGACATATTCTTTAAAGGGATGCATCATGAGACCCTACGTATATTCTGGTATTTCTGTAAGAATACGCGTATTACGTAATTTCCGGTATTTACTATCTTAAGAATTCACCGTTAATTTACTTCAAGTCATTTCAGGATTGACCTTCTGTTGTTTTACACGGCATAATGTAACCCTGAATCTTACCGATACGGCAAATTGGAGTGAGTGAAAAAATACTAACCAGATATAAACCACCAAAAACGATTGCTATGAAAACAAAAATTAACAGATCATTCTTATTCCTGTTTTTATTATCCGGTTTGATGTTGTATCAGTGTGGAAAAGATAATACCTATACGGTCGCGGGTAATGTTACCTATGGAGATGCGATACCTGCCAGGGGTGCAGTTGTATCAGTCAGTACCGATTCAACAGCTGGTACAATATTGAATAGCGTTGTTTCAGATGCAGAGGGATTTTATTCCATTGCCGGGCTGAATGAGGGTTCCTATTATCTCTCCTCACATTTTAATACAGAGAATGTGAACATCCTGAAATCAGCAGGATACAATTTCAGAACTGCTTCCCCGGTATTGGTGGAGGTTTTGGAGGATATTACAATGGATATTACTCTTGTAACGGAACCAGGGGGAAACGATAAAGTAAATTCGGAAGATGGAAGCTGGAGATTTGACAAGGCACATTCAAATGTAAACTGGTCTACCGCTTATATGGGCGATAATGCATTGTTAACGGGCAAATTCAACTCATTTGGGATTGATATAGATTTTGATGAAGCAGTTCCGGCCAATATAAAAATAAGAGCATGGGTTCAACTAAGCAGTGCTAATACAGGTGAACCTGGGCGCGATAACCTGGGAAATTGTCTTAATGGATACCTGGGAGTTGAAACGGATACACTGACCGACGGTTCATATTATGTTTCGGATCTAAATACCGATACAGCCTATTATAAAAGCACCACTGTTACCAGTTTCGGTGATGGATATAAAGCATCAGGGGATCTGATATTTAAGGGAATAACCAAGGAGGTGGATCTCTATTTCAATTATTTGGGCCAGGCAGACTATTCAGCAGCTGGGGATGGATCAAACTTCAGGGGTAGTTTCAAAGGTGAATTTGAGTTCAATGCAATTTCAGATTACGGGGTGACATCTACTTCTATTTCTGATAAAATCAATGTTAGCATAAATGCCAATTACCGAAAAAACTGATCTGAACATGTGATTGTTTGTAAATCCTGAAAATTGCAGGTTTCAAATGCACTGATTTTAACCGGGTATATGTTCCGCATAAGATCATTTCAACGGTCAAGCTGTATTTCTCAACTGGTAATCTGATGATGTCTGAATTCAAAAAAATGATTGCTCAAGATGAACTTCAAGACAAAAATAAATACGTTAAATTTTAATGCACTACTAGTGGTTGTCAGTGCTACTCAGCTGGTGATTTCTTCCTGTACGGATGATTATTATGTTCCTTATCCCATACCCACACCAAGGGTGCCTGTTGAAACTGAAAATCTGGAGGCATCCCTGGTTTCATCTCCTGTATTCAGTATAGATGCAAAATACTGGAATGAGGCAGACTACTTGAAAGTATCATTAACGAATCTCAATACTCACGGAGTTTATGAAGCGGATGGATTATTAAATATGACAGGTACCTATAATGGTTTGGAGAGTTTTAACGACGGCATCAATCCTGAGGTTGTTATGAAGGCGGCGTATGATAGTATGTACCTCTACCTTCTATTGGAATGGAACGATTCAGATCTGGATGCATCACGTGCCTCCTGGTTATGGGGTGGTGATCCTGACCCGTTGAAACCAGATTCAACGGTTGGCTGGACCTCACAACGCAATGATGATCAAATCAGCCTGGTGTTTGAGATTGAGTCAATATCGGGGCAAGCGGGGACATTTGCAAATGCGGGTTGTGCCACTGTTTGTCATAATGGGACCATGGCCCCTGAAACAGGAAGCGTTGATATATGGAACTGGAGTACTGCATTGTCGGAGCCTTTTGGGTTTGCATTTGATATGTTTGCCGACCAGGACAGTGGGTTGGTTTTTGATCAGGGACAGATTTCATTTGAACGAAATGTTGTTCACGGTGGAAATAACAGGTCGGGGCCCGCATTTGAATGGGACGGAATCACCCAGGAGATTACCAGGATGGATCAAAGTATGGCCATACTGGATCCGGGATACTTCCTTACAGAAAAGACTCCATTTACCGGAGATCCGGTACTGGGTGAGGCAATCTATTTAGATGACCAGAAGGGATGTTACAAATGTCACGGAACGCTGGGTGATGGGAACGGTGAGATTGACGCCGGCCCGGCTTTTACAAATGTGAGGATGAACCGGTTTTCCAGGGAGAACCTGATAAATTCTGCCAGTAACGTAAGCCATACGGGGCAGACCTATTTTAATAAAATCAGTGTGGACCAAAGGGACGATCTGTTGGCCCGGATCAGGGGGTTTGCCGGTGTGCCGGGGTATTATTTAAGCAAACCAGATTCAACATATACGGATCTGCATACAACATCGAATCTCTTACTGGCGAGGCTGGATACAGACCACGATAAGTACAGGGTAATCATTAAGCGTAAATTGGATACTGGGAAAGAAAATGACGTGAAATTTGATCTTTCTGTATCCAATTCCTACGTGTTTGGCCTTGCAATCATGGACAGTGATGGGAAGAATCATATTGGCACATTGTATGAGACCTTAATATTTATGGAAGAATGATAAAAAATTTCACATATATCCTGTTAGTCCCCTTTTGTCTGGCAATCCTGGCCATCAGTTCTTGCGAGTCAGCCTACCTTGTTTATGATGACAGTCCCATTCCCGATACAGTAAAATTTTCAATGGATATTCAGCCTATTTTCAATGAAAGTTGTAACACCAGCGGGTGTCATGCCCAGGGGGGCTATACTCCTTACCTTACGGAATCTGATGCTTACATGAATTTAATGGTATATGGGATGGTGGATGTTTCTGATGCTGAGTCAAGTATCATATACACACGGTTGACCTCGATAAATAATCCTATGCCTCCTGACGGAAACCTTCCTGTAAACAAAACTGAGTTAATTTTAAAATGGATCAGACAGGGGGCCATGGATAATTAAAGGGTATGTAATGACTAATCTTTGAAAGCTATGAAGAACAAAAACTACCTGCTTTTATTTTTTATGATGGTTCTGGTGATCTTTTCCGAAAATGTAAATTCCCAGGATATATTAACAGATGAGAAGCAAGAAAAGGATAATCGTCCGATAAATCCGCCATTTGATGCTGGAATACTGATAGATAATCAGACTGTCGTGGTGCCATCGGCCAATACCCTGGAGTTTATGATCCAGCACCGTTTCGGGACAATAAACAGTAACACATTCGATCTTGCCGGACTTTACGCTCCTTCAAATATAAGAATCGGGTTAAGTTACAGTCTTACAGACTACCTGCAGGTTGGACTGGGGTCAACCAAAAACAACAAGCTTCAGGATGTGAACTGGAAATTGAGAATTTTGAGGCAAACCCGTTCCAACCGGATTCCAGTGGCGGTAACCTACTATGGGAATGTTGAGACCAGTGTCAGGGAGAATGAAAATTTTGGTTTGGAATATGCCTTTGCCCACCGGCTATCGTACTTCCACCAGCTGATTGTTGCCAGAAAAATAAACATGCGATTGTCGGTACAAGCCAGCATTCAGTTTACACATTTCAACCTGGTCGACACCATTGCCTTTCCAGGATTGCAGCACAATAACCTGGGAGTTTCACTGAATGGTAAATATAAAATCACACCGCAACTGGGGGTAATATTTGCGTACGATATGCCATTGACAACCCCGGAGATCATAAAGCCAAATGCGAATCTCGGAATTGAGATCAGTACGCTGGGACATTCTTTTCAGATATTCCTGGGATCCTATAGTAAGATAAGTCCGCAAAGTAATATGACACTGAACATGAACGACTTTACCAAAATGGATATCCTGTTGGGATTTAATATCAACAGGCTCTGGAAATTTTAACCAACATGATTATGAAGAAAAAAGAGAACATGGTCGAAAAACCGGACAGGAGGAGATTTCTGAAACAGGGTCTCCTTCTTGGAGGAAGTGCAGCCATTGGAGGAGGAGCAGCCATTGGGAGTGCAATGATCATTAACAACGGAGTACAGAAAAAACGGGATCATGACGATGAAATAGTCAATAAAATAAGGGCGTTAACGCCCGGGGGAGATGTAATTGAACTGGATGAAGTACAGGCTGCCGGACTGAAGATGGGGCATGCCCATACCAACCGATCTATGCGCAAAGGAGTGCCGGGAAGAAAATTTGTGATGGTAATAGACCTCTCTAAATGTAAAAATGAGCGGAAGTGCCAGGAGGGATGCAGAAGCATGCACTTTTTACCTGATGATGTAAACTGGCTCAAAGTATTTAAAATGCAGGAAGGTGAATCCACTGCCCCTTACTGGATGCCATCACCCTGTTATCACTGCGACAACCCGCCCTGTGTGAAAGTCTGTCCGGTGGATGCAACATTTATCCGTGAAGACGGAATCGTTTTGATAGATAATGAAAGATGTATAGGATGCAGGTTCTGTATGGCCGGGTGTCCCTATTCTGCCAGGACATTTAACTGGTCCGAACCGGTTACTAAAGGAGAGATACATGAAAGTGAAGAGAATTGTTCGGCCAGTGTACCCAGGAAAATGGGTACTGTTGAAAAATGTGATTTTTGCACGAGTCACCTGGAGCGCGGAGAATTTCCAAAATGTGTGACATCATGTCCGAACGGAGTGTTTTACATGGGAGATATGAATGAAGATACGGTATCGAATCCCAGTGAAACAATTCGGTTCAGTGAGTTAATTGAGTCAAAAGCAGGATACCAGTTTCTGGCAGGATTGGGTACCGAACCCAGTGTATATTATCTGCCACCGGCAAACCGGCTTTTTCCTTTTGAAGATGATAAAAAACATTAAATAGCTGAATTTGTAATGAATAAATCCCATAATACCAGGATGGAAAATCATGCGTTACTTCTCAGGGAATACCAGGATGATCTGCTGCCACGGAAATTCAGCAGCCAAGGAAGAATTTTCGTCATCTTGCTTTCCCTGATCTGCACAGCCGCGTTGCTTGTATACATCAAACAGTTGAATAAAGGTTTAGGTATAACTGCCATGCGGGATTTTGTCTCCTGGGGAATTTACATTTCAAATTTTGTATTTTTTGTAGCGGTGAGCCTGGTGGGATCACTGATAACCGCAATCCTGTATCTGCTAAAAATCGAATGGAGGGCCCCGATTACCAGGATTGCTGAATTGATTGCCGCAGTATCCATATTTTGCGCGGCATCTATAATTATTGTTGATATGGGAAGACCCGACAGGCTGTTAAATATCTTATTCCATGGCAGAATACAGTCTCCCATTGTCTGGGATATTATCGTGGTAACCACATACATGGTCATAAGTTTGCTTCTGCTCTATTTCCCCATGCTTCCCGGGCTGGCTATGTGCCGGGATAATTTAAAGGATGTTCCGGTCTGGCAACAGCGTATGTACCGTTTCCTTGCTCTGGGCTGGAGAGGGAGCAGAGAACAATTTAAGGTCATTGAAAAAAGTATCAGAATACTGGCTATACTCATTATCCCCGTTGCACTGGCAATTCATACGGTAACATCATGGCTCTTTGCTACTACACTCAGACCCGGCTGGGACAGTACAAACCTGGGTCCATATTTTGTAGCCGGTGCATTTGTGGCAGGGGCCTCGGCTGTACTTATTGCTATGTATGTATTTCACAGGTATTTTCCTGCATATAAAAAATATATTTTAGCAATGCATTTCGATAAGATGGGAAAGCTACTGGTATTGCTACTGCTGATCTATCTCTACTTCAATGTAAATGAATATCTGGTTCCTGCCTATAAAATGGCCAGCGCCGAGGCACATCACCTGGCTGATTTATTTAAAGGTAAATATGCGGTGATGTTCTGGCTGGTACAGATCGGAGGCATGGTTATTCCGATAATAATACTCTTATTCAGAAAAGGTCGCAGACCGACACCTGTATTTATCATTGCTGTAATAGTTTTGGTAAGTGCATGGTTTAAGCGCTTTCTGATCGTTGTGCCTACACTACTACACCCTTTTCTACCCATGCAGGATGTTCCCGCCTCCTATATGCGGTATATTCCCACCTGGGAGGAGTGGACAATTACCATAGGTTCATTAGCAGGTGCTATTTTACTTATCACTGTTTTCGCAAGGTATTTCCCGGTTATTTCCATCTGGGATGTGGCCACACAGAGGGGTTTGAACCTCGGGAAGACAGCGAATAATTATTCTAATCTTAATATTGAAGATGATGAAAAATAGCAAAATAATTATTCGTAAACCCAATGTCTGGCAGGTACTGATATTGGCCTGCATTTTACTGCCGATCAATACCTTTGGTATGGGTGAAACGAAGGATAACACGGCAGCTAATTTATACCTTGCTTATTACAAAAATAATAACAATTCCAGAACTCTGGTAGCCACACTAAGTACAAGGGAACATGGCAGGATAGTTTATCTCCAGGGTGAAATTGTAGACCTGTACCTGAATGAAATTTCAGAGGAGGGATTTATCGGATTTGTTATTACAGATGAAAATGGTCAGGGGAAATTAAATTCTGGAGAGCACAATTTTACTGCTGACATGGCCGGGAGGGTACAATTTGAATTCATGGCCATGTTACATGAGCAGGAAAATTACAGTACTGATACAGCCAGATTATCAGTGAGAGAATCCATTTTGGAGATGGAATGTATTGAGAAGGATTCTGTGAAATATGTGTTCGCTGCTTTCGGTATGGTGGATACTTTAGGGCAAATCATTCCCGTGGAAAGTGTAAAAATACACTTTTATATCCGGAGAATGCTGGGTATGTTGCCCATCGGGGGTGATTATACATATACCAATGAAGAGGGAGAGATCAGTATTGAATTTCCAACTGATATCACAGGGAACAGTGAAGGGGATGTGGAGATCTTCGTGAAGGTGGAGGGTGAAGATCCATTTGGTACCGTCACAAAAAGCAAACTGATACGATGGGGAGTTCCGATGGAAAGTCAAAGCAGCTTTGAAAAAGGAGCCCTGTGGGGGAACCGGGGGAATGCTCCTATCTTTTTAATCATTATTTCTAATCTTATTATCCTGGGAGTATGGGGGATTATCCTGTACCTGATTTTTCAGATATATAAGATCAGGAAATTAGGTAAGGAGAAATAGATTTTGCCATGTCAAATATGTATAATAATAAAAAACGTATTTTATGAAAAAATTAAAATTGAGCAATGTTGCCACAGTTACCGTATTCGGCTTATTTGTATGCGCCTTTGTTTTTACATCAGCTAAATATGAGAAGGTGCAGGATGAATGGATCGTTCCTTCATTTGCAAAGAATTTGAAAAATCCGACTGATCCCACGGATGGTGATGGGCTATTTATGGGGAAATCCCTGTATGCCAAGAACTGCAAATCATGCCACGGCAAATCCGGCAAGGGAGATGGAACCAATTCGAAAGAGTTAAAAACATTTCCGGGAGATTTTACAACTGAAGAATTTCAATTACAGACCGATGGTGAGATATTCTATAAAACACGTGAGGGAAGGGATGACATGCCCACATTTAAAAAGATCATCAGTGAAGATGAAAATGTCTGGTTTGTTGTAAATTACATACGAACGTTTTCGGGCAATTAACCGGAAAGCCAGTTGTTGGTGGTTATCCAATGATT
Organism: Bacteroidales bacterium; assembly: GCA_040880545.1. Lineage (GTDB taxonomy): Bacteria > Bacteroidota > Bacteroidia > Bacteroidales > M55B112. Next base: position 25,964 of record JBBDIE010000180.1, on the reverse strand, counting down.
TGACTGACAGGGGGGATAGTTTAAGCAAAAAAAAACCATCCGCATGGCAAATGGTTTTTTTGTTGGTCCGATTGTCTATTCTGGTGAAATTGCTTCTACCGGGCAAACATCTGCGCACGCACCGCAGTCTGTACATAGTTCAGGATCGATTACATAGATATCTCCTTCGCTGATTGCATCAACCGGACATTCATCGACACAGGAACCACATGCGGTACAATCGTCACTTATTACATATGCCATTTTCGTAAAATTTTAATACATTAAACTATAGTACAAAAATAATTTCAATATTAAGAAAACTGTAATTGAATCGGTTAATTATTTTTATTTAGAACGGTTCTAATATACAATGAATTTACCATAAACTATTATGACTTAAGTAAATTTATTGCCAGCCATGCCATCATGGAGACGCCTGTCTGCAGGGAATTCTCGTCTGCAGTAAACCTGCCCGTGTGAAGTGGATAAATTTCATTTGAGGCTGAAGATTTAACACCGATTCTGTACATCATGGAGGGATAAGACTGGGAGAACCACGCGAAGTCCTCGGCTGTCATTCTAATGTCCATGTCTGTAACTCGTTCTTCCCCTAGAAATTCAACTGCCAGGGCTCTGGATTTCCTCGTTATTCCCTCATCATTTACGAGCACCGGGTACCCATGGCGTATTTCCAGTTCAATTTTCCCGCCCATGCTGGCAGCGATACCTGTGGCTATCTGCGCAATCAGGGCATGGGCCGTTTGCCGCCATGATTCGTTCATGGTGCGGAAGGTTCCTTCCAGTTTAACTTCATCGGGAATCACATTGACTGCACCATTTGCTGTGACCTTTCCAAAAGAGAGTACCGTTGGGGTACCTTTGGGCGACTTCCTGTTGATCTCCTGTTGCAGTGTGATGAGGATATGGGAAGCCATCAGGACTGGGTCATTGATATTTTCAGGGAGCGCTGCATGTCCGCCACTTCCTTTCACCGTGATAAATATCTCATCGCCGGAAGCCATGTAATTTCCGGGTCTGAACCCTACTGATCCGGCCTCCATCTCAGGCAATACATGCTGGGCGATGACCATATCGGGCTTGTTATCGTTGAACAACCCCTCTTCCATCATCAATTTGGCACCTCCTGGCAGCATCTCCTCCCCCGGTTGGAAAACACACAGCACTTTTCCATCAATATATTGTTTCATCCCGTTGAGTACCATGATGGCGCCCAGCAGGCTGGCCATGTGCATATCGTGCCCGCAGGCATGCATCACACCTTGGTTCACAGATGCAAATTCCAGTCCCGACTCTTCATTAACAGGCAAAGCATCCATGTCTGAACGAAGTGCGATAACCTTGCTGCCATTACCATTCCCTTCAATAGTGGCAAGTATACCATTCTTCACGAACGGATAACTGTATGGCACATTCCACTGGTCCAGCAGTCCACGTATATATTCCGATGTTTCAGTTTCATTAAATGATAGTTCCGGATATTGGTGGAGGTGTCGGCGGATCCTGATGACCTCATCCATATATTGACCGGTATGCTGTTTTATGATTGTTTTTATATCCATAATGATCAGAAATCGAGACTTAAAGATAGGTAGAAAATCCGGGGCTGGATTTCCATATTTTCCACACCCCATGCCCAGTCGAGTCTTACAAAATAGCCGAAGATCTGAGATCTGAGCCCGAAACCGATTCCACCCACAATGGGTGAGCGGTTGGAATTGATAGTAACCACCACGGGGGTTCCGGGTTCCGGATCTGGTGGTATTACTTCCGAATTCCATGGATTCTGCCCTGTAAAAGGATGGAGTCCTGTCCATGCTGAGCCAATATCTCCAAAGCCAACGATTTGAAAGTCATTGAAAAAGGCTGAGCTTAGGGGATGATTAGCGAAATATCTGAATATGGGCAAGCGGATCTCTGAATTGATCAATGCAAAGTTACTACCATTCCGGATGTTCTGTGAAAATCCACGCAAGTTCGTGGCTATGGCCTGGTAGGAGTAATTTTTCGTATAGTCAATGTCCACTGTCTGGTCAAAAGTCGGGATCCTTGACTGGAACAGATTGGTCCAGTTGTCCACTGCCCCGAGGTAATAGATCAGCGGACTCCGGCCAAAGGAGGTGCTGGCTGCAAATCTGTTGGCCCAGATGAGAGTCCGGTGAATTTTGATGTAGTGCCTGAAGTCAACTCCAAGAACGTAGAGATCGGATTCCCTGGCATTGATCTGCCTGTATGCTTCACCAAACACTTTGAAACGTGTACCCTCGTTCAGGTTGGTTCCCAGGGGCTTAACATTGTCAAAGATCAATTCCAATTTTACACCGCTCCAGACCTTCAGAATATCCGGCCGCGCCAGGTTTGAAATGTCTGTTGAGAGGAAGATGGAATTGTCGTGCCTGAAAGAGGCCGTCCCTTTTAGTGCCAGTACCTGGTTAAATGGATATTTAACCGAGCCCAGGAGTTCGTGGGTATACGTTTTTACCAGGGCATTGTCGAACTGATTATTCAAGGCCTGTCTGTGAAATATAACCTGCTGGTCAAGTCTGTGTTTCAGATTTTCGAAGCTTAACAAGTATTCGTTGCTATTCAGGTCCGATGAGAACCGGACCCCGCCCACCAGCCTGTAATTTTCAAACAGATCATTGGCACCCACTTTGAAAAGCATATTGAAACCCGGATTGAAATAAAACGCGTTGCCTGTAAATGGCTGGTAAGAGGCATTTAGAAAACTGTAATCTATCTGGTTCACTAGCTGGTCAGGATAGAAGGTTGGTCTGTAGTCGATATATACCTTCTCTTTTTCAACGTCCGTATCGAGTACAAGCGATATTCCCCGGTCCCTCAACTGTTCGTTGTAATATTTCAGTTTTTCGGTTTCAAAAATATAATTATTGATATTTATGGGAAACTCCTGCAGTTGGATTGTATCGTTCCTGATGATCAGCTGATGATCCTCAATATCATCCATGGAGATAACCATCTGCTCAATATGATGGAGTGAATCTTCCTGCAGCAACCTTTCAACATGCCGGCTCCGGTATTCGGTATTTTCCAGCCGGTCACCAAAGCGCTTAGAGAAATCAGCAGGGTATTTGTATAAATTATACCGGCCATCGTGGAAGATAACTTTACTGATGTCATTTGTAACAGCGTTGACATCCATGTCGAGTATGTTCCGGTTGTAATTTGTAATGGGGTAACTGTTTGCAAAATGACGGTAATGGATCGAGGTGTCTATAAATGCAATGGTACTGTCATACTCCGCGTAATACTGGTTGTAAATTCCGTTTTTGTCGCTGAGGTAAATGAACTGATCCTGCCCCATGTATTCGGGCTTTATATGGTTGATATAGTCTCCTTCGGATATGTTTCGCAGTACAGGATTCTTTGTTTTGTAATCGTAGATATAGATTGAAAAGGCAGTGGTGGTATTATTGGGAGGCTCATCGGACCTGGTGTACAGCGTATCGTATCTCCTGTTTGAGGTGAAGGAGATGTTGTCCATGCCGTTGATAAAACGAGGATGGAAGTCATCTGCAAGGTCATTGGTCACCCTTTCGTTGGTTGCAGATGCCAGGTCATAGACATAGATATCTGTCTGACCGTTGAACACAGCTGAAAAGACAAGTTTCCTACGATCGGGAGAAAAATCCATATCCAGCACCTTTTCGAAAATGTACAGTGTCCTTGTGGTCAGTTCTTCCTCGGTAATATTATAAAAATTGAGCAGCAGGATTCCCTTTTCCTCAGTGATGAAACCAAGTATCTCACTGGAGGTGTGCCACGCTGTAACAGGCTGCGAATAATCAACGACCTGGTCAAGCTTCTGTCCCTTTCGATAAATCTTCTTCGACTTTCCGGTCTCTGTATCATGGATCCAGAGTTTAAATTTCCCTTTCTGGTTGGTGACGTAGGAGAGATACTTGCCATCGGGGCTTATCTTCGGGCGCTGTATCACCGTCTCCTTTTTTGGTTTGATCACGCTATACTCCTTATTGGGAAACTCCCCTTTTTCATCGGCACTTGTGTACATTCCCAGGTAATAGCCTGACCAGTCTGAAGATATCTCTTTGAGCTTTTGCCCCATCACATAGAGAAAACCATCTTCTGCACTTTTATTTATTTTAGTCATGTACAGAATATTTGGAATAATAGCCTCTCCATACAGATCGGCAATATATTTCCATAGGGAATGGCCCGCGTAAACTGCATCTTCATCGCTTATTTTCACAAGTTTGTCGAATTCTCCTGACATGATGCCATCCTTCACCCGGTTTTCAATTTCATAATCCCAGGGATTGGAGACAAAAGAGATGAGTCCCTTTACGTACCAGTCGGATAAATTGATCGTGGTAGTGTTGGCCACGTTGGTGATCAGACTGTTACCGAACATAAATTCATTGATCAGTATCTCGGCAATAGCAGCCCGGATCTGTCGCTCAAGTTCCACATGGTCCCCTTCAAAGTACAATGCAACCTTATTTTGAATGATCCGGGTGGTACCCCCAATATTGTATTCTTCATCGGCAGCAGAAAGGCCGATATTACTCTGCCTGAAATCGGACATCTTGTTATAGCAGATAAAGATCAGCCTTTGTTCTATGTCGTAATCAAAAAACCTTTCGATAACCGACAACTCCTTCTCTACAAAATTAGCCACATACAGCGACAGGTCGGTACCCTCTTCATAGGAGTATACATCAAACCGGTCAAACCTGTAGAATTTCCAGTAATTACTGCTGAACTGCACCCTGTTCTTCCCAAATGTCATCTGCATGCCATTGTAGAACTGTGCTTCAGCTTCAATAATGGCAGACAGGGAAACCAGTATGGCAATGAAATATTTTATAAATTTGTATAATTTCACTTTTTATTCTTCAAGAGGCCTTAAAAATAAACATATTTCATGACAATGAGGTTCAATCAATTGGTCTGATTATTGAAGTAAAAAAGAAATAGGAATGAATACAACCTTTTACCTGATTTAAACGTTAAATTTGTAATCATTAACTTGAAAAGTAAAATATTAGCAAACAAAAAATATATATTGTCGTGCTTGATAAGAAAGCTATTGACGTTTTCTTGCAAGCACTAAATAATAGAAATACAGAAGTTTAATCAAATTATATATTAATGAAAAAGGTTTTTGCAGGAATATGTATGTTGGCAATTTCAGTTGCAGTTATCTCTCAGACGAAGGGGCCACAGGTCTCATTTGAAAAGGTAACCCATGATTTTGGCAGGATCTCCGAGGAGGGGGGCAAAGTAACACAAAAATTTGCATTTGTGAACAATGGCGGCGCACCGCTGCTTATCCAGAACGTAAGGGCAACATGCGGATGTACGGCGCCGGACTGGACGAAACAACCAGTACCACCTGGAGGGAGCGGTTTTGTAGCAGCCACATTCGATCCGGCAGGCAGGCCCAATGCATTTACGAAATTCCTGTACGTGGATTCAAATACGGATCAGGGGCCAGTGAGGCTTACCATCAGGGGAGAAGTTACTCCCAAACCTCAGTCCGTGGCCGATGACTACAGGTACAGCATGGGAGGACTTCGGCTGAAAGCGAACCATCTGGCATTCGGCAACGTAAATAACACGGAGCAGAAGGACTACAGCATGGAGGTGATCAATGATTCCGATAAGGCGATCAAGCTCGGACTGGAGCGGGTTCCCAGGCATCTTGACATAAAATTTGTACCGGAAATATTGAAACCCCATGAAAAAGGATTTATTGTTGCAAATTATGATGCCAAGCTGAAAGATGACTGGGGCATGCTGCTGGACAGGGTGAATGTGACTGTAGACGGAGTCTCTGACAGGAGTTACAGCCTGGTAATTTCTGCAAACATAACAGAAGATTTTACCAATTTGTCTGAAATGGAACTGGCAAATGCCCCCCAGGTGTCTGTACAAACACCTGAGGTCAACTTCGGACAACTTAAGCAAAATGAAAAGTTTGAACATGATTTTATACTGACCAATAACGGCAAATCGACCCTCTTTATCAGGAAGATCAAATCATCGTGCGGATGTACGGCAGTTCAACCGGAGAAAAAGCAGATCGAACCTGGTGAAAGTGTGAAGATCAAAACCATATTTAATCCTGCTGGTAAAAGAGGAAACCAGAACAAGAATGTAACGGTCATCACCAACGATCCCAAACGCAGCAACCTTATCCTGAGGATCAAGGGAGAAGTACTGGTCAGCTAATCTATTTTTTTTGCGGGGAAACTGTCAGTCATAAGCCATTGGCCTGACTGGCAGTTTTTTATTGAACGTGCCGGGCTACATAAACCCGTGGATCAGCGGCTGTCCTGGTCATCCACATCTCCCATAATTTTTTATCTTTGTGTTTCGGGTAATTTCTTGTCATTATTTCATCTTGCTAAACGGTACGAAATGGGTAAATACGAATTCTTCAACAGGGATATCAGTTGGTTATCTTTTAACTACAGGGTGCTGGAGGAGGCAATGGACAGGTCGCTCCCCCTGTATGAGCGGATTAAGTTCCTGGCCATTTATTCCAACAACATGGAGGAGTTCTATTCGGTAAGGATGAGTTACTACAGACAATTGATGCGGCAGGAAAAGCGCTTTCCGGAGCAGGTCAGGCGAGTGCAGCCGGAAAAGGTGATCCATGAAATAAATGAGATTGTTTCGGAACAGCAAGTAGTATTTCACAAGGTATATGAAGAGGAGATCGTTCCCGAACTGAGAAAGAACAACATCTATTTTGTGGATACCAAGGAGGAGTTGTCGCCTGAAGATAAGAAATTCATCAAGGACATTTTCTATATTGAGGTACTTACCCAGATACAACCGGTGCTGTTGCTGAAGTACAGGATCAGGCCATTTCTGCAGACGGGTAATATCTACCTGGCACTGGAGATGGTTATCCGCGACAGGTTTGACAAAAAAACTGGAAAGCGAAGGGAACAGTATGGAATTATTAAGGTTCCGCTGGACAGGAACCTGCCCCGTTTCATTGAATTACCTTCGGAAGGGGACAAGCATAAGATTATGTTCCTGGAGGATATGATCATGAGGCACGCTGATGCAATTTTCCCTGGGTTCATTGTAAATCGTTACTTTTCCATCAAACTTACCCGAGATGCAGACCTGGAATACGATGATTACGAAGGTGAAGATCTTCTGGATGTGATTGAGGATCTTAAAAAGCATCGCTCCCTGGGTAAACCCAACCGGTTCCAGTACGATCGATCCATGCCCAAAAAATTACTGAACTACCTGATAAAATCGTTTTTTCTTGAAGATGATACACTTGTTAAGGGAGGCAGCAGGCATAATTTCAGAGACTTTTTTACTTTTCCGAATCCGGTCAGTCCGGAACTTGAGATTGATAAGTGGCCCCCCATGCCCATCCCAGTGATCGAAAATTACCAGGGGAGCCTGGCCAGTCTGATCGAAGAGAGGGACCTTCTTCTGAATGTACCCTATCAGCGTTATGATTACCTGATTGACTTTCTTAGTGAAGCGTCAAGGGATGGATCCGTTGTTGAGATAAAGACCACCCAGTATCGTGTTGCGGAGAACTCTACTGTTATCAAGACGTTGATCAATGCTGCAGAGAATGGTAAAAAGGTGACTGTTTTTGTTGAGCTGAAGGCACGCTTTGATGAGGAGGCAAACCTGGAATGGGCCTCCGAGATGAAAAAAGCCGGTATCAGGATTTTGTATAGTATCCCCAAACTGAAGGTACATGCCAAGCTGGCGTTGGTTATCCGTGAAGAGGGAAGTGAAATAGGGGACCAGGTATACCTGGGAACAGGAAATTTTAACGAGAAAACTGCAAAACTTTACGGAGATCACGGCCTGTTCACCTCCCATATTGGAATCGTCAATGAGGTAAAAGATCTGTACCGCTACCTGGAAGATCAGCATTACAAGTGTAAATTTGAGCACCTCCTGGTTCCGGGTTTCAACCTGTCAAACCAGTTCACCAGACTGATACGGCAGGAGGTGAAAAATATAAAAAAGGGAAAAGAGGCGTATATTTTACTTAAAATGAACGGTTTGCAGGATGTCCCACTGGTGGAAGAATTATACAGGGCCAGTGAAGCCGGTGTTAAAATCGATATTATCATTCGTGGTATCTGTATCCTGCAACCTAATCAGCCGTACAGTAAAAATATACGGCTGATCAGGATCGTCGACAGGTTCCTGGAACATGCCCGTGTGTTTGTATTTCACAACAACGGAAAGCCTAAGGTGTATATGGGATCGGCTGACTTGATGAAGCGCAACCTGACTCGAAGGATCGAGTGTGTATTCCCCATCTATGAACCGGAACTGAAGGATGAAATTATGGATGTGCTGAATATCCAGCTTTCCGACAATGTCAAGGCAAGCATGATCGATGAGAACCTGATGAATGTCCGCATTAGAAATGACCAGCCTGCTCTAAGGTCACAGCTTGCAACCTACGAGTATTTCAAACAGAAATACAATTCCTGACCGGATTGCTGAAGGTTTATGTTCCCAGAAGTTCAACCAGTTTCTCTCTCAGCTCTTTCTTTGAAAGGTTTTTACCGATGATCACTCCCTCTCCATCCAGCAACACCGTGTGAGGTATAGATGAGACCGCATATTTTTTTGCGGCTTCCGATTGCCAGAAATTCAGATCCGACATATGATGCCAGGTTAAACCATCATCTTCGATCGCCTGCAACCACTCCTCTTTCGTTCGGTCGAGCGAGACCCCGACAATATCGAATCCTTGTTCGTGGAACTCCTTGTAGAGTTCAACAATCCCCGGATTGGCCACTCTGCAAGGGCCACACCATGCTGCCCAGAAATCGATGAGCAGAATACCATTTCCGGCAATATCAGACAGTTTCACCAACTCTCCGTCAACACCTGGTAATTCCAGCTCTGTGTATTGGTTACCGACCATTACATTTTTCATTCTCTGCAGATGATCTGCCATGAAAGTGTAATAGGAAGTATTGTGCAATGATTCATCCAACCTGGCCAGCCATGCTTCCAGTTCTGTTGCATCAAACTGGTGATACAAGCCACGAAGCAGGTAGACAGCGACGGGGGATGTGGAATTTTCGATGATGTAGATTGAATCATAACTCTTTTTCTCATCATTGACCGCGTAATAATTTTGCAGTATGGCATTGATGCTGTCTTCACTCACTTCTGCAGACTGTGCCGCGTAATACTTGTCGGTAATGGCTTTTTGCTTTTCCTGGAATGGTACAATACCCTCTTTATAGCTGTTATACTCCACCTGTGGGCCACCATCGGCCACTATATTTACATCTTCCAGGGTCCCCGATATCGTATAATTATAATTATCAAGAAAGATTGCCAGCGATTCACGCTTGCCCGATTCACCCAGGAACACCAGCTCCGGTGCAGTGGCTGCCCCGGATATCACTCCGGCACCATTCTCGTCCAGTATCACCGAATCAAGAGATATCAGTTCACCGGAAACATTTTGTTTGAGGACCATATTGGCTCCAGCCATCTCTTCAAGCTGGATGTTGATCGTATAGCCCTTGTCATCACCACAGCCGAACATGACTATGGCAGCAAGCAGAAAAAGAATTTTTTTCATCATGGTTTTTGTTTGATTGGTTGACGGAACCATTGTGGAACAGTTTAAAAGTTAGCTTTTTTCCGCAGTTGATCCATGGACAGTTCCTGAAGTTTAAAATTTGAAATTGTTGAAGTTAATATTTAGTACAATTATACGACCTTTTTGTTTGACTAGGACAGGCCAGGTGTAAAAATTATATAAGCGCTATTTTTCTTTGCCGGAATTTCCGGGAAAGAATTTTTCCAGCAATTCTGTTGCGGCTTCGAAGGAACTGATCTGATCTTTCTCCAGCATTTTTTCCAGATCTTTCATCCTTTTTTTTACCTGCGGGTCCTGGAAGAACCGGTTTTTTACTCCCTCGTTAAGGACCTGGTGCATCCAGTAAGTGCTTTGTTCCGCTCTGCGTTTTCCGAAATACCCGTTTTTTGTAACCAGCGCTTTGTATTCCCCGATCAACCTCCATGCATCGGGAACCCCAGTTCCCTCAATGGATGAACAGGTTAACACCTGTGGGGTCCATCCTGAAGGGGGAGGGGGGAACAGATGCAGTGCATTGGCAAACTGAGCCCTCGCCCGCTGTGACCGTTCAATGTTGTCACCGTCGGATTTGTTTATAAGAATTGCGTCTGCCAATTCCATGATACCCCGTTTCATTCCCTGCAATTCGTCTCCCGCACCCGGGATCATCAACACCAGGAAAAAATCGACCATGGAGTGGACAGTCGTTTCTGATTGCCCCACTCCCACGGTTTCCACAATGATGGTATCATAGCCGGCAGCTTCGCAGAGTATGATTGTTTCCCTTGTTTTTCTGGCTACACCGCCCAGTGTCCCTCCCGAAGGGGAAGGCCTGATGAAAGCCTGTTCCAGGCCTGCAAGTGTCTCCATGCGGGTTTTATCACCAAGAATTGATCCCCCTGACCTTTCACTGCTTGGATCGACAGCCAGCACGGCGAGCCTGTGGCCCGATTTCACAAGGAAATTACCAAAAAAATCGATGAATGTGCTCTTTCCTGCACCCGGGACCCCGGTAATGCCTAATCGAAGGGATTTGCCGGCAAAAGGCATCGCCATGTTAATCAAAGCCCGTGCTGTTTCCAGGTGTCCGGGAAGGGCACTCTCCACCAGGGTGATCGCCTGTGACAGTGCCGTTCTGTTTCCGGCAAGCAGTTCCTTGATCAATACTTCTGCTGTTGCCGGCTGTTTCATGGAGCGCCTTATCTGCTCAATTGCACGTTCATTCAACGAGGAGGGTTGGGATACCCCTTCACGCACCTTCAATGCCGAATTTTTTTTGTTTGCAGCCATGAAAATATATATGCTGTAGCAAATGTAGGTATTATTGGGGAAAACGTCTATAGCTGCCTTATTCCCGACTTCAAAACAGTAATCTTAAGCATTGCTACGAACACTTTCTTAGTAAGCACGACAACATATTATGCGTATTTTTTCTGGCAATTATAAGATTGTGTTGAACATAAGTAAAGGCTGCCTGAACTTAAATTTTTGATGCCAATTAATCGAGGAGTTTTGTAATGTAACTGCTTGTGAATTTAACGAAAAGGACCAGGTTGTTAGTATACCAATTTCATATTTATCGCAAAACAATAATATGTTTTATTGAAGTGATTTGGGTGGGAATGGTGAATGAAGCCAACTAATATATTAAAAATGAGGGAAAAACAGATTTGTTACTGTTTTTATAGTAATATGATTATAAAAATAGTTGCACAACTATAAAAATAGTTATATATTTGTTGCATGAAAGAACTAACAAAGGCTGAAGAGCAGGTAATGCAGAACTTATGGAAGCTGGAAAAGGGGTTTCTCAAGGATATCGTTGAGGCATTCCCTGAACCACGTCCTGCCTATACTACGCTCTCTACGGTGATCAGGGTACTGGTGAAAAAAGGGTACATCGGATATCACAGTTATGGGAAAACACATGAATATTTTCCAAAGGTGAAAAAGGGGGAATACTTTAGAAAACATGTAAACAACATGATCTCGGACCATTTTGGAGGTTCAGTTGTGGATTTTGCTTCATTTTTTACCGGCAACGAAGAAGTTGATCTTACTGAGTTGGAAGAAATACGCAGTTTGATTGATCAAAAGATTCGAAAGATCAGAAAGGAGGAGGAATGAGTTTTGCGATTTATTTGATCAAGGTTTCCATCGCTATCCTGGTATTTTACATGATATACAGGATTATATTTTTGCGGTTTACCTTTTTTCATTTCAACCGGTTTTATATGCTGCTCGCCTTCGCATGTTCCTTCCTTCTCCCATTCATTCGGTTCCCGGTTTCGGAAGCTGAAATTATGTTGCTGGATTACACCCCGGGCATCGACTGGGACAATTTGATGAAGGGTGGTGCGGTGCCCCATGGACCAATAGCGGAGGAGAAAACATTTCCAATGGTAAATCTG
>JBBDIE010000180.1:0-13861 GCA_040880545.1 Bacteroidales bacterium | reverse complement strand
TGCGGTGCCCCATGGACCAATAGCGGAGGAGAAAACATTTCCAATGGTAAATCTGATTTGGCTTTTTTATGCAGCTGTTTCACTTTTCCGGTTCCTGAGGGTAGGCGGAAAGTACTTGATCATCAGGAAGCGATACAACATCGGAATTGTCGTGCGGCAGAATGGCATTAAATGGAACCTTCAACCGGAATCAATCTCCCCATTTACCATGTTCCGAACTGTTTACATCGGCAGGGAAGCGTTTTTTGATGAAAATTCACCATTAAGAAGCCATGAGATGGTACATGCACGGCAACTGCATTCCATTGATTTGTTGTTTGCAGAGCTGATCTGTTCTTTTCTGTGGTTCCATCCGGTGGTATTCTTATTCAGCAGGTATATGCGGGATAATCATGAGTATCTTGCTGATCAGGTGGCCCATACCGATAAACAGGGACTAATTGACTATATGCAGTTACTTTCATCGGAGTTGACCAGGAGGTATGATCCTGCGTTTGCCAGTTATTTCCAAAATTCAACACTTAAAAAGCGAATAATTATGTTGACAAATAAAAAATCGACGGGAGGTAACCGGTGGTATTACCTCATTGTAATCCCCGTTATCGGGGTATTGACATTATCATTTCAGCAACCCTTAGTCCGGGATATGGAACCGGCACCTCTGGTAAGTCTCAAATCGGGCAATAACGGAAGTTTTCCAGGGAAATCAGAACCAGATATTCCTTCCCGTTTTCCACTGGATGAAAAATATAAAACGGCGGTTACCTTTACATACAACAAGGAGGCCAACCACCCCATCACCGGTGAGATGATGACCCATAAGGGGATCGATTTCAAAGCACCGCGGGGTACCCCGGTATTTGCCACTGCCAATGGTGTGATTGTAACATCAGAATATCATTCCAGGTATGGTAAGCTGGTAATTATCAAACACCAGGAACCATTTGTTACCCTTTATGCTCATCTGGATGACCTGATGGTAGCCGTAGGTGAAACGGTAAAGATCGGGCAACAAATTGGAACGGTGGGTAATACGGGACTTTCTACCGGCAGCCATCTTCATTATGAGGTTCGGCAGAAAGAGGAAAATGTCGATCCGTCGAACTATTATTGAGTATTTCTTTTATTTCCCATTAAGCAAGTTTTGAAGCACTTTCTTGTCTTTTTTGAAAACTGATTTGTAGTTTTGTTGTTATACAGACGATCTGTCCTGAAAATTTAGAATATGAAACCCGCGGTAATATCTTTCGCAAAAGACCATGAAAACAGATGAGGGTTTCATGGCATCAATATTGGAATGGCCATTTTTATAGTTATAAAATAATAGAATTACAAAAGTTTAACCTAATTGTATACTAATGAAATATGATGTTTTAGTTATTGGCAGCGGTCCCGGAGGATACGTGGCTGCTATTCGTGCTTCGCAACTTGGTTTAAAAACTGCCGTGGTGGAAAAAGAATCCCTTGGTGGAATATGTTTGAATTGGGGTTGTATCCCCACGAAATCACTACTGAAAAGTGCACAGGTACTGGAATACCTGCAGCATGCCGGGGATTATGGAATTGTGATAGAAGGGAAGGCTAAGGCCGATTTCAGCAAAGTGGTTGAGCGTAGCAGGACCGTGGCAAACGGCATGAGTAATGGTATACAGTACTTGTTCAAAAAGAACAAGATCGAATCGATCAGCGGAACAGGGAAACTGAAGTCGAAGGGTGTAGTAACAGTTACCGATGAGAAGGGGAAATCGACCGATGTGGAGGCAAAGCATATTATTCTTGCCACCGGGGCCCGTTCGCGTGAGTTACCGAATTTGAAACAGGACGGGAAGAAGATTATCGGATACAGGAAGGCGATGACACTGGACAAGCTTCCGGAATCGATGGTTGTTGTTGGATCGGGGGCGATCGGTAGTGAGTTCGCCAATTTCTATACCACCATGGGTACCAAAGTTACGCTGGTTGAATTTTTGCCCAACGTGGTTCCCGTGGAAGATGAAGAAGTTTCCAAACAGTTGGAGCGGTCATTCAAAAAGTCGGGTATGAAGGTGATGACCTCTGCTTCCGTTGAGAAGGTAGACACTTCAGGCAAGAAGTGCAAGGTTACTATCAAGACAAAGAAGGGTAATGAAACGGTAGAGGCTGATATTGTTCTGTCGGCAGTCGGGATCACTCCGAACATAGAAAATATTGGACTGGAGGAACTGAAAATTGATACAGTCGATGGCAAAGTGAAGGTTGACGAGTATTACAGGACCAACGTGGATGGAATTTATGCCATTGGTGATATAGTAGCCGGGCCTGCTCTGGCCCATGTAGCTTCAGCAGAAGGAATTGTATGCGTGGAAAAGATTGCGGGGCATCATCCGCAGCCGGTGGATTATTCCAACATACCGGGTTGTACCTATACAAGTCCGGAAATTGCCTCCATGGGGATGACTGAAAAGGCGGCCAAAGAGGCTGGTTACCAGGTAAAGATTGGAAAATTCCCCTTCACTGCATCTGGAAAGGCATCAGCAGCAGGGGCAAAGGAAGGATTTGTGAAGCTGATATTCGATGAGAAGTACGGTGAGTTGCTGGGTGCCCATATGATCGGGGCCAATGTTACAGAGATGATTGCAGAGTTGGTCGTTGCCAGGAAGCTGGAGACCACCGGAGAGGAGATTATCAAATCGGTTCATCCGCATCCGACGATGTCTGAGGCCATCATGGAGGCAGCGGCAGCGGCTTATGGTGAGGTGATCCATATCTAAAACTATTATTCCGGCTTCCCAAGTTTTCCCATAAACACGATGGCATTACTTGAATTCTCCGTAATGACAAACAGGAACGGTCTGTCGAGACGGATCACCTTCTTTTCAGGTTCCGTGGAGGTTAATTCGAATTCAACAGCGGTGACCGCAGCGGCTTCGGTACCCTCTTCGTCTACCTGGATGAATGTTTTGTGGATCACCTTGCTGATAAGCAAGTCAATATCGCTGATCGCGGAAAAATCTGCCTGATCAGTGAATGCCACGCCCAGGCCCATATCTGAGAGATCTTCCAACAGTGATCGCTGATATTCAAAGGTGAATTTCGGCATGGTTACCTGCACCTCATTGTGTTCCCGGAACTCTTCCATCCAGCCTGCCCACATGGCGCCATCCAGTTGGGCTGAAATTTCCGCTACGGTGGTTCCCTGGTCTGGCAGAAACAGGTACATCGAAAACTTTTTGTTCTTATAAGGTAGCTGTACTGCAGTGATATCTTCGATTGAAGCTACACTGAAATTACTTTCTGTGGTCATCATCGCCACTTCGCCCTGGTTTGTCTGATCCTCGTTGTAGAACATCTCCTGTTTCGTATCATCCGGATCAAATTCAATTTCCCATTTGCAGTTAAAGTAAAGTGCATTGATCAACAACAGCATGGATTGGGGGGAAAGTTCTTCAATAATCTTATCAATCTTGTTGTGTGTTTTGTCCGCAACCCAATCATTGATCTCATCGATGGCGGAGGGAGCAGAAAAATCGAGTTCCCTAACCTCAGCGTTATAGTAGGTTTTGTTGGTTTCGATGAAACTCTGGTATACCGGGAACCCGGTACGGTACCAGACCGAATTTGCGATTTCCAGCAGGTTTCCCCGGCTGTTGGTAACAAGCGTATGGATGAGTTCCTTTGTGATCTCATTGACCTCCGCACGTGTCAGCCCTTCATAATTGAAAACACTGTCGAATGCCTCCAGGGTCGTTCCATCTGCCCCGTTGTATGCCATCCCCATGGCCAGGCTGATAGAAGCGGGTGAAATCATGATATTCGGAAGGGACTCTTTCTTCATCACTATATTAAATAGTTCCAGGCCAAAATCGTTGTTCGCGGTAATAACCCCGGCAGATTTTTTATTGTAATCGAACACAGTGTCTTCCGGGACAAACCAGTCGCAACCCCAGCATAATAACCCTGCCATTAATATGATTCCTATTTTCTTCATCTTTTCACTTTTTACAAAATTAAACATTGTATCGTTGATCTGAAAACAGGATGATTCCCAACGCATATTGGTTGCGTGTACCATCAACGCAACCCTTTTTTATAAGGATGCATCTTGACTCAAATGAGCAGATAAGTGAAAAAAACCGGGTGATTATTCCTGCCAGTTTGCAGCTATCTGTCGGGGTTGGAGTTATTTCAGGGAGGCATAATTTTTGATAGGTCTCTGTGAATTACACTAACTTAGCAAACAGGAAAATACTGGTTGACAGAAAAACTGGAAATACTGATTGAAGGCTGCAGAAAAGGAGATCCTGGCAGTCAGGAAAGACTGTACAGACAGTTCAGCGCTGCCATGTACGGGTTGTGTTTACAGTATTCCTCGTCGGAAGAGGATGCACATGATATTCTGCAGGATGGATTTGTAAAGGTCTTTAAAAAGATGGGCCAGGTCAGGGATGCGAAGGCTTTTCCGGGCTGGATCCGGAGGGTGATGATCAATACTGCACTGGAGAAATACAGGAGCAGGGTGGTGATGCAGAGGATTGATGAAGCGCCTCTTTTGCAAAATGAATTGGTAACGGACGATGTTCTTGATGCACTGCAGGCAGAGGCGTTGGTGGATCTGATCCGGGAGCTGACTCCGAAATACCGGATGGTTTTCAACCTCTATGCCATTGAAGGATATAATCATAAAGAGATAGGGGAGATGTTGAATATTACGGAAGGCACCTCCAAATCGAATCTTTCAAGGGCGCGGGCCATTTTACAGGAGAAAGTTAAAAAGATATATGGAAGCAGCAAGTTCAGATGAGGAACGATAAAGAAATAAAACGTGGCGGCCTGGCCGGGAAGATGGCAGGATTTAATCCTGAACCACCCGAATCGGTATGGGAAGGGGTCGCTTCTAAGATTGGCAGGGGTGATTCACGCCGAAGGCTGCTTATTATTCTGGCCGCTGCTGCCGGTCTTGCACTGGCAATTACAGTTGGTATTACTCTCCTGGTAAGTGACCAGTCGACAGAATATGCAGGGAAAGGCCCGGAAACAGTTCCGTTGGTCCCGGCTGATTCTGCAGAGAGGCAGGATTTGCCTGACCTTGAAAGTGAAAGGAAAAAGTTATCGGGGGAGCGGGAGATGGTTACCGGGATACAGCAGAAGCAGGAAACAGAAGCGCATGTTGCCCGTGATGCGGGTCAGCGGAAAACCCGGTTTGAGGAAAAGATCATTATTGCATTACAGGAGATGACAAGGGAGGATAAATCTAACCTTTCGGAAACAGGGGAGGAGCCTTCCCGTCTGATGTTGGCAGATGAAGATGTAACAGAAGGGGGTGAGATCAGACTGGAAAAAAGCAGGCAAGCTGCTGAATTTCAAGTGAACGAAGACAGTTTACTCAGAATTTTGCATCCTGCAACTATTGCAGATGTCCATCCGGGAAATGATGAGAATTCGGGAAGCTGGCAAGTTGGAGCCACGCTCTCGCCGTTGTATAGTTATCGTGATGCTGCCTCATCTGACGTCACAAAAAATGCAGCCGTAAACAGTTCAGAATCGGCAAGAATGACTTATGCTGGCGGGGTACAGGTCAGTTACAGCCAGTCGGGCCGGCTCACCGTTGAAACCGGCCTGTTTTATACCAGGATGGGGGTGAATATTGGTGATTACAGTAATTTTCGGAATACTTGGTATCCGAATCGGATGGAATTCAGTGCCGACGGTTCCAATCAGATTGTCAGTGTGTCTAACTCCATGGGAAAAATAGTATCCACAGGGACGGACAATTTTGTAAATAATTACAGCGATGAGGGTTCGCTGACAGATTACCACATGCTGCAACCGGATGTGATGACCATAGACGACAATATCGTTGAAGGTTTTACCCAGACTTTTGACTATCTCGAGGTTCCGTTCATCCTTAAATATAAGATTATCGACAGGTCGTTGGTGGTACAATTGAACGGCGGACTGAGTGCCAACCTGCTGGTGAACAATTCTGTTTCGGCAATTACAGGGGCGGGAAGCATGAAAATCGGAGAGGCAGAGGATATACGCAGCATCAATTATTCGGGAAACGCCGGCGTAGGTTTTGAATACGACCTGTTTACGCGATTAAGCCTTACCTTTGAACCACGTTTCAGATATTACCTCAATTCCGTAAACAATGATTACCTTCCTGTAACCAGGCCTTTTACATTCGGCCTCTATACAGGGGTGAATTATTCATTCTGATTATTTATAACTTTACGGGGCATCTTTTTCAGCCCGATCCGCAACTTCGGTGGCAATCGGTTGTTATTCCTTTGTATCAATGAAATGATGCACTACTTTTGCATCTGAACGAAACCAGTATTTATGAAAGCAGATAAATCCAGGAGAATTATGAGCGGAAGGAGATGGATCATCCCCCTGACCATCATAATCTTATCGGTAATTGGCGTATTTACCATTGGAAAGATCAGTTTCGGGGGAACAACTGATCCTGAACCGGTAGAGCCTGTGGATAAAACGTATTATGGCATTTTCCCGTTCGAGGTACCCGAAAAGCTTGATTTTGCAGGGGAGAAGGTTCCACTGGAATTTTTTGATGTGAAGGAATCGCTCGACAGGGAGTTGCTGTCCAATACTTTTTTTCATTCGCAGACGATCCTCATGATAAAGCTGTCGAACCGGTATTTTCCACTGATCGAACCGATACTGAAGGAGCAGGGTGTGCCCGATGATTTCAAATACCTGGTTATCGCGGAGAGTAACCTGTCAAATGCAGTTTCTCCTGCTGGTGCGGTTGGATTCTGGCAGATCAGGAAAGGGACAGGGATCGAATACGGGCTTGAAATTAACAGTGAGGTTGATGAGCGATACCATCTTGAAAAGTCAACAGTTGTTGCCTGTAAATATCTGAAGGAGTCCTTTGAAAAATATAAGAACTGGACCATGTCGGCCGCCTCCTATAATGCTGGCAGAAGGGGAATGGATCGTCAGATTACCCGTCAGAAAGAGGAGCGTTATTATGATCTGTTACTGAATGATGAGACGGCACGATACCTGTTCAGGGTATTGGCATTCAAGCTGATCCTTGAGGATCCTGCAGCGTACGGGTTTCATATCTCAAACAGGGATGTTTACCATCCGGTGCCTTACAGAGTTGTAACCATAAATGCACCGGTAGACGATTTTGCAGATTTCGCTAAGGAGCATCAGACAAATTATAAGCTACTGAAATTTTTTAATCCATGGCTGCGGGAAAATAATTTAACCAATAGCAGCGGGAAGGCTTATGAAATCATGATACCGGAAGAAAATGCAAGGGAGATGCAAAAGTAAAGACCAGGAGAAATTATGTTAATTTGTGGGCTGCACGATCATTGAATTCATGTCGGAAAGAAAAAATTATATACAGGTTTACGGAGCCAGGGAACATAACCTGAAGAATATAGATGTATCCATTCCCAGGAACCAGCTTACTGTAGTAACAGGTTTAAGTGGTAGCGGGAAGTCATCCCTGGCATTCGACACGATTTATGCCGAGGGTCAGCGCAGGTATGTAGAGACCATGAGTGCCTATGCTCGTCAGTTTCTGGGGAACCTGGAAAGACCTGATGTTGACCGGATCACAGGGTTAAGTCCGGTAATTTCAATCGAGCAGAAGACAACCAACAAGAATCCCCGCTCTACCGTGGGGACGATCACCGAGGTGTACGATTTTCTGCGGTTACTCTATGCCAGGGCATCGGATGCCTATTCCTATGTGACTGGTGAGAAGATGGTTAAATACACCCAGGATGAAATACTCTCCCTTATCAGG
The DNA here is from genome assembly GCA_040880545.1 of Bacteroidales bacterium. Lineage (GTDB taxonomy): Bacteria > Bacteroidota > Bacteroidia > Bacteroidales > M55B112. Next base: position 6,090 of record JBBDIE010000180.1, on the reverse strand, counting down.
GAAATTTTTGCAGGGAAGAAGATATATGTGCTGGCACCGGTAGTTAAAGGCCGGAAGGGGCTCTACAGGGAACTATTTGAGCAGATCCGTAAAAAGGGATATCTGCATGTAAGGATCGATGGTGAAATCAGGGAACTTGTTGCGGGTATGCGTACGGATCGTTATAAAATGCACGACATTGAGCTTGTCATAGACCGGATTCAGGTGCGGGAGGAGGATGACAAACGGTTAAAAGAATCGGTCAATATAGCCATGCGCGAAGGAAAGGGTGTTTCCATGATCATGGAGAAGGATTCCCATGAACCCCGTTTTTTTTCCAGTATGCTCATGTGTCCCACCAGTGGAATTTCCTATAATGAACCAGCGCCCCATAGCTTTTCCTTTAATTCGCCCCACGGAGCATGTCAGAAATGCAACGGGCTGGGGAGTATCAACGATGTGGACATCAACAAGATCATTCCCGACCGGAATAAGACCATTCGTCAGGGAGCGTTGGAGCCGGTTGGAAAATACCGGAACGCACTCATTTTCTGGCAGCTTGAAGCCATTGGAAGAAAGTATAAATTCGATTTGGACACGGCTGTAAGTGAGATACCGGATGAGGCCATACAGGTCATCCTGTTCGGTTCGGAAGAGCCTCTGAAACTTGAAAATACTCCACTGGGAACCTCATCCAACTATTTTTTGAGTTTTGATGGAGTGATCCAGTTTGTAAACCATCAGTTAAACGAGGGATCGTCGGGGCGGAGCAAAAGGCAGGTAAAACAGTTCATACGGAAGGTGACCTGTCCGGAGTGTCATGGCCACAGACTTCGGTCTGAGATGCTGCATTTCAGGATTGACCAGAAGAATATTTCGGAACTGGCCTCCATGGATATTGATGATTTGTATAACTGGTTTGACGGATTAGAAGAGCGGCTTTCCTATCGTCAGAATGAGATAGCGCGTGAGGTTTTGAAAGAGATCAGGTCGCGGCTCAGTTTTCTGAAGGATGTGGGACTGGGATACCTTTCTCTGAACAGAACATCACGGAGCCTATCAGGGGGTGAGAGTCAGCGGATCAGACTGGCCACCCAGATTGGATCACGGCTGGTTAATGTGCTGTATATTCTTGATGAACCGAGCATCGGCTTGCATCAGCGGGATAACATGAAGCTGATCGAATCGCTGAAAAAGTTGCGGGACCAGGGGAACTCGGTGATCGTTGTGGAGCATGATAAGGAGATGATGCTTGCAGCGGATCATATTCTAGACCTGGGTCCGGGAGCCGGAAGGCACGGAGGACACCTGGTGGCAGATGGCACGCCAGTGGAGATCAGAAAGACGGATTCGCTGACAGCGGCCTATCTGAATGCCACCCGGGAAATCAGTGTACCGGAAAAAAGGAGGGCGAGCAATGGTAAAAACCTGGTTTTGAAGGGCGCTTCAGGCAACAATCTCAAAAATGTGGATGCTGTGTTTCCACTGGGAATGTTTATCTGTGTTACTGGTGTGAGCGGTAGTGGAAAGTCCACACTGGTGAATGATACCCTTCACCCGATCCTGAGCAGTAAGCTGCACAGGGCACAAACAGCACCATTGGAGTACGTGTCGCTGGAAGGATTAGAACATATTGATAAGGTCATCGAGGTAGACCAGTCTCCCCTGGGACGTACCCCGCGTTCGAATCCTGCAACCTATACAAATGTGTTTGGCGACATCAGGAAATTATTTGAGTTGACACCGGATGCAAAGATCAGGGGTTTTAAAGCGGGAAGGTTCTCCTTTAATGTTGCAGGCGGCAGATGCGAGACTTGTGGTGGTGCCGGTGTGCAAACCATTGAGATGAATTTTTTACCGGATGTTTACGTGCAGTGCAAGACATGCCGGGGTAAACGGTACAACAGGGAGACCCTGGAAGTTGAATACAAGGGAAAAAATATCAATGATGTGCTCAGGATGACTATCAATCAGTCGCTGGAGTTTTTCGAAAACATACCCAACATTAAACGGAAGCTCAAAACCATGAAAGATGTGGGCCTGGGATATATCAGGCTGGGACAACCCTCAACAACACTTTCAGGTGGTGAATCACAACGTGTGAAACTTTCATCGGAGTTATCCAGAAAGGATACCGGAAAAACCCTCTATATTCTGGATGAGCCAACAACCGGTCTGCATTTTGAAGATGTGCGGGTGTTGCTGGATGTGGTTGCACGTCTGATCGAAAAAGGTAATACGGTGATCATGATCGAGCATAACATGGATGTCATCAAAGTGGCGGACCATATCATCGATCTGGGCAGGGAAGGGGGAACAGGCGGAGGAGAGATCATAGCAGCAGGAACTCCGGAGAAGGTAGCAATGGTTAATAACAGCTACACGGGTCAGTGCCTGCGTACTGAATTTGCTGTAAAAATTGATTTGTAACGCGGTTCACCTGTTTCAGAATACATATTGAGGCCATACCAGAAAAGACCAGGTAATGAGGGAACCAGGAAGGTAAAAGTGGGAGGATGGAATCCAATAGATGGGAGAAAATCTCAATTACATCACTTAACCTACCTTGGGTGGCCTACTGATACTTAATTCGCTGAGGGATTAAAAATTATGATTCGAACAACATTCTGAGGCTGTTGTAGCCATAGCAAAGAATTGCTATATTGCTGTACCATAAAAAAAAAACGATAAAATTAATGAATTCAAGTGAAGAGAAAATAAAAAAGGCCTTTAGTGAAAAGAACTGGAACGAGATAAAGGCCTCAGACAGCTGGCAGATATTCAAGATCATGGCAGAGTTTGTGGAAGGATTTGAAAAGTTGAGTTCCATAGGCCCCTGTGTTTCCATATTCGGCTCGGCAAGGACCAAAGAGGAGAATGAGTATTACCTATTGGCTGAGGATATAGCTTACAGGCTGACTCAAAACGGTTACGGAGTGATTACTGGCGGTGGCCCAGGTATTATGGAGGCAGCAAACAAGGGTGCGCGGAAAGGAAACGGCAAAAGTGTGGGATTGAATATCCACCTTCCTTTTGAACAGGGATCCAACCCGTATATCGACAATGATAAACTGATCACTTTTAAACATTTCTTTGTCAGAAAAGTAATGTTCCAGAAGTATGCACAGGGTTTCATCGTTCTTCCTGGCGGATTTGGGACATTTGACGAATTTTTTGAGTCTGCCACACTGATTCAGACAGGGAAGATCGGGAAATTTCCAATTGTGCTTGTGGGGACTAAATTCTGGAAGGGTCTGATTGACTGGATCGAAGATAAGGTGATGGAAGAACACAAAAATATAAGCCCTGAAGACTCTAAACTCTTTACTGTTGTTGATACTGCCCAGGAGGCTGTGGATGTTATCAATGACTTTTACAGCAGATACCTGCTTAGTCCGAATTTCTGACCCGGCTATGGCCTTGTCCTGTTAGTAACTCCGCGAAGAGGTGGTTGAATTTTTCGTAAATTGCATTGAAAATTCTGAAATGCTATGAAATTACAGGTTTTATTCATGATTTGCCTTGTCTCCTTTCCCCTGTTGGGACAGCAGGATGGGGTCAGTTTCAGGCTCGAAGCACCTGGCCAGGTTATTGCGGGGAACAGTATGGAGATAACACTTACACTCAATAAAGGAGATTTGAAGGATTATTCAAGATTTTCACAGGATTTACCCAACGGATTTACGGCCACGAATATAAACTCTCCCAATGCCGACTTCTCATTTACCGAACAAAGAGTACGGATCATATGGTTGAAATTACCTTCAGAACATGAGATTGAAGTGAAATACTCCATCAATGTCCATGAAAGACTTTCCGGAGAAATTAAATTGGCGGGTACTTTTGCCTATGTGCGAAACGGTGAACGGAAATATAAGGAATTGGAGCAGCCTATCAGGGTACATATTACACCTAATCCCAATATTAACCAGAACCTGGTCGTTGATGTCAGTGAATTCGACAGGATTGGAAAAACTACGGATGTTACGGTTTCAGGGAACGGTGAACCTAAAAAGACATCTTACGCCACAGTTGTCAGGCAAAAACCGGTGGTGGAACCCAACGGAATCATTCATATAAACTTGCTTATAAAGAAGCCGGAAGGCACGAATTTTTTAAAGCTTGAGGAGACGATACCCGGGGGATATTCGTTTGAAATAATTGAAGGAAGCGGGGCAGTGGTGTCCCAGGCAGCTTCACTGGCCAGGCTTGTATGGATGAAGCCTCCGGAATATTCTGTTTTCATGGTTAAATACAGGCTTGTACCTATCCTTGAGCGAGTTCAGGATCCATTGGATATTGATGGCAACATGACCTTCACAAAGGATGGAGAGACCAGAATTACTTCCGTAAAAGAAGAAGAAGTGAATCTGACAGCGATGAATACATCTGAACAACTGAATTTTCTGGAAACAGGCTTGATCCCCAAACAGTTTTCCGGGGTTCAGACACAAAATACCAAACCGAAAGAGACTTCCAGGGAACAGTCGGTTACCACCAGGGTAAACAAGCTGGTATCCAGCTACGAAAAGAGTTCGGGTAAATCGGTCATTGAAATAGAGACCCTGGAATCTGGAACAGGGGTGTATTTTCGTGTGCAGGTGGCTGCTGTCAGACGTCCCTATTTTGCAACCACCTATTTTGCCGACTATGATTTGCTTCGGGAGGTGAAGGTGGAGAACGAGGGCGGATGGTACAAGTATACAGTGGGCCCGTTATCAAGCTATGATGAGGCAGTCCGTTTAAAGGAGCAAATTATAGCAGAAACACCTGTGGATACAGCCTTTATAGTAGCATACAGAGACGGTAAAAGGGTACAAATAACAGAAGTTACGTTGCGCTGAAAGATCTCCTGCTTATGAGTGTTGTCGGTAAGTTTCGACATAGAATTATTTTACTGTCACTGGGAATAGCTACAGTAGGCACTGCCTATGGACAGGAGGTTGTTGACTATGATGAAATGCTCCAGCGGGTGGATACAATTGAGAATCCTGTATATAAACCTGTTATTTCTGTGGGGTACGGAGCCCTCAATTTTTACGGAGATGTAAACAGCGGTTACAGACTCCCGGCTGCAGGTGACCCGGGAGTAAGATTCAATGTAACATCCTACATCGATAATAAGCAATATTTTGCTGCAAACTTTTTCATCATGACAGGCACCCTGCGGGGAAGCCAACGTTCTGTTACAGATCTGTCCAGGAATCTGAATTTTTCTTCCAGTATTATTAACATTGGTGCTTCGGCCCGTTATGCCTTTGGTCACTTTTTATCCAGTGAAATGAAATTCAGACCCTACATTTCTTTTGGGGTGGAGCAGATCAATTTCGACACCAAGGGAGACCTGGAAGATAGCAATGGGTTCCTTTATCATTATTGGCCCGACGGCACGATCCGGAGCATTCCGGAAACCGGACAGGGTACGGCTCTGCCATTGGTACGAGACTATATGTACGAGACAGATATGCGTTCCTACGAGCGAAATAATTACGGCCTGGGACAGTACAATCCCCGTTCTTTCGGCATACCCTTTGAAATCGGAATTACCTGGGAGATTAGTCAGCGCATATTTGTAAGTTTAGGAACCGAATACCACTACACATTCACAGACTACATCGATAACGTGGCTGCTGAGGGAACTTATATTCAGGGAAATAAGGCAAACGACGGATTTCTGTTTACCCATTTGACACTACATCTTGATCTTTTTTCAGAACCGAAAATCAGAACGGTTGACCTGCTGTTTATCGAGATGAAACTTGACCCGGTATTTTTCGATGATGAGGATGGTGATTTTGTGTTGGATGTGGTAGACCATTGTCCGGGTACACCTTATGGAGTAGTAACAGATTCGCTTGGATGCCCACTTGACAGTGATAATGACGGGATACCTGATTACCTGGACAAAGAACAGGACACCAGGGCAGGAGCATGGGTAGACGATGATGGGGTGACCATTAGTGAAGACGATTTCATGCTTACCCTGCAACGGGATAAAGCACTGTCCAGGGAGGACCTTGAGACTTATCTGTCATCCATAGAATCAAAATTCAGGCAAAGAAGTGTATCTGATATACCTGAAAAGTTTGCCCAGATCGACGGGGATGGAGA
>JBBDIE010000179.1:0-12190 GCA_040880545.1 Bacteroidales bacterium | reverse complement strand
AAGTACTCCAAGTACTCCAAGTACTCCAAGTACTCCAAGTACTCCAACCACTCCAACGCTGAAACCTTTTTTACTATCTTTACAAAAATTAATACAAAAATAGATGCTCAAGTCCATGACAGGCTACGGAAAGGCCGAATGTCTTCTTCCTTCCAGAAAACTCACCATTGAGATCAAGTCTCTGAACAGCAAACAGATAGATACCAGTACCAGGCTCCCGGCCATCTACAGGGAAAAAGAGCTGGAAATCAGGCAGATACTTTCGAAATCGCTGGTACGTGGAAAGGTTGAATGCAATTTTCATTATGAGCTGATTGAAGGTGCAGCATCCACCATTAATGTCAATGTCGTCATAGATTATATCCACCAGTTAAAGAAGGTTACTGATGAGTTGCAATTAGATGCATCCGATCTTCTCACCACAGCAATGCGCCTTCCTGATACGGTAACAACAGAAAAAGCAGAGATCGTAGAAGAGGAGTGGGAGAAGGTGAAAGATTCACTTGAAGTTGCAGTAGCTGAACTCAATAAATTCAGGATCCAGGAAGGAGCTGCACTGAAAAAAGCGCTCATCGCAAGTATCAATATGATCAAGAAAAGACAACTGGATATTGTACCATTCGAAAAAGAGCGGATTACAAGGTTAAAGGAACGTTTTACCGGCAATCTGGAAGAATTAAAAATGAAGGAAGATATCGACTCCAACCGCCTTGAACAGGAATTGCTCTTTTATATTGAGAAACTGGATATCAGCGAAGAGAAGGTGCGTATGGCCAATCACCTTGATTATTTTTTGGAAATCCTTGAAGAAGGGAGTCCCAACGGTAAAAAACTGGCCTTCATCAGCCAGGAGATAGGAAGGGAGATCAATACGCTGGGGTCCAAAGCCAACCATAGTGAAATACAACGCATCGTGGTTGACATGAAAGATGAACTTGAACAGATCAAGGAACAGCTGCTGAACGTATTGTAGGAATTAAACCGCTATCCATGGAAGGAAAACTCATCATATTCTCGGCTCCCAGCGGTTCTGGGAAAACCACCATTGTCAGGCATCTTCTCGGCCTTCATAGCCAACTTGCCTTCAGCGTCTCTGCCACTTCAAGGAAGCCAAGAATAAACGAAAAAGATGGTGTTGATTATTACTTTCTGACGGTTGATGATTTCAGAAAAAAAATTGAAGAGGGTGAATTTCTCGAATGGGAGGAGGTATATGCCGGACAATATTACGGAACATTGCGTTCGGAGGTGGAGCGGTTGCGGAACGCAGGTATGCATGTGGTATTTGATATCGACGTGGTTGGCGGGGTTAGGTTGAAGCAGGAGTTTCGTGATGATGCCCTGGCCATCTTTGTTCAGCCCCCCTCCCTGGAAATCCTGGAACAAAGGCTCAGGAAGAGAGGCACAGATTCTGAGGCGCAACTGCAGCAAAGAGTGGGTAAGGCCCGGGAAGAACTCTCTTACGCCGGTCAGTTCGATCATACTCTGATCAACAACCGGCTGGAAGATACTCTCAGCCAGGCCGAACAACTGATACGGAACTTTGTCCGCATCTGACTTCCAATAATTAATATTCGCTTCTCTATTTTTTGATTTTCAATACTTTAACTCCAGAAGTCACTGTAAGGACCCATTTCTTCACCACAGAATTTGTCTGAACCGGGATACGTCAGCTATTACAGGGATGTAGAACTAATTCAACAATTCCATTCCTGGTAGTAATCCAACAACAGACGCTAAAATTGCATCGAACTTAATTAATTTCAAATCCCAAATCCCGATCCTGCACGTTACACCATTACAAGAACGCCGATATCGAACTTTATGGACAGCCACGAAAAATTCAGCCCAGGTCAAACCGGTCCAGGTTCATCACCTTGTTCCACGCGACCACAAAATCCTTCACAAATTTTTCCTGTGCATCCATACTTCCGTAGACCTCGGCAAGGGCACGCAGCTCTGAATTTGAACCAAAGATCAGATCCACACGCGTACCTGTCCATTTAGTTTCACCGGATGCACGATCGCGACCCTCAAAGGTGTCTTTCGACTCCTCCAACGGAACCCACGTGGTATTCATGTCAAGCAGATTGACGAAAAAGTCGTTGGTAAGCGCTTCGGGCCGATCGGTGAAAACACCATGTTTCGAATGGTCCCAGTTTGTATTCAACACACGCATTCCTCCAACAAGAACGGTCATCTCGGGAGCTGTAAGCGTAAGCAATTGCGCCTTATCAACCAGCATCTCCTCGGCCGGAACGGAATACTTTGTTTTCAAGTAGTTACGGAATCCATCAGCTTCAGGTTCCAGGACTTTGAAAGATTCAACATCGGTCTGCTCTGCCGAAGCATCCATGCGGCCCGGTTCGAAAGGAACCTTAATAGCATGTCCGCCATCCCTGGCTGCCTTCTCAACTGCTGCACAGCCTGCCAGCACGATCAGGTCGGCTAGCGAAACCTTCTTCCCTCCTTTCTGGGCATTGTTAAACTCCTTTCTGATACCTTCCAGAACATCCAGTACCTTTTTAAGCTGCTCAGGATTATTGGCTTTCCACTCATTTTGTGGGGCCAGGCGAATCCGTGCACCATTAGCTCCTCCCCTTTTGTCCGATCCACGGAATGTTGATGCCGCGGACCAGGCCGTAAAAACTAGTTGCGATACAGATAAACCAGCATTTAACACTTTGCCTTTAAGTGCTTCCATATCTTTTTCATCGATCAGCGTATAGTCCACTGCAGGGATGGGGTCCTGCCATAACAGGTCCTCCTCTGGTACCTCGGGGCCCAGATACAGGGACCTGGGCCCCATGTCACGGTGTGTCAGTTTATACCATGCCCTGGCAAAAACTTCAGCAAATTCATCGGGATTTTCATAAAAACGCCTTGATATTTTCTCGTACGCAGGGTCGAACCTCAACGACAAGTCAGTTGTAAGCATTGCAGGAGCGTGACGCTTTGACGAATCGTGTGCATCGGGCACAGAATCTGCCCCTGCTCCATGCTTTGGGCGCCACTGTTGGGCGCCTGCCGGACTCTTTGTAAGTTCCCAGTCGTAACCGAACAGGTTCCAGAAGAAATTATTGCTCCATTTGGCAGGCGTGCTGGTCCACGTAACCTCCAAACCGCTGGAGATAGTGTCCCCACCTTTTCCTGTGCCATAGGCATTCTTCCAACCTAATCCCTGCTCCTCCAAACCGGCCGCTTCCGGCTCCGGCCCTAAATTTGCAGCATCTTCAATTCCGTGGGTTTTTCCGAAGGTATGGCCCCCGGCGATCAGAGCAACGGTCTCTTCATCATTCATGGCCATGCGGGCAAATGTTTCCCTGATATCTTTTGCTGCTGCAACCGGATCGGGGTTTCCCTCCGGACCCTCAGGGTTTACATAAATAAGCCCCATCTGCACTGCAGCGAGGGGGTCGTCGAGATCCCGCTTCCCGGAATATCGCTTCTCATCACCCAGCCATTCTGACTCCAATCCCCAGTTTACATCCTCTTCAGGCTCCCAAACGTCTTCACGTCCCCCGCCAAAACCAAAGGTCTTAAAGCCCATAGACTCCAGTGCAACATTTCCTGCCAGAATCATCAGATCGGCCCAGGAAATTTTACGGCCGTATTTTTGTTTAATCGGCCAGAGCAACCTTCGCGCCTTGTCGAGGTTCACATTATCTGGCCAGCTGTTAAGTGGCGCAAACCGTTGCTGACCCGTTCCTCCACCGCCTCGACCGTCACCGGTGCGATAAGTTCCGGCACTGTGCCAGGCCATGCGGATAAAAAACGGTCCGTAATGACCAAAATCAGCGGGCCACCAATCCTGGGAATCGGTCATCAGCTTATTCAGATCTTTTTTCAGGGCTCCCATATCCAGGCTCTTAAACGCTTCTGCATAGTCAAAATCTTCACCCATGGGGTTTGATTTGGAAGAGTGCTGACGCAGCATGCTAAGCTTTAGTTGCTTTGGCCACCAATCGCGGTTTTTAGTACCGGTGAATCCTACACTTTGCTTACCTGTTGCCCCTGTTACGGGACATTTACTTTCGTTATTCGTTTTATCATCCATGTTTTAAACATTTATAATGTTGGTACAGTAAATATACACAATTCAGCTTCCATTTGTTCACTCTTTACACATGGAAAAGGAGGGTTTTAAATAAATTACGGGATCGTATTGATGGAGTGGCACTGGTAATCAACGTTTTCAACTTATTTGAAGTCTTTCAATAAAGTAGAGTGGCTGCATCATCATGTTCGAGATCATACCTTGTCCTGTATTCATACAAGCGCCTGCCCCGTGCGAATCTGAAACGCTTAAAAATTTTAACAGTAACGCAGCTATCGAACATTATGGACAGACACTAAGTAGTGGCCGTATAACCGTCAACAACATTTTTTGTACCTTAGCCCTATGATCAAAACAGGTCTCTATTTCGGCTCCTTTAACCCGATTCATATCGGTCACCTGGCCATTGCCAATTACATGCTGGAATATTCCGATATCCAGGAGTTGTGGTTCGTGGTGAGCCCCCAGAACCCCCTCAAGGAGAAAAAGTCACTGCTTGATGGCTATGACCGCCTGGAACTCACCAGGCTGGCAGTGGACGATTATGATCGGTTCCAGGTTTCCGATATTGAATTCAGTATGCCATCACCATCGTATACGATTGATACGTTAATCTACCTGGAGGAAAAAAATCCTCTCCGGGAATTTGTGCTGATCATGGGAGCCGACGGATTAAAAAATTTCCACAAGTGGAAAAATGCAAAGATTATCGAACAGAGATACCACAGGCTGGTATACCCAAGACCAGGCATCAACTGTGATGAAATTTACAATCATAAAAACATTACCCTGACAGAAGCGCCTCAGATGGAGATATCATCAAGCTTCATTCGAGAAGCGATCAGGAACAGGAAAGATATCCGTTATTTTTTACCAAAGAAAACTTACAAATACATCCGGGAGATGCATTTTTATGAGTAAGGAGAATATCTCCGTATGCATTGTTTACACGTCTGACTCTACCTGGAGGCAAATCAGTTGTTCTATTTCATTCAAGTGCAACGTCAGATGTGCCATATAATTGAAAATTATATCACGTAGAGAAATGGGGTCGCTACTCCCGTTTGTCCATTCATTGTTCAGCCATCCCTGGTCTGTATGCGAGATAACATGAGCCAGGTGCAGATTGTAATATTTCCACAACTGAACCAGTTCGTACCAGTCTTCCTGCTGATAATGCTGGACACTGATCCATACATCGTTTTCAAAAGTGTAATCAGGAAAGACAGGGGTTACTGCATACTGTAGCCGTACCAGGCGTTGATGGTTATTGGATGCCGAATCCACCAGGTGTCCAATCAGCTGTTTTATATTTCTGCCTTGCCTGTTGGTTCGCATAATAACTGTTTCTTCAGTCAATTCTAATAATCTCTCCTCCCACTCAGATGTGATTCTCCGTATTTCCGAAGACACTTGCGTTAATTGCTTTTCCAAAATCTTTTATCAATTTATGTCTACATAAACTATTGATATAAAGTTATTACATAAAACAAATCCTTCAAAATAAATTTCAGAATTCAGGATTGAGATACCTGTTATCTTTATGACCGGTCCATATTATAGGACAAATGCCCGGAATTCATTTATGAATAAATTGTTATTCGCAGATTTGCGCAAACAGAATAGTAGTTATTCCTTTCAAAACCGGGGGAAATACTATGCTTCTCCCACAATTTCCATTCCCCTGTGAATTGCCTTTTCATTGGCCGCGATCAAATGATGATGCCGTTCAGGCAACGATTTTTTCAACCCCTTGATCACATTGTCTATCTCCACCACAGGATTTACCTTCAGGTATGCCCCCAGCACAATCATGTTAAATGTTTTCGCAGACGACATCCTGGCTGCTTCGGCTGTTGCCTCAACCTTGAAAATTCTGATATCTTCCCTGACCGGGGCTCTGGTTATTCCGTTGGGGTCATAGATCAGTAATCCACCAGGTTTTACGGAATCCTCGAATTTATCCAACGACTGCTGGTTAAGTATAATGGCTGTATCATAGCTGTGCAGAACCGGCGAACTCACCCTGTCATCGCTCAGGATCACCGTAACGTTCGCGGTCCCTCCACGCATCTCTGGTCCGTAGGATGGCATCCAGCTTACTTCCTGTTCCTGCATAATTCCGGAATAAGCCAGAATTTTACCCATGGAAAGGACACCCTGTCCCCCGAATCCGGCAATAATTATCTCTTCAGTCATAATTTTGAATTTTTCTGCTGATTACTTTACCGCATTCCCTCCAGGAGATCCTTCACAATCTTGCCTTCAGACTTAATATCGCCCAGAGGATAGAATGGGAACATGTTCTCCTCCATCCAGATGTTTGAATCAACCGGGGTCATTTTCCATCCGGAATTACAGTTGGATACGATCTCCACAAAGGCCAGTCCCTTCTTTTCCTTCTGGATTTCAAAGGCTTTCCTGATTGCCCGCTTGGTTTTTCTCACGTTTCCGGGTTTGTGCACTGCCTGCCTTGTAACAAAATAGGTTCCCGGGAGCTGTGCAACAAGTTCTGTAATCTTCAAAGGATGACCCATCTTTGTATGGTCCCGTCCGTACGGAGTAGTGGAAGATTTCATCCCTTCCAGGGTAGTTGGTGCCATCTGGCCACCGGTCATTCCGTAAATTCCGTTATTTACAAAGATGATCACAATATTCTCTCCCCTGTTGCAGGCATGGATAGTTTCTGCCGTACCGATTGCTGCCAGGTCTCCATCCCCCTGGTAGGTAAACACATATTTATCGGGCCAGAGTCGTTTGATCCCCGTTGCAACAGCCGGTGCCCGGCCATGGGCGGCCTGGGTCATGTCGATGTCCATAAAATCGTAAGCCAGTACCGAACATCCCACAGGGGCAACCCCGATGGTATCCTGTTGAATTTCCATCTCCTCGATTACCTCCATCACCAGGTGGTGTGCTGTACCGTGACCACATCCCGGACAGTACGACAAATGTGCTTCTGTCATTAGCGGTGTACGCCGGTGAACCAGGTTTTCCGGTTGTATAATTTCCTTGATATCCATTAGTATCCTCCCATTAATTTTTCCTCTATTGCATCAATTACATCATCCGGTGAAAATATCTTTCCCCCGGGGGTTCCGTAATGGTATACAGGAATCCTTCCGTTTACTGCCAGTCTTACATCTTCCACCATCTGTCCTGCACTAAGCTCAACCGTCAGAATTCCCTTGACCTGTCTTGCCATCCTGGAAATAATCTCCGTGGGAAACGGAAAGAGTGTGATCGGACGCAGGAGCCCCAGTTTTTTACCCTGGCTTCTGGCCACATCCACTGCTTTCTGGCAGATACGAGCGCTTGATCCATAAGCGATCAGCAAAAATTCCGCATCTTCACAACTGAATGTTTCGTATTCCACATCCTCCTTCATCTTATTGTACTTCTCCTGTAATTTCATGTTATGGAGATATTGCTTTTCCGGATCAAGATTCAGCGAGGTGATGATGTTTCGCTTACGATCATCGGTTTTTCCGGTTGTAACCCAGCTTTGATCAAAGGTGGTAACGCGTTCCTTCTGCTGGGGCAGTTCAACCTTTTCCATCATCTGTCCGATGAGTCCGTCTGAGAGAATCATGACGGGATTCCTGTATTTGAATGCCAACTCCATCCCTTTGTCCACGAAATCGGCCATCTCCTGTACCGAGGCCGGAGCGAGTACGATCAGCCTGTAATCGCCATGTCCACCCCCTTTGGTTGCCTGAAAATAATCGGCCTGTGAGGGTTGTATCGTTCCAAGACCGGGACCTCCTCTTACAACATTCACAATCAAACAGGGCAATTCGGCTCCGGCTATGTAGCTGATACCTTCCATTTTTAAACTAATTCCCGGACTTGATGAAGAGGTCATTACTTTTTTCCCCGTTCCAGCTGCCCCATATACCATATTTATGGCAGCAATCTCACTCTCAGCCTGAAGCACAACCATCCCAGTTCTATCTTCCGGACGCTCCAAAGTAAGGTACTCGAGCACTTCCGACTGAGGGGTTATGGGATATCCGAAGTAGCCATCCATGCCTGCACGGATGGCTGCTTCTGCAATGGCCTCATTGCCTTTCATTAAACGAAGTTCTCCCATTTGTTTGAAATTATATTTTAGACTTTTACCCTGTACACTGTTATAACACCATCCGGACAAACAATAGCACAATTTACGCAACCGTTACAATTTTCCGGGCTTTCCATATAAGCATAATGATACCCCTTTCCATTAACCTCTGCAGTCATTGCGATTGTATCGGTGGGACAATTCACCAGGCATACCTCACACCCCTTGCACCGCTCAGTATCAACCACGATAGCTCCTTGCATTTTAGCCATAATTCAGATATTAATTTTCAAATCTTTTTAAGCAAATATTACCGTCTGCTGTTCCTGTTTGTCAATACCCAACGGACCATGCAAATTTTTCGGCAAATTATGGATAACCATACGATATTAAAAAAAAGTTATCCCCTTATTAAATGATTTGTCCCTAAACTATCCTATTTAGAAACATTTTACTTTACGATACGGGGTGATGCTCGTTGAAACACCGGAGTCTGTGCTCCAAAATCTCAAACTGCTCTCTCCGCACCTGCGAAACACAAGCCCTCAGCCCTTCCGGGTAAGCACTTCCCGTAATATTCAGTGCAATGGCGCTTATTCCGTAATATAACAATTCTTCTACTAATTCTGTCCCGCTAAAACCAGGGTATGCCAGGGTGAAATAGAATCCGTCTGCTATGGGTACCCCAAGGTCGTTTTCATAAACGATCCGGAAGCCGTATTTCAGGAATAATTTTTTCATGATCTTTGCCTTCTCTCCATACTCCCTTACCGCATGAACAAAATCAAAGGACCCGTCGTTTACAGCCTTTAAAATAGCTGCCAGTCCGAACTGCGATGCATGAGCTGCCCCTGCAGACAGGGCATACAGTGCCCCGTAGATCATTGCATGGCTAAACTTGTCGGAACTGTAATATCGTGTAAGGTCAGGGAAGCGTCTGTTATACAGTACCGGTGAAACCACCATCATACCTATTCTTTGTCCTGCATAACTAAACGCTTTTGAGCTGGAGATCAGCAAAATCCAGTTGTCTGTATATTTCGCTGCCGAAGGCTGGTAGGGCGGTTCTCCCGGTTTTGACATATCCTGCCTGAAATCCATTCCGAAATAGGCCAGATCTTCTATAACAGTTACATCATATTTCCTGGATATCTTCCCTATGATCTCCAGTTCCTGTTCTGTCAGACATATCCAGGATGGGTTGTTGGGATTGGAATATAGCAGAGATGAGTATCGTCCCATATTAATCTCCTCTTCAAGCTTCGCCTCCAACTTGTCACCCCTGAAATTATACAGGTCAAAGGATCCGTATTCGTGTCCCAGGACAAGGCACTGTTGCTTCTGTACAGGAAATCCAGGATCCAGAAATAGTGTTCCTGTTCTGTTCTTATCTGATCTGTTAACAACCATAAATGAAGCCATTCCCCCCATCATTGAACCAACCGTTGGAATACAACATTCCGCCGGAACCTCAATATCCATGAATAGCTTTATAAAACGCGATATCTCCTTTTTCAATCCAGGGATGCCTTCAATATTCGGGTATTTTGATGCAACTCCCGACCGTAATGCTGCAATCTCGGCCTGCACACCCACCTCCGCAGGCTCCAGTCCGGGCACACCCATTTCCATCCGGATAAATTCTTCACCAGTACTTTCCTGGATGTCATTTACGATTTTTACAATCTCCCTGATGGTTCCCTTTCCCACCGGATGTATGCCAAAATCCTCTATTACTTTACTGACAACATCTGAATTTATCGGTCTCTTTTCCATTCATTTTTTTTTGCTCCGTGAAAGTAGAAATTGCGTCTCAAACCACGCGTGCCCTGTAACATAATTGCCATGTGTTATGGAACTGTTTTTTCCAGTCTGATCCTGGCATCAACAACCACGATTCCGGCTTCATTGGCAATTAAAGGATTCATATCCAACTCAATGATCTCCGGAGAATAACGTAATAGATTGGATAACTTGACAATGATTTCCGCGAATTTTTCTGTATCCACAGGCTTCTGTCCACGCAAACCTGTCAGCATTTTATAGGAACGTAATGCACGTATCATCCTGTCGGCCTCAGGAATTGTTAATGGCGCCAGCCCGGTTGAAATATCCTTCAGGGCCTCCACATATATGCCTCCTAATCCACACATGACTACGTGACCGTAACCAGGCTCGAAGGTGGCTCCTGCAAACAATTCAAAACCCTGCAACATTGGCTGAACAAGTACCGCTTCAAAACCTTCAATTTTTTCCATTCTGCCGAAAGTCTCCAGTAACTGGTCCTGGTTTTTAATATCCAGTACAACACCTCCCACATCGCTCTTATGCACCGGCCCAACCACCTTCATAACCAGTGGAAAGCCAATTTCTGAAACCACTTTTTTCAGCGCGTCCCTGTTGTTGGCTACCAGCTCGCTAACCGTGGGAATACCGCTATTACTGAGCAATGCTTGTGTCAAAACGGGCGGTAAATATCCGTCAGGGGCACTTTCAATGATGTTGCGTATTGCCCGGATATTGATTCCGTCCGGAAGCACACTTTCTCCTGCAGGCGCAGGGGTGTTGTATATCTTTACCAATGCCCTGCCCAGGATCACCTCATCCGGGAAATTAACATGTCCATAAGAGAGAAACTTCTCCACTTCGCCTGCCGCTGTGGTCACAGAAGGTAATACCGGGTAAACCGGCTTTTTGGCTTCCAACATATGATTGTGAAGTGCTTCATAAACATCATATACCGGCGCCAGCCCGGGTGTGCCGAAAATGATGATCACTCCATCAATTTCATGGAACTTTTGCTCACAGTATTCAAGACAAATCCGCACATGTTCGGCGGTTCCGGTTGCCAAAACATCCAAAGGATTGGCAGCAGATGAACCCGGGTACAAATGTGCAAGCAGTTCATCGGAATGCTGCCCCTCAAGGTAGGGTACGTCCATATTTCCTTCTGCCAGGGCATCAGTCAGCATCACGGCTGGCCCGCCGGCATGGGTGATGATCGCAAAATTCTTTCCGGGCAACTCCGGGTACAATAATACTGCGGCTACGGTTGCCAGCTCTTCTCTTCCGAAACAACGAATGATGCCTGCCTTGCGAAAAAGTGCATCCACTGCCTGGTCGGAGCTTGCAAGCGCTCCTGTATGTGAAGAAGCGGCCCTGCTTCCCGCTTCGGAGGTGCCCGCTTTGATTGCTGCAATTCGACATCCCTTCCTGATCAGGCTGGAAGCATGCCTCAATAGTTTATCCGGATTTTTAATGGATTCAAAATAGAGCATCTTTGCCCTTGAACTCTTCCCCTCCCGGTAAGTAATATCCATATATTCCAATACATCTTCCACACCATTCTGAGCCGAATTCCCCACGGAAAAAACGGAGTTAAATTTCAACCCTTTTTGCAAACCCGCTTCCATAATAAATACAGCAGTGGCACCGCTCCCGGAAATGAAATCGCAACCCAGTGGATCAAGCTTTGGAATTGGCAGGGTAAATACTCCCTGGTAGCCGGGGGTCATTACACCTATACAGTTCGGCCCGATAAGTGCTGCTTCGTGACTGTTACAAATGGCGGTTATTTTCTGTTCAATCTCAGTCCCCTCCTCGTTCTCCTCACTGAATCCTGCAGAAATAATAATAAATGCCTTCACCCCTTTCTGTTCTGCAAGGTATTCAACTGTATCTACACAAAATTTTGCAGGAATGGCAAGCACGGCAAGATCTGTCTGAGGTAATGACTCCATATCCGCGTAACAGGGATCTCCCTGGATAAATTCCTCCTTCGGGTTTACCCCGAATAACCTGCCCGTAAAGGTTCCGTTTTTTATGCTGTAATAGATCTTTCCACCGGGTTTGGCGGTATTGTTCGAGGCTCCGATTATCGCAATACTCTTGGGGTCAATTAGTTGATGAGTTATCATTTGTAGCAGTTTAGCACTGGCAAAGATAGAGAAGAGAGATTAATTGACTGGGTTAATTGGCGTGTCATTAAACATAATTAGTGCTTGCTCAAACCTCCGTAGCACCTCACCCCCTGGCCCCCTCTCCACGTGGAGAGGGGGAAGCGCTTCGTT
>JBBDIE010000178.1:0-12282 GCA_040880545.1 Bacteroidales bacterium | reverse complement strand
AAATGATCATTGAGCGGGAAAAGTTTGAAGAAATTCTCCGTAATAATGGTTTTTCAGATGATGAGATGAGGAAACAGTTGGAAAAGACATATCAATCAATTGAGAACATCGATTTGGATAAAATGATGGCGGATATAAAAAAGTCAATAGAGGGGATGGACTTTGATTTTCAGTTTGAATTCAACTACGACAGTATTATGTCAGGATTTGAACATTCGATGGAAAGCATTCATATTCCGGACATTAGGAAAGATATTGAACGTGCAATGGAGGATTTACAGACCCAGTTGGAAACGTTAAAACAGCAGGGAAAAGAGGAAAATCTAAAGAAATAGTTGAGAAATTCTTTGTTGTTTAATTTCATTTATTATATTTGTTTCTGTTAGTGTGATAATAATTGTTTATTAATGATACATACTAACCCTAAAACTACCATTTATATAAGGGAATCCTGTCTTATACGTAAGGCAGGATTTTTTTACGTTTAAATTTTGATCAAAATATTAAAAACAGGTTGATTTAGACACCATAATTGGTATATTCGGAGATTAAAATTTTGAACTTACACAAACAATTATGGCTAAAAAGGAAACCAAACACAATGCTGGTCTCGTTGTCGTAATAGCCTCCATTGCAGCAACCGGCGGATTGCTGTTTGGATTTGACACGGGAGTAATTTCAGGGGCAATCCCCTTTTTACAGGATTATTTTGAATTAACGGAATCACAAATTGAAAGTATCACAGCGCTTGGATTAATTGGTGCTGTAGTTGGCGCTTTATTTACCGGTTCATTGAGTGATTACCTGGGGCGCAGAAAGGTAATTTTGGCTTCGGCCTTTGTATTTGCGACCGGAGCCGTCTGGACGGGACTTGCTCCCACAGTAACACAACTGATGATTTCTCGTTTTTACCTTGGTCTGGCAATTGGAGTGTCATCCTTCGCCGTACCATTGTACATCTCCGAGATTTCTCCCACAAAGATCAGGGGCAGGCTGGTATCTATGTTTCAGTTGTTGATTACCGTGGGAATTTTAGCAGCATATCTCAGCGATAAAGCGCTGGCGGATAATAGTAACCCGGAATCGTGGCGACCCATGTTGTGGGTTGGTGTATTTCCTGCTATAATTCTGTTCGTGGGTATGTTTTTCCTTCCTGAAACACCTCGCTGGCTAATGAGTAAAGGCCGGGAAGAGGAGAGTCGCAGAATTCTGAAAAAAATAGAGTATCCTGAATTTATCGATCATTCCATGTCACAGATGAAAACTGACCTTGCCATTGAGGCAATCCAGGCAGGTTGGAAAGAGATCTTTAAACCCTGGTTGCGCAATGCATTGATTATCGCGATAGGAATTATGTTTTTTCAACAATTTGTGGGTATTAATACGGTCATATATTACAGTCCGAAGATATTTCTGGCAGCTGGATTTGAAGGTGCCGAAGCGGCCATTGCAGCCTCAGTAATTGTGGGGGTAGTAAATGTGGTGTTCACCATTCTCTCTCTGTTCATCATCGACCGGCTCGGCAGAAGAAAACTCTATTTCATTGGAGTGAGTGGTATTGTGGTTGCACTTATTTCCATGGGACTTGGATTCATGGTTGAGGGAATTTCAAAATGGTTCCTTGTTGGTTCAATGCTTGTTTATATTGCATTTTTTGCCATTAGTCTGGGACCGTTAGGCTGGCTGATCATCACCGAGGTATTTCCGACAAGGGTACGAGGACTTGGTTCCTCCATTGGTTCGCTCTCTAACTGGGGGTTCAATACGTTGGTTGTCTGGACATTTTACAAGATGGCTTCTGCCATTGGAAATGCATCTGATGTAGTGGTTCCTGAAGGAAAGGTTCTTTCGGATGTCTGTCCGAGCTGTATAGGCAGTGTTTTCTGGATTTTTGCAGGTGTTGCCCTCATAGGACTGGTCTGGGGTTACTTCTACATTCCTGAAACCAAAGGTGTTTCACTGGAGAAAATTGAAGAGCACTGGAGGGCTGGTAAAAGGCCAAGAGATTTGAAAGCTTAATAAACTTCTGATACAGAATTACAAAGCCCTGGTTTTTCCCAGGGCTTTTTTTTGGTCTGCATTTTTGGCACACCGTTTGATTTACATTCATCAAACGTGATAACTTAAAATGCCGGATCATGAAAGCAACGATAAAAATAACCACAATGCTGATGGCGATGACAATCGGTACACTGGCAGCCAGTGCACAATCAGCTCGTCGGGGAACTCCGCATAGCGAAGACAACAGGAAAACTTCTCAGATGGCATCAACCAAATCCAGCACTGTGGAATCCAGGCAGGTTGGAAACAACAATAAATCCACCAGGCCACATGTGAATTCCAACGCCACCCCGGCCAGGGTCCAGTCCGACCGTGGTAATGCAGGTAACAAAAGTACTGCACAGACTCCACAAAGGACCACGGCAGTTAAAAACAGCAATCAGAAAACCAGTACTACGAACCATTATAATCCAAGGAGCAATTACAAAGCACCCAACAGGACCGTTCATGTGGGTAAAACACATTTGGATCCAAAAAGAAGTAACAATGTCAATAACAGCAATAGTAATGCGTCACACCGTACTGTGAAAACCAAACATTACAATACGCCTGCTAATCATGTACACAACCATGTATATTATCCCAAAAAGTCGGTAAAGATACATGTTCATCCATCGACCTATCACAACCACTACAGGGCCATGTATTATCCTGCACACAGGGATATCATCTGGACTGGAAGAATGAACAGGTACTACATCGGATTATATCCGGGATACAACTGGAGATATCCAATGGGATACCATATCCAAACCATGTCTGTATTCGATGCACGGTATAATATTGGTGAGGTAGCAAGAGTATACGGACGGGTTTATGCAACCTGGTTCAACAAGGAAACCGACGATCTATTGCTTTTCTTCGGTGGTGAGTTTCCCCATCAGGAGTTTACCATGGTCATACCGGGTAATATTGCAAGAAGGCACAGCTGGAGACCGGAAAGGTACTTCTTAGGGCAGCATATATTCGCAACAGGACTAATTACCACCTATGATGGAAGTCCTGAGATGATTATCAAAAAGAAAAATCAACTGGATGTTTACTAATGACAGACCTGTTCGAAAGGCAAGGCCGGCTTATTGAATAATAGGCCGGCCTTAATTTTTATCAGACAGTTTGACTAAGTGCATCCAGAAAAGCCTCCACCGAAGCGGTTATGATATCTGTTGAAGCAGAAAAACCGTAATAGATCTGGCCCTTGGATTCTACCTGTACATGTACTTTTCCCAGATCGTTGCTGCCGCGGTGAATTGCCTGAATCAGAAATTCTTCCAGTCGCACCTTCTTTTTAACTATTTTTTTGACTGCACTGAAGGCCGCATCAACCGGCCCGTTTCCTTCTGATGTTTCAGTGTGCTTTGTTCCTTCCCACTCAACTGTTACTGTGGCGACCGGAACAGACCCTTTCCCGCACAATACCTGGAGTCTGTGCAGGTGCAGATTGCGTTTAATATCGCGTGAACTCGCCCCGACCAGGGCCTTTAAATCATCATCGCCCACCTCTTTTTTAGCATCTGCCACTTCAAGAAACTGATCATAAAGCAAATCAAGGGCCTCTTTTTCAAAGGCATAACCAAGTTGTTTCAGACGATGCTTCAGGGCCGCTCTTCCACTTCTGGCAGTTAATACAAAGGAGGATTCTTTTATTCCAACGGTCCTGGGGTTGATTATTTCATAATTTTCCCGCTTTTTTAAAACCCCGTCCTGGTGGATACCTGAAGAATGCGCAAAAGCATTTCTTCCCACGATAGCCTTATTGGGCTGAATCGGCATCCTCATAAGTGTGGAGACCAGCCTGCTGGCGTTGTAAATTTTCTTAGGATTTATGTTTGTCTCTAAATTGAGGTGTTTCCGGCTCTTCATGATCATCACCACCTCTTCCAGCGAAGTGTTCCCTGCCCGTTCCCCGATACCGTTGATGGTGACCTCCACTTGCCTGGCACCGTTAATTACTCCGGAAAGTGTATTGGCAGTGGCCATTCCCAGATCATTATGACAATGTGTTGACAGGATAGCCTTATGTATGTTGGGAACATGATCGACCAGGTACTTTATCTTTTTTCCATACTCTTCCGGCAGTGTGTATCCGGTTGTATCGGGTATATTAATAACAGTGGCCCCAGCATCAATCATTTTTTCAATGACTTTAGCGAGGAATTTGTTGTCGGTTCTTCCGGCATCTTCCGCATAGAATTCCACATCTTCAACAAAGGTTTTGGCATATTTAACAGCATCCACTCCACGTTCAATTATCTTTTCCGGGGTACTGTTGAGCTTATGATAAATATGATAATAGGAAGTGCCGATACCCGTGTGTATCCTGGGGTGCTTTGCAAATTTCAACGCGTCGGCGGCAACTTCGATATCTTTTTTAATTGCACGGGTTAGTCCACATACAACAGGGTCCGTTACTGCCTTCGATATTTCAATTACAGAATTGAAATCACCCGGACTGGAAATGGGAAATCCGGCTTCTATAATATCAACACCGAGTGATTCCAGCATTTTTGCGACTTCGATCTTTTCTATAGTATTCAGTTGGCAACCTGGCACCTGTTCGCCATCTCTTAAAGTAGTATCAAAGATGTATACACGATCCTTACTCATAGTGGTATGTTTTTTTAAGGGTTCAAAAAAAGGGTTTCGCAAATTTATGCTTAATAACACAATAACCTGATAAAAACTTACACTTTTAATGTAAAAAAGGTTATTCAGGTACGAATATGAACGTTAAGTTTTGAAAATGGTTAAAAAAAAGGCAATGAAGTTGTAGGGTTCATTGCCTGGTGTGATCTCAACGGGGTGAAAACTAACTAAAATTCTTCTTCAGATCCTTCACCCATGCAGTTATCCTGGATTTATTTTTAGAAGACTGGTTTTCAAAATCAATGGAGAGTCCAACAAACTGTTCCCCCCTCTGTGCCCTTGAGTTTTCGAAAGTGAAACCTTCTGTAGATGTAAATCCAACAATCTCTCCTCCTCTTTCTTCCAGAATTTCAGCCATTATACCCATTCCATCCTGGAAATTTTCGGAATACTCTTTCTGGTCACCCAATCCAAAAAGGGCTATTTTCTTGCCCTTCAGGTTGATCTCCTCCAGGGCCGGTATAAATTCGTCCCAATAATTTGGAAGTTCCCCATCGAACCATGTGGGAACACCAAGTATCAATTGATCATATGCACTGAATTTCTTTTCTGTAATATCTTCTGCATTAATTAATTCTACAGCATCATCGTTAAATTCGGCCTTGATAGCCTGGGCTATTTTTCCTGTTTTCTTTGTATTAAAGCTGTAAATAATTGCTGTTTTTTTCATCTGTTAAAATTTATTGTTTTCTGAATGTTCAAAAATAAAAACGACATTCAGTATGCACATAAACAGTAATCATTCCGGGTAGTGCAAGATGAATGATAAAATTTCATGTGCGACTTATCTGATATTAGTATTTGAGAAGTTTATCCATAGCAGTTTGAATCCTTTCCACATCAGGCAAAATTGCTTTTTCAAGTATGCGGTTGAATCCTACCGGGGTGAAGGTTGAACCCACTCGTACAACCGGACCGTCCAGGTATTCAAAGGCCACTTCGGTAATCTGTGCTGCTATCTCTCCCCCAAAACCGCCAAATACTTTATCTTCGTGTACTACCAGTACCTTACCTGTTTTTTTAACACTTTCAATGATCGTTTCAGAATCGAGCGGACTCAGTGTTCTCAGATCAATCACTTCTACCGAAATTTCCTGCTCTTCCATTTTTTTCGCAATATCCATGCACATGGGAGTTGTATTACCGTATGTGATCAGCGTTATATCCTCCCCTTCTCTCCTGATCTTTGCCTTCCCAAAAGGAACCTCAAAATCATCCGGTACAGGAGTTGCCACCTTTGGCGAGTTGTACAGCGCTTTGGGTTCCAGAAATAGTGTAATTCCCCTGGACCTTATGCTGGTTCTCAGAAGACCTGCGGCATCATCGGCATAACTGGGATAAACCACCCTTATTCCGGGGAGGGTAGTGAGTGTCCCTTCAATGGTCTGACTATGATACAATCCGCCACCGATATACCCTCCGGAAGCAAGTCTGATTGTAATATTCGGACTGAATTGCCCGTTGGATCTCCAGTAATCATGCGAGGTGTCCAGCAATTGTTCCATAGCCGGCCAGAAATAGTCGGCAAACTCAGCTCCTTCCACTACGATCCGAATTTTGTCATCAAAACGGCTCATACCATTGGCTGTTCCAACGATGAAATCTTCTGCAATGGGAGCATTGAATACCCGCTCCTTACCAAATTCCTTTTGCATTCCCTTGGTGACATTGAAAATGCCTCCTTTATCCTTGTGGGCAACATCCTGCCCCCAAATATAGGTATCCGGGTTATGACGAAATTCTGCTTTCAGGGTTTCATTGATACCTTCAATGAGTTTTTTGGGTTTGCCGTCGTGATTATGCAGACCTTCAGGGTATTTTTCAGAAACATAGGCCTCAGGAAGTACAAAATCAAAAACAGAAGCAGGGTCCGGATCCGGGGCAGTCATTGCTGCCTTGTGTGCTTTTTTTACGATCTCTTTCGACTCCTCTTCAATGGCTTGCAGTTCCTTCTCAGTAAATCGGTCATACCGTAACAATAGCCGTCTGTACTTTGCCAGCGGATCATATTCATTGACATAATTGAGTTCATAATCATCCCTGTAGAGTTCATGCCTGTCGGAATTTGAATGAGAATGAATCCTGACACAATTGGCCTGAACGATCACTGGGTGCTTATGTTTTTCCACATATTCCCTTGCCTCGAACATGGTATTCATGGAGTCAAATACATCCTTTCCGTTGCAATGGTATATTTTCAGGTATTTGAATCCGGAGAAATTATTAGCCACCTTTCGGTTGGCAGTCTGGTCTTTTTTCGGAACAGCAATGCCATACCCGTTATCCTGAAATACAAATATCACAGGAAGTTTTTCGGTTGAAGCACCATTGATCGCTTCATAGACGTACCCTTCGGAAACTGATGATTCTCCCTGGCTACTGATGGCTATCCCGGGCGCTTTGTATCTCCTGATCGCCCGGGCAACACCGGTTGCCTGTTGGGCATGATTTCCGGTACAAGACGAAGAATTATGGATGTTCCATTCAGGTTTTGCAAAGTGATTAGACATGTGACGACCACCACCGGCTACATCTGTATCTTTGGATATACCGTTTAATATGATCTCTTCGGGAGTAATACCTGCTGACATGGTTGTTAGCATATCCCTGTAATACGGAAAAAGATGGTCCTTTTTTTTGTCAAATACCTGTCCGATGGCCAGTTGTATTCCGTCGTGACCGGCATAAGGTGCGTGGTATGACCAGCCTATGGCCTGCTTCAGGTAATTGGGGGCTCTGTCGTCCAGCGCCCTCCCTGTTACCATTAGCCTGAACCAGTTAGCCAGTGTTTCTTTATCGGTTTTCTTAATATGAAATTTCTTCTCTTTGGACATATCAAACTAATTGTATGGATTTATTTATATGGAACGGTTTGTATCGAATGACTCGATATAGTCTCCCAGTGTTTTCAAAAATGCACCACCCAGGGCTCCGTCCACAATTCTATGGTCATAGGTGAGGGAGAGCCACATTCTGCTTCTAATGGCGATCACATCTCCTTCGGGAGTCTCCAGCACTGCCGGCTTTTTCTTTATTGCACCAATAGCAAGTATGGCCACTTCCGGCTGATTAATAATTGGTGTTCCAATATCGTTTTTAAAGGTTCCGAAATTGGTAATTGTAAAGGTGCCTCCCGAAATGTCATCGGGACCCAGTTTATTGTTTCTTGCAGCAGCAGCAACACTGTTCAGACTGTTTGTAAGTCCGGCAAGATTCAACTGATCGGCATTTTTAATATTGGGAACAATGAGATTGTTGTCTTCCAGGGCAACGGCTATTCCCAGGTTTATATTTTTCCTGACAATAATATTATCACCATCCACACTGGCATTGATCAATGGATAATCGCGCAGTGCCTTTACGGTTGCTTCCATAAAAACAGGAAGGAAAGTAAGTTTCTGACCCTGTTTTGCCATGAATTCATCCTTGACCCTGTTTCGCCAGTTGACCACATTGGTTACATCAATTTCCAGCATGTTGGTTACATGGGCTGATGTTTGTTTCGAATTGAGCATATGTGCTGCAATCAGTTTTCTCATCCTGCTCATTTCGATCACTTCGTCACCTTCAGATGTGGTAACATTCACCTTTACTTGTGTGGGAGCTGCACTTTTTTGGGTTGCAGGCGAATCGGCGGCTTTCACATCACCAGATTTCCTGGATTCAATGTAACCGAGTATATCATTTTTCTGAACCCTGCCGTTGAGTCCACTACCAGGTATGGCATCCAGCTCTTCCTGGGATATATTTTCTTCTTTTGCTATTTTCCTTACCAGTGGTGAATAGAACTTACCGGAGCTTGATTTGGCACCCATCTCCTGCGGGCTTTCCTGTACAGGCGGGCTTTCCTTCTTTGATCCGGTGTCTGTGGTTTTTTCAGTGGATGTATCCTTCGAAGGTGCTTCTTCTTTCTCTTTTTCGGGAGGTGTATCTTTCTCATCCGCTGAGCCCTCTCCACCCATTTCTATAACAGCGATCACCGTGCCAACTTCTACGGTTGCATCTTGTTCAAAGAGGATCTTTTTAACCACACCTTCCACCGGGGAAGGTATTTCTGAGTCTACTTTATCAGTAGCTATTTCAAGCAGAACATCATCTTCAACAACCTTATCACCCTCTTTCACGAACCACTTGGTAATAGTAGCTTCTTCAATGCTCTCCCCCATTTTAGGCATTACGATATCAAAATGCGCCATGTCAAATTATGAGTTTTGTTAAACGTATAAAAAATTTAAAGTCGCATATATAACAACACTTTTATGAAAATGTTTTAAAAAATAAAGTCGATCAGCGGACAATTATTCGATGCCAAATTTAAGATCAATGTACGTGAATTCATGAAATGGCACTCCCTCTTTCAACTGTTTAACCTTAAATCGTGGTATAATCAGTTCTATATCCGGATAATTAAATTGTAAGAGCATGGTAATCAGAGATAATATTTTGGGGCCTTCTGGTACGATCGTGATTTGGTAATCCATCCGTAGGGGCAATATCAGGTTGAGCAGTATCTTATATATCTCCCAAGGATTGTTCAGTGGGTAACCTATCAGGTTTCGGATGGATATGCGTTCAATCAGTGCATGGTTATTGATAAAAACATTTTCAACATATTGTTTCATCTGGATCGAATCGGCATACAGGAGCGTAGTATGTTTGGGTTTTAATTTTTCAAAAACAGTATTACCCAGTTCTATTTCACTTCCCAATCCGAGTATCAGTGCGGTTGCTTTGGTTTCACGACCTGTATCTCTCACATTCTCAATCAAGTGAACCTTGTCATAGATGATTTTCCTTCTTAGCTCTACAGATTCCTCCATTAGTACAGGACAGTACACAGCCCTTACCGTTAGTTTTGAGAAATGTCTGGTTGTGTTAATATATTTAAGCAGGGCGTGATACCAGTTTCTTGTCATCACGGAAATATCGATCAGTATCTTCAGTTCCTTTTCCTCATATCCATTAAAAACAGTATGAAAATCGGGTCCGCGAAAGCCGGGCGAATAGATCAATTCATAATCGTTATTCTTGAAATACAGGTCATTTTCCCGGCGGGAAAATTCTTTTGTATATTCTGTATAAGCCAGTGCAATTTTACGTCTGCCCGGATTATTTAACGATTTGGGGATCAGTACCGACCTTGCCTCATACCCGGAGGCAGCGATGAACAGATCGGGTTTGAAATCGGAAATATTACCCGTAGGGGTAATGGTTAGATCTAATAATTCCATTACGAAAAATTGTAGACGGGCTAAGATAACAGAATTTGCAATAGCACAAGTGAAAAACTCAGAGAAATGGGTTGCCAAGAGGAATTTCAGCCAGTGGTTCAGGAAATTGCCGGTCAATCATAAATAGATCGAGATAAGGCCAAATTTCAACATTTCTGATTGCCTGGAACATCATGGAGGAGGAATACCTGTGGATCCTGGATTGCCTGTAGGTGGAAGTGTTCATTAATAGTACCCAGTTTACGCCATCGGACTGTCGCACCACCATGGCCGTAGAACCATTAAAGTACCCGGTTCTCCACCATGTTCCCCGATTGTCATTCCCCCGCCAGCCGAATAGCCCTGGACCTGCTATCTCCGGATCGATCATCATTTCGATGGTCTCTTTTTTCAGAATATCACGCTGGCCATCGAAACCGTCTAATGAGGAGATAAGTTTGCACAATTCAGGTGCTGAAGCGACCCAGCCGCCTGCTGCACCAAGCAATTCTATATAATTTCCCCCATAGTAGGCCGGAACCATTTCCCCACTTCCATCAAAAGCGTAGTATTTTCTTATCCTGCCATTGTTGTAGTAGGTTACCTCATTGGGTAATTTTTCGTGGGAAAAACTGTGTCCGATATGCATGTCATGGATTCCTGCCGGCTTAAGAATATTCATGACCACAAAATCTTCATACGGGATCCCGCTTTTTTCTTCGATTATTTTACCAAGTATTGCATATCCAAGATTGGAGTAGTTATATCTTGTACCGGGTTCATAACTAAGATTCTGGGACAGACTGTATTTGATTACATGATCAATGCCTGCGGGTGGTTTTATATTCAGTTTTCGGGCAATATAGAGTGAATTGAACATGGGATCACCTGCCCGGCCCGACCAGCCTCCCGTATGGTTAAGCAGGTGCCTGACCCTGATCTGCTCCACACGGTCATCCCCATAGGCATTATAGAATACGGTATCCAGTATTCCTTCCGGTCCAAATACAAATTCATCCAGGTCGAGTAGCTGTCCCTCGTAAAGTTTCATCACAGCAGCTGCGGTAATGAGTTTAGAAACTGATGCAATCCGGAAAAGATGTCCGGGCTTCACCTGCTCTATCTTCTCGGTATTCGCGTACCCGAACCCTTTTGCGTAAACCAGCTCTTCATCCTTTGATACAGCCACACTGGCTCCGTTGATACGCCAACGTTCCATAAAAGCAGTGACCTGTTGATCGATTACCTCCGTTGCTTTAAAATCTGAATAGTGATTCTCAAGTTTCAGGGAAAAAGCCACCTCCTGATCCTCAATAATAAAAGAATTTCCTTTTTCGGATAAGGTCAATGCAATTTCACCAAAAAAGAAGATAATTATCAATCCTGTTAATACAAAAACGCTCTTTACCATAGTATTATTTAATCCGTCCAACAACACAGTTCTTCTCTGGGCACAAAATTATAAGCAAATTCGCTCCACTTTACGGAAATGCAGTTACCCTTATCAACAACTACCTGTTAATAAGTGAGATTCGGCAGTATATAAGCGGAAAGTGCCCCGATTCAAAAAGTTGCGAAGTTAATCAAAATTTGCGGAAATAAAAAAGCTTCGCACAAATAACCGAACGGTTTGAGGAGCCAACAGGTGATTTGAAGACAGATATTGACCTGTTTATCAAATGTAACACGGATCTATCTGTAAAAACACAAATGGGAGCCAGTTCACACCAACTCCCATTTCGTTTTCTGGTTACCGTAGTTTCCGGAAACCGGCAAGTTACGGTTTATTATGCCTGAATACATCCCGAAGGCTGTATTCACAAACTGTTACCTGGCCGAAGCCTGCAACAGGATCCCAGTTGCATCCTTAGACGCCGCTGTTCACATTTCTTTTAGTTGCATCCTGCCCTGGTTTCCAGGTATCCTGCTGGACAGTCTGTCACTCTTCCCAATAACCTTTTACGGTATTTTTCAGAGCATCA
The DNA here is from genome assembly GCA_040880545.1 of Bacteroidales bacterium. Taxonomy (GTDB): domain Bacteria; phylum Bacteroidota; class Bacteroidia; order Bacteroidales; genus M55B112. The sequence continues at coordinate 383 of JBBDIE010000178.1, read as the reverse complement.
ACGAAAAGACCGCAGCTTGCGCCACGGAAGAGCAGTCTAAATACCTGTTTCAACTGCTCTGACTCCTTCTGCGCCAGGGACGAATCCCTTTTGCATATCAATATGAAAAATCACAAAGAACGGAGTGGCTTTTATACGCTCACTTGCTATATCAAATATACAATCAATATGGTTGAGGTCAATACTTTTGGGGTTAAAGAAATGAACAATGAATGAACAGTAGTTATGAACAAAAGTTAATTAGTGTCTGTCCATAATGTCCGATCTACGGTGGAGTACTTGGAGTACTTGGAGTACTTGGAGTACTTGGAGTACTTGGAGTACTTATAGTACTTGGAGTTGGGGAACTCGATATTCTCCTGTTTCATTTAGACTCCCACTTC
>JBBDIE010000177.1:38392-69072 GCA_040880545.1 Bacteroidales bacterium | reverse complement strand
AACAAGGAACGTAATTTTAGGTGGCGTTGCAGGTTCGATAAACTCTACAGGTAGCGGAAACGTCTACCTTGGATATGCAGCAGGATGGAGTAATACCGGGTCAAATAATATCTTCATTGGCTACTACACGGGTTATGGCGTCCTGCAAAACGTATCTGATAAACTTGTTATTGATAATTCATCCACTGCAGATCCATTGATTTATGGCGATTTTAATAACAACACTCTTAAAATTAATGGAACCATGGGGATCAGCAGACTTGCATCAACATCGTATGGTTTAATGGTAGATGGCGGATCAAGCAGCTATTATTCAATGATCGTGTACAAGGGTGCTTATGCTTACGGGTATGGCTTTAACAGCGCTTCCGACATCCGTTTGAAGCGTGATGTTAGGAAGCTGGAGAATTCGCTGGATATTGTCAATCAGCTAAACGGGGTTACCTTCAGGTGGACTGAAGAGTCAGGTAGTTCCACCGAACATGAACATATTGGGTTAATCGCACAGGAAGTTGAAAAACTGCTTCCCCAACTGGTTGTGGAAAATGCAGAAGGGTATAAAGGTATTGCATACGACAAGATCACCGCAGTATTGATCGAAGCTGTTAAAGAGCAGCAGCAGGAAATTGAGGCATTGAAAAAGGAAAATGAAAGCTACCGTGGACTGGCTGATGAGCTGAAGCTGATTGAACAAAGGCTACTTGAACTGGAGGCCAAATAAACCCATAGGTGGCATTGGTTGTTGAAACCAGAACGCTAATTTACTTTCCCCGGTCACCTTATTGTTTATATATTTGCAGGATCAACGTTGGACAAAATGGATCAGAAGAAAAAAGCGGGCCGTTATAAGCGCATATATAAACAGTTGGAAGAGCTCACATCAAAACCGGGTACTCCCCTGTCAAGAATGGCGACCATCGCCGCAGTGCTGCACCATAAAATGGATCACTATTTCTGGACAGGTTTTTACCTGCACGAAAATGACAGATTGGTGGTTGGCCCCTACCAGGGACCTGTAGCATGCCAGGAACTTGAAAAGGGCAAAGGTGTATGTTGGTCAGCAGTAACAAGTGATACAGCGATTATTGTACCCGATGTAACTCAGTTTCCCGGGCATATTTCGTGCGATTCCAGGTCCTTGTCGGAAATAACCCTTCCTGTAAAAGATAAATCGGGGATTTGCCGGGCAGTACTTGATGTGGATTCGGCTGAATCTGATATGTTTGATGAGGTCGACAGATCTAATTTAGAAAATATAATTCAATTAATTTATAATAAATAATATTACTAATTTAATTTATTATATTATTATATAACGTATATAACTATATATTTTAATATATAAATAGTATTACTTTTATTATATAATAATACATATTTATAGATATAATATAATTTATTAATATAAAACGATTACAATCATACATTATATTTAAATAGCATTATATAAATATTATATAATGCTATTAAATTATAATATAGCTAATCGAGCTATAGTTCCTGTCTACTTCACATCTTCAGGTATTCATTGAACGATCCAGCTTACCAGTTCTTCGTTGTCGGGAGCTGTTTTGGGGCTAAAGTGGCCCACGAGCTTCCCTTCTTCATCGATCAGGTATTTTTGGAAGTTCCAGGCAACATTGCTGTCTTCCTTCCCATTTTTATCCTTACTGGTGAGCCATGCGTAAAGAGGGTGCTGATCACTGCCCTTTACCGATATTTTACTCATCATCGGAAAGGTGACGCCATAATTGACACTGCAAAATTCTGCAATCTCTTTATTGGAACCGGGCTCCTGCTTCATGAAATTATTTGCCGGAAACCCGATTATCACAAATTCATCCCCTCCATAAGTTTCATATAAATTCTGTAACCCCTCATACTGGGGTGTCATTCCACACTTGGATGCAGTATTAACCACCAGCACCTTCTTCCCTTTCAACTGCACCAGCGGATAATCTTCTCCATTTATATCCTTTACTGTAAAATCGTGAAATGTAGTCTGCGCATTGATTGTTGCCCCCATTGCAATGATTCCTGTTATTAAAATTAATTTTTTCATCCGTTTGATTTTTGTTTTTTTGTTAAAATATAGTCTGTGATTGTGTTTTTGTATATGTATATTTTTAACAATTGGTTAAAACAAAAGTTCAGGATAATAATGGAGATGGTTCATTATAAAATTGAGGTATCTGGTCGCGTACAGGGAGTTGGCTTTAGGTATAGTGCCCGCAATGAGGCAGTGCGTTTAGGCATAAAGGGATTTGTCAAAAATCTTCCCGGGGGCCATGTATATTTAGAAATAGAGGGGAGCCCCGAACAGACGGATAAGATGATACAATGGTGCAGAACCGGTCCGTCGACCGGTTGGGTGGACAACTTGCAACTGTGGCAGGGTGAATTGGTGGGTTTCGAAAATTTCTCAATCAGGTAGTTCGAAATACCTTACAAACAGTTGAATTTACCGGACTTTTTTAAGCAAAGCTACAGCACTGCTTATGGTGAGCCAGGAAGTCAGTAAAATGATTAATTTAGAGAGTCCGGCTAACAGGTACTCATGTTGCTGATAGAAGATCATACCGTTTTCGACCATGGCCCAGAGGGTTACTATAAGTACGAAAACCATGGGGACCAAAGTATATACAATGGGGATATTTTTTGTATGCAGGTAAACAGTAACCACACCGAGAGCCAGGGCCGCCATCAACTGGTTCAGTGATCCGAACAGTGGCCAGAGCATCATGGCGCCTTGCCCTCCTGGTTTAAGGAAAGTCATACCAGCAGCAAGTAATACGATCACAGCTGTTGATACATACCTGTTATCCATGGGTTTTCTGACAATTCCCTGTTTGTTCTTACATATTTCCTGCAATGAGAGTCTCTGGATCCGGGCAGCTGAATCGAGCGTGGTATTTGCAAATGAGACTATGAATACCGAGATCATCGCTGCACCAAATTTTGGTGGAATACCTATTGCCCCCAGGAGATTGGCTCCTCCCGTTATGAACGCATCCAGTTTGGCACCAAGTCCATTGGCAGAACTCCAGCTGGAATAATGGTGTTGAAATGCATCCGTTCCTGTCAGCAGATTTCCATCTACCACAAGTCCCATACCAAGTCCGCCGCCAATGGCCATGAGTACGAGAACTGCGAAGAAACTTTCGGTGATCATTCCCCCATATCCTATGAACCATGTGTCGCTCTCCTTATTAACCTGCTTCACCGTAGTACCGGAGCTGGCCAGTGAATGAAATCCTGAAATGGCACCACAGGCAATAATAATAAACATGATTGGTGCCATGGACGGCACATCGGTATCTTCGGCAAAGGCATATTCGTTGAAGGCGGGGGCTGTAATCATTGGATGCGCAATTGCCAGCCCGGCCATAATCAGCACCACAGCCACCAGCAGTTGCTGGGAATTAATGTAATCGCGTGGTTGCAATAGCACTTGCACCGGCGTCGTGGATGCGAAAAAAACATAGATAAATAACAAAAGACACCATGTAACAATCACTGTCTGCTGGTCACCAGGGAGAACCACCGGTAGTTTTACCCCAAGTATAATTCCACCGTACATAAGTAATACAGAGATGGCAACGTACAAAAATTCATTTTTGCCTTTCCTGAGTTCCCGTCCCAGCCAGATGGCGATGGGAATCTGGAGCCAGACCGGGATCACCGATTCGGGGTAGATATAAAATAGTGTACCCACGATCATGGCGAAAACTGCCAGTACGATAAAAAGCAGCAGTTGCATGATAAACTGCAGTGCAAACCGGGTGGAGGGACTGATTATGCGACCTGTAAGTTCCCCAATGGTGATCCCCCTGTTTCTTGCAGAAACAACCAGTGTAGTAAAATCATGAACAGCCCCCATGAATATGCTTCCCAGAAAAACCCAAAGAAACGCAGGTACCCATCCCCAGATGATCCCAATGGCCGGACCCACAATGGGGCCCAGTCCTGCAATAGTGGTAAAATGATGTCCGAAAACAATGCTTTTCCTGGCAGGTACAAAATCGATTTCATCTCTGAACTCATGGGCCGGCATCAGGTTTTTATCGGAAATGGACAACAGCTTCTTTCCTATAAATTTCCCATAGGTGTAATAGGCGATAACATACCCGATAAGTGCCAGCAGGGCCAGTAGTGCAGAATTCATACTTTCCCGGTTTATTGAATTACAAGGTAGCTAATATAGGAACTATTGAAACAAAATATACCCATGAATTTAATATGCGATACAGAATGATCAGGCAATTATAAGGTAGACCCTTGCTATGTAGTCATCAGAAAATCAGATGATTGCCAGGGCATCGGTGGTTATCCACCCTACTCTGCCGTCGCTTATCCTGATCTCGATCCAGTCGCCCACACGTTCATCCAGCCTGATCAAGGTGCCTTCGTGAAGCACAAACAGGTCGGTACCGGTAAGGCTGGGCGTACTTTTCACTACAACCGAGGGACTTACAATTACGGCACGTTCAGGTGTTGTTATTTCCTGGTTGCGTTTTACTGAAGCGGTAATGGACAAAAGAAAAAATAACAGGGCAGTCATCCCAGTGAAAAATCCAGCCTTCCTGGAGGCAAGCGAAGAGGAGAAAATATAGAGCAGAATTCCCGCGAGTAATGCGGCAAAAAACAGGATTGCAAGATAGCTCCAGGTTGTCAGGGAAAATAGCTGGTAGACAGCCCGTATCCATTTCCTGATAAATAACTCCGGGACCTGTTCCAGCTTGTCTTCCCGGTATTGTGATACATAAACCAGGTTTTTACGTGCACCTTCATGGGATGGATCAAGCCGCAGTGCCTTTTCGTAATAGAGGACAGCATATCCGATCTTGTTGGAGCGAAAGGCGGTATTTCCCATATTGTAATAGAGCCCGGCTGATTCATATCCATGGTCAACGATACTTCGATAGGTATCGAGTGCCTGTTCAAAATTCCCTGCAGTATAGGCTTCTCCCGCATGTACAAAAAGGGAATCTGGCGACACCGAACCTTTCAGCAGAAGTGTTAGAAAGAGCAGACTTATGGTAAGGTACCTTTTCATCGAACGTGTATATTATTCTCTAAATTATGTAATAATCTTACTGCGTCTCTGTATAGTGTATCCACGTCTGATTTTTCGGAAGAGGGTGCATAGCGTGAAAATTCACAATCATCAATAATCCTCAGAAGTTCTGACTGAATTGTTTCGGCTATCCCTGCATCTTTCAGTACCACGGACACCCTGTCTCTTGAAAGTGCTGATATCTCGATGGAAAGTTTATCGGAGAGATAGCCCCAGATTGCTTTTTCAGTCTCTTCAAAGAATTTTTCACTGTTGTTCATCCGGCGTGCTTTATCCGCTGCTTTCATTCTTCTTCTTGCCATTTTATTTGCCTTACGGTTTCGCAACAATCGAATGTCGGCTTTTTGCTTATTACGTTGGCGTATAACGGCCACTAAAATTAGAAAAAGCAGCAGCAGGAAAACATACATCAGCCAGTAGAGATAATTTGTAACCGGTGATTTTCCAATCGGGACAAAACCCGGAACAGTGCGGCTGATATCAAGGATATCCGTTCCTATATTTTCCACATCGTCTCCCCTTGAACCCGGCATATATATCTGTCCACTCTGCATGATTTCCTCTCCCTTTACAACGGTAAATATAAATTCATCGGTTGTTACCGATTTGTATCTCTCAGCCACTGGATCAAACCATGCAAATGACAGCGGAGGGATCCGGAAGTTGCCCGCATGCCTGGCCACAATGGGATATTCGAATGTTACAGTACCTGATATCCTGTTTCCCGTGGTACGTACATTTGATGATTTGTTGGTTTCGTAAACATCGTGATCAGGAGGAAAGTCGATCCTCGGAGTTCCGATCAGTGAAATATTTCCTGTGCCGGAAATTTTGATCACCAGGTTGATCGCATCGTTCACATGTACCTGGTCTGCCGAAAGCGCAGCTGTAAAATTCAGGTCCCCCACCCCACCGGTAAAACCAGCAGGTGCTCCGGCAGGTAACGGTTTAACGTCGATAGCAACAGGTTTAGTTCTGATTGTTACAGGAACTTCCTGGTACCGGTCAAACGGATCATTAAAGAACTGATCGAACATACTGCCTGACCTGGGGTTGTTCACCCTTCTGGGCACTGTCCATTCAGATTCAAAAGGTTCGACGACCAATTTTCCTGCTTTCTGCGGAATTAATATATGACGCTGTAACACTTGTGTCACATGCATTTTACCATCAATATTTTCCCGGGAAGATGTTTGGTCAGCCTCCAGGGTATGTTTATAGAATCCTTCATAGGGCAGTTCTTTCAAGCCACCGGATGGACGTGTATTTACACTGGTATAGACCTTTAGTTCCGAAACAAACTGCTCTCCAACGTAAACAGAGCGCCTGGATGGCAGCACCCTAAGAAAAACAGGTTGTTCTTCTATCTGTTCAGCGGAAGTCCCGGAAGAACCAGTTGTAGTACCGGTATTTCCAGAATTGGACCCCGATGATGCTGAGGATGCGGATCCCACAATGGTAACCTTGACCTCATTTGTTTCGAAATTTTCCTTTTTGACACTGACCTTTGCCGGGGGAATGATGAATTCTCCTGCTGTATTCCCTCTTAATATGTATGTGTAAGAAGCTGTTGCTTTGGCTGTCATCTTGCCATTGACCCATTGGGTGGAGGATGAAAAACTGGTGAATGGACCTGCCAGCAGTTCGAAATCTTCCAAAACCGGTAACTCCACATTACCCTGTTCGCTCCCTTCAACGGTATATTGAAACTGCTGTCCTGCCTGTACTGTTGCCGGAGCTGAAGCAACAAAACCGGTCTGCTGGCCAAACAGTGCATACGCTGCCATGGAAAAAACTACTGTCAGTATGTATTTGATCGATGACATGTTGGTTACCAATCTTTTTCTGTTTTGATTTTCGTAGCTGTTGCTTTCTTTTTATCTACCTTCTCCTTAACATCTTTCTCCTTTGCCAGAATCGCATTTAATAATCTTTCTGCCTCTTCCTTTGTCAACTCCTGTTTTTGAGGCTGTTGCTGTTGCTGATCATTTTCCTGTTGCTGATTATCTTCCTGCTGTTGATCATTCTGCTGGTCCTGGTTATCCTGTTCCTGATCATTTTGTTGGTCCTGGTTATTCTGCTGATCCTGGTTTTGGTCATTTTGCTCCTGTTCCTGCTGGTCACGCAGCTTTTCCAAAGCATACGCCAGATTATAGCGTGTATCATTATCTTCCGGATTGATCCTCAGGCTCTTTTTATAAGCATCCACAGCTTGTTGGTACTGTTTTCCCTCGATCATCACATTCCCAAGGTTATGTAATAATTTGGCCTCTTCCAACGGATTGGTTGTCTCCCCCATCAGTTCTGTAAATCGTTTTCCGGATTCTTCCAGCTGCTGCTGCTGATAAAGTGCTGTAGATGTATTATATCTGGCAATATAGGAAGCATGATTGATATCTTCTGCCTTCCTGAAGTCGACCTCCGCTTCATTGTAATCTTCTTTCATATAAGCCTTGTAACCTTGCCTGATGTACTTCCTTTCCTCCTGGCTGTATGCAATTAACGGCCATACCAACAATATATATAGTGCAAATCTTTTCATATCACACCTTAAATAAATTTAACTTTTTAATAAATGGATTCCTTCTCAGCTGAATCAATGCTTCCAGTACCAGGAATATCAGTGCGAACCCGATAAAGTACTGGTATCTTTCGGCATAGTCAGCATATACTTTTTTCTTCAGTTCTGTTTTCTGCAGTTTATCCAACTCATCCATCAAACTACTTATTCTACCCACAGGAATATACGCCCCTTCGCCTTCACGGGCAATATCCATTAATAATTTCTCATTCAACTTACTTACAACAACGGTACCGTCTTTGTTTCTGCGATTTACACTACTCCCGGGTGCCACTGGAATTGGCACGCCTGCAGGATTTCCCAATCCCACTGTAAATATTTTAATTCCCTTTTCGCGGGCATTTTTAGCTGCATCCAAGGCATCATCTTCGTGATTTTCCCCGTCCGTAATTATTATGATCGCTTTGTTTTTCAGTGATTCGTTTTCCTCCAACGATTGTTCGTCCGAAGGAAATGAACGTGCAGCCAGTGATATAGCTGTGCCAATAGCTGTTCCCTGTTTTGAGATCATATCGGGACCGGTGGTGGAAAGGAACATTTTTACGCTTGGATAATCGTCGGTAATAGGAATCTGCGTATAGGCATCCCCTGCGAATACAATCAGTCCGATTTTGTCATTATTCATATCATCCACCATCCTGCTTATCAGCTGTTTTGCCCTTTCAATCCGCGACGGCTTGACATCCTCGGCAAGCATGCTGTTGGAAACATCCAGCGCGATAATCACTTCTCTTCCTTTCTGTCCAACCTCTTTCAGCTGTGATCCAATACGGGGGCCGGCGGCCCCTATAACCAGGAATGCAAAACCGATGACAACCAGTACAATTTTCCAACGATACGCTGAAATAGAAGCATCCGGCATCAGGTAATTTGTCAGTTCCGGTTCCCCGTATTCTTCCAGATTCTTTTTTCTTTTTCTGACTGAAAATAGGTAGAATCCAATTAGCAGGGGAATGATTAAAAGTCCCCAAAGCATGTAATCCTGACCAAATTGCATCAATCCTTCCATAATTACGGTATCGTTCTGAATATAGTATAACGTAAAACCAATTCCAGTCCAAGCAAAATGATTCCTGCCAGCAAAAGCGGAAAATATTCATCCTTTCGTTTGCTGTACTGTTTTACATCCAGTTGCGTTTTTTCCATCGCATCAATTTCCCTGTAAATCTCCCTTAGTTTATTGTTATCGGTTGCCCGAAAGTATTTTCCGCTTGTAAGTACTGCGATCTTCTTTAAAACCTCTTCGTCTATTTCAACGGGTACCTGCTGTACTACTGTTCTACCAAACATATCCTGCACCGGGAACGGGGCATTCCCCCTTGATCCGACCCCGATGGTATATACGCGAATCCCGAAGGATGCAGCAAGTTCTGCCGCTGTAACGGGCCCGATTTCCCCCTGGTTGTTCACTCCATCAGTGAGCAGGATGATCACCTTGCTTTCGGTATTGCTCTCTTTCACCCTGTTAACAGCTGTTGCAAGCCCCATGCCAATAGCAGTACCGTCTTCCACCATACCGAATTCCAGGTCGTTCAGAAAATTGGATACCACTGCCTGATCGGTGGTGAGCGGACATTGGGTGAAACTTTCTGCTGCAAAAACCACCAGTCCGAACCTGTCATCCGGCCTGGAAGAGACAAATTCAATACCCATCTCCTTGGCAGCCTCCAGTCGGTTAGGCTTGAAGTCCATGGCACGCATGGATCCCGATATATCCATGGCCATCACAATGTCGATCCCTTCCGTGGTCACATTTTCCCACCGGTTGGTAGACTGCGGACGGGTCAATGCAATAATCAACAGGCTAAGTACGATCATCCTGAAGAAGAACAGCAGGTGCCTCAGATAGGATTTAATTCCTGCCGATTTATCGCTAAAACCTTCAAAACCGGATACGGATATTGTTGCGGTTGCTTTCCCACCCCTGATCACATACCAGGCTACCATCAGAACAACAATGATAAACAGGTAGAAAAAACCGGGATTTGCAAAGACTATATTATCCATGATTCTCTTCCAGTTTTAGCCGTTCAACATGGCTTTTTTCTTCCATATCCCCCTGTTCATTTTCATCTTCGGTGGCAAACATACTATATGTTTTCACCACAAAGTCCACTGCCTTTTCAAGGTGATAATCATTTTCTTCCCTGGTTGGATCCTCCTTTGCAAATTTCACCAGATCCGCCAACATCAGTAATTTATTAAGCGATTCGATGAGTTGATGGTCCCCGCCAAATTGAATAGCAAAGGCCTCCAGGATTTCCGACGATGTACTTTCCATGGCATGAATACTAAAATGGCTGGCGATGTATACCCGAATGATCTGGGTCAGACGTGAATAGTATTCCTTCACCATACCATTTCCAGGTAAATTTTCTTTTCTCAGCAATTCAAGTTCACGCAATGCCACCATGTGGGCAGGTTCCATTGGCTTCGAAGCAAACACCTCCGGGTTCTTCTGCTTCTGAATATAGATCCAGATCAATGCCGCGATCAGTGTAAGTAACAAGAAACCTCCTGCTCCCAGAAATGCCCAGGGCATGATTTCGGCCAGGGAAACCGGGGTATAAACCGGTGGTTTTATTGGCTTAATGGCCTGGGTGGTATCCACCTCAGGAGAAAGTACGGTAAGCAATAATGCAGTGGTGTAAACAGTATCTCTTAATTCCCCACTGGTAAATGTTACTGGTTGTGGCGGAACAGTGTTCCAGCCTGGTTCGAAACTTGTAACCAGGAATTTTTTTGTAATTCTTCTTTTGTTGTCTATATATATGGTGTCGGTACCTGAACTTTCAAGAATTTCGATCTGTTTTGAAAGTGTATCTGTATAGGTAGGCAAACCAACCATGACTTCATTTTCCGACTCCACTGTAATGCTGTAAATAAACTGTTCACCCAAGCTGACCGAATCTTTCCCAAAAGTTGATTTTACTGTAACAATCTGTCCGGCCACAGGGATAGCCAGCAGCCATAAGAACAACATTATCGTATCTGTTTTTCCCATTAATGTCCCCTCCGTTTAAATAATTTGATCAAAGGTTTCACATAATCGCTTCCAGTTTCCAGGTTCACCACATCGACACCCGATTTCTTAAAAATATCGTTCATCATTTCCTGGTGACTTTGCCATTGCATCGCATATTCTTCCCGCACCCGTTTCATCCCTGTATCAATCCAGCGTTCCCTGCCTGTTTCATTATCCTTTACCCTGATGAGTCCTACCCTGGGCAATTCACGCTCCCGTCTGTCGGAAACATGAAGGGCAACTATATCATGCTTGTTATTGGCAATCTGAAGTGATCGTGCATAACCGGTATCCCGGAAATCGGAGATCAGGAATGCGGTACATCTTTTCTTAATCGCGTTGGTAAGGTACCTGAGGCTTTCGGAAATGTCTGTACCACTATTCTGAGGCGTGAATTCAAGCAATTCGCTTATAATCCTCAAGATGTGTTTTCTTCCTTTTTGGGGAGGGATAAATTTTTCCACATGATCGCTGAACAGAATCACTCCGATTTTATCGTTGTTGTCAATGGCTGAAAATGACAAAACGGCCGCCACCTCGGTGATCAGATCTTTTTTTAGTTGTTTCCTTGTCCCGTAATCCCCCGATCCACTCACATCGATCAACAGCATTACCGTGAGCTCGCGTTCTTCCTCATGAACTTTGATGTACGGATGGTTAAAGCGGGCCGTAACATTCCAGTCGATTGCCCTGATATCGTCCCCATACTGATATTCACGCACTTCAGAAAATGTCATCCCCTTCCCTTTAAATGCACTGTGATACTGCCCTGCAAAAACCTGCTGGGTAAGACCACGTGATTTGATCTCAATTTTCCTTACTTTTTTAATCAGTTCTGAACGTTCTTTCACGGCTTTCACAAATTCATTTCCGGTTAACTTTCAATCTTTCCCGTATTGTAAAATACCAATCCTCTTCAACAAGCTTCACAGTATATGTCCTGTCTTCCGAATCATATTCCCATTCATGGTTCCCAACCTTCCGGTATTTGTTATTGATTTCCTCAAGAACCGAATCATATTCTGAGTAGTCACACACTTTTTTTGTGGTAGTGCAAATATCTTGATCAGAAAAATAGATAATCCAGGTAATGGTGCGTCTTCCGTTGACGTATTTCAGGTAATTGAAATGTTGTTTTGTGACACTGTTATCAGGTGAAAACATTTTATATTCTGATCTCATCTCAGTTTTCACATGCTCCTTTGACATTCCAATCAATGGCTTTTCCACGGCCTGCAGGGAAGCTGGCAGAGCGAAAAATAAAATCGATATGATGGCTCTAAGCAACATCTTTAAGGCACCTCTACATTATTCATAATCTCAGAAACGATGTGTTCAGCGGTAATGTTTTCTGCTTCTGCCTCATAGGTCAGACCAATCCTGTGTCTCAACACATCATGACAAACTGCCCTTACATCTTCAGGCACCACATACCCCCGTCGCTTTATAAATGCGTAGGCCTTCGCCGCTTTCGCCAGGTTAATACTTGCACGGGGCGATCCGCCGTACTGTATCATAGACATATATTGTGCCAGTCCTGCCTGGTCGGGGTACCGCGTTGCAAAAACTATATCAAGAATATAGTTTTCAATCTTTTCGTCCATATAGACCTCCTTCACCACTTCCCTGGCTTTCAGAATTTCTGCAGGTTTCAATATGGTATTTGCAGAAGGAAATGATTTTCCAAGGTTTTCACGTACGATCATCCGCTCCTCCTCTTTCCCTGGATACCCAACCACCACTTTCAACATGAACCTGTCGACCTGAGCTTCTGGAAGTGGATATGTTCCCTCCTGTTCAATGGGATTCTGGGTGGCCAACACCAGAAATGGTCTTTCAAGTGGATAGGTCTGTTCACCGATGGTGACCTGCTTTTCCTGCATGGCTTCCAGTAAAGCAGACTGAACCTTGGCAGGCGACCTGTTAATCTCATCAGCAAGGATCAGGTTGGCAAAGATAGGCCCTTTCTTAACTACGAATTCCTCCTTTTTCTGACTGTAAATCATAGTACCCAGAAGATCGGCCGGTAACAGGTCGGGCGTAAACTGAATTCTGCTGAATTTTGCATCGACTATATCTGACAATGTACTGATAGCCAATGTTTTTGCCAGTCCAGGTACTCCTTCAAGCAATATATGTCCGTCAGACAGTAACCCGATCAGTAATCGTTCAATCAAATTTTTCTGGCCCACAATTACCTTGTGCATCTCCATGGTTACCAGGTCGACGAATTCACTCTCCTGCCTGATCTTCTCATTTAGCTCTTTAATATTTACAGAATCGCTCATACCATACAATTAGTTAATTGTTAAATATCTCCATTTTTATGGAATACAAAAATAACCGAGTACATGGCAATTCCTCCGGCAATGATGTTAAAAATTGTTAAGGTGGTAGTATCTTTGGTGAATGCAGAGAAAACGTATGAGTAAATACCAAAAAATTAGCAGATGACAAGATATTTTGTTGAACTGGCATACGATGGAACCAACTATCACGGTTGGCAGGTACAGCCAAATGCCGTAACAGTGCAACAGACGTTGGAGGAGTCTTTTACTACGTTAATGAAGCAGGAAATTGCCCTGACAGGATGCGGAAGAACCGATACCGGAGTTCATGCCTCCAGTTATACTGCTCATTTTGACAGTATCCGCAACGATATTGGTCAGCTGAAAGACCTGACATTCAGGCTGAACAGCATTTTACCCAAAGATATTGTTATCTATACTATCCGGCCCGTGGATGAATCATTGCATGCACGATTTTCCGCCAAATACCGTCATTATACCTACACCATCCGAAGGACAAAACCAGTATTCACTCGTCCGTTTTGTTATTTTTATTTTGGTACGCTGGATACCCAAATGATGAATGCTGCTTGTGAAGTTCTGATGGAATATACTGACTTCACCAGTTTCAGCAAACTGCACACAGATGTTAAGACCCACGACTGCCAGATCATGGAAGCAGCCTGGAAGGAAAATGAAGACGGGTATGATTTTAATATCAGGGCCGACAGGTTTTTAAGGAATATGGTTAGGTCGATTGTTGGTACAATGTTGGATATTGGATCAGGAAAAATGGATTTGGACAGTTTCCGGCAAGTAGTTGAAGCAAAGGACCGGGGAAAAGCCGGAATGAGTGTACCTGCAAAAGGACTCTGCCTGGTGGAAGTGGGGTATTAGATAATGTCACCAATCTGATTGTCCGGAAAAAATTTATATTTTACGAAGTTGCATTTGTGCCCTGAAACACTCCTTTCCGGATCCTGAATTTTTACCGCTGATACATATAATATTGTCTGCCATTTCGGATGAACTGATCTCCACCTGGTCACCCGGTAATGCTTCTCCAATAAAATTGATGCTGAAATCAGTAACCGTGTTTTCCAGGAACTTTTCCGGTCCGGCTAAATCGGTGCACCACTCAATAAACTTGACGTTATTTACATGGCCCACCACGTCCAGGTCGGAATATCTGACCATTCTGGTTTCATAAATATGTATGGTTTCCGGAAGCGAAATCTTCCCCGGTATTTCACTGAATACCGAATCGGAGCGGGTCTGAATCTTTATGATATCATGCGGGATCCTGAGTGGCCGGTGGTTACTGCTGTCGACCATCAACCAGCAGGTGGTAGCCTCAGCCAGTACAAGATTATTTGTATCATAGATCCTGAAATCACGCAGAGCAAACAGTTTGTCCACACCTCTTGGCCAGGTTTCAACGATAACCTGGTCGTCCCACGCCGGGTACTGGAAAATCCGGATTCTCATCCGCGATAATATCCATGCCCTGTTATTTTCATTCAGGTGGGTGTATCCCAGGTTGAGTGAATGAGCATGCTTATAGGCTGTTTCCTGCAGGAAATTCGCAATTGTTGTGAGACGGGCCGCTCCGAGTGGATCTACTTCGTAAGAATTGACTGAATAGGTAAGCCGTAAAGTGTTTTTCATATATTAACTGGGTTCTCCTTGGGTATAATGTAGTGACCTTTCACAATTTTATTACCTGTTCCAAATCTCCCAGGCACCTTCAGCCTGGTAAAGAAGCATGTCAGCCCCGTTTACCGCACTGGCTGCCCTCTCCTTCCCAAGCTGCATAAACCGTGTTACCCTGGGATTGTACACCAGGTCGTACATCAAATGTTCCGGTGTTATGGCATCATAAGGAATATCAGGATAAGTATCGATATCAGGATGCATTCCCAGCGGCGTTGTATTGACAATGAGTTTGGAGGTCCGTACCAATTTGTCGGTAAGGTCTTCATATCCAATGGCACCCTCTTTGCCGGAACTTGAAACGCTGGTAACCTTTATACCCAGATCCTGCAGCACATACACCACAGCTTTTGATGCCCCACCGGTACCCAGTACCAGTGCTTTCTCCGGCATTACCAATAATTTTTCTTCCAACGACTTCCTGAACCCGAGTGCATCGGTATTGTGGCCAACTTTTACAAGTCTGCCGGTTTTCGTACAGAGACAGATGGTATTCACCGCTCCAATATTCCTGGCATCCTCGCTCAGTACGTCCAGATATGGAATTACACTTTCTTTATATGGAATGGTAACATTCAGCCCACTCAGTTCAGGGTCATTTTTATAAAGTGGCTCAAATTCTGCTATATCATTGATGGGGTAATTATCGTATACCACATCTTCAATACCTTCCCGCTCAAATTTATTCGAAAAATACTCCTTCGAAAAGGAATGCCCCAACGGATATCCGATCAGTCCGAATTTTCTCATGATCATAAATTAAAATAAAACCCTCATCTGGTACTGGTGAAATCAGGTACAAATAAGCAATCTTTCAGCTAAGAACCAAAAATCAATGTTGTATTAATTGATCTCTTTCCGCTTAAAAGCCAGTTCAAAAAGCAGGATCAGGCCAATTCCCAGCAGCATCATTAAAATAGCCGCAATCAGCTGATCATCTTTTTGTCCGAATGAGGGAAGTATATTTTTCTGCATAAGTGGTTTTTCCACTCCCTCCATGACAACTGTCCTGATTGTTTCCTTCCAGGGCCAGATCTTGTTCAGGGATCCGATCATAAATCCGGCAAGTAATGCCACTGTAATATCGTGGAATTTCCTGAAAAGCCAGGACAATACCCTGGACAGGCTCAGTAATCCGATTACGGCTCCGGTACCAAGTAACAACAATGAAATGATATCCACTTCATTCACAGCATTCAGTGCAAATTCATATTTTCCCAGCAGTAACAGGATAAAGCTTCCGGAAATCCCCGGCAGGATCATGGCACAACTGGCCAGTACTCCCGATAGTAAGACAAACCAGAATGCATTTGAGGTCTCTGCAGGTGTTATACTGGTTATATAAAATGCAGCAGCGATCCCTGAAACCAGTACCATTAGTCTGGCATAGTCCCACACTTTGATCCTTTTTGCCACTACAAATGAAGAGACAAGGATCAGCCCAAAGAAAAATGACCAGATCAGAACCGGCTGGGATTCAAGGAGATGTTCCAGTATTTTTGCCAGTGAAATAACGGCTACAGCGATCCCTGCAAAAACTGCCAACAAAAAATTCCCATTGATATGTTTCCAGAAAGAGCCCCAATTACCTGAAAAAAACAGTTTCACTGCTCCCATATCGATGGACTTAATGGAATGGATCAGCTCTTCATAAATCCCGGTTATAAATGCAATTGTTCCCCCGGAAACACCGGGTACCACATCGGCGGCCCCCATTCCCAATCCTTTTAACATAATAAGCAGGTAATGCTTTAACTCTTTCTTCATAAAAAATACAGTTCTGTAATGCATTTACTAAATTTCAAAATTCATCCGGTAAGGTATAAAAATACCAGGCATCACCATTACCGGTAGTTTTGTCTGCGTGTTTTTTCCCGAATCGGGGTAATTATCTTTTTTGAAAAAAATTTGTTACAATCTTTTATCCTGGAATTCCTCTGGCAGAAAATCAAACAATGTATCCCCCCGCAAACCACAACGCAGTGCTTCAAGAGAGATTACCTCATGGGGGGCAATATTTCCTAAATTCACATTGTGACCAACCAGTTGAATAAACATGACCTGTTGCGATTTTACCGGCGCTTCCCACAATACATCGTCCACCGAAATTTCTTTCATGATATCTTCAATCAGCAGACTGTTGGCACATCCGTTTGCATCATAGATCCCTATGGTTCCGGACTCTCTCGCCTCAGCTATCACCTTCCAGGCCCCGGCATCCAGTTCGTTCTTCATGTGAAACACCCACTCTTCATTGGTTAGTACCACATCCTTCACTTTTGATCCTACTTCCGATAACACCCGCTTTTCAGGCGCCAGTTTCCGGATCATCTCCACCTTCTCAGCAGGTTCAATTTTCATTGATCCATCGGATACCTCCACAGTATGTATATCGAATTTATCCACAAATCTTTTGTAATCCTCAATTTTATTCCTCGCAGCAAACATTTCAAATAGTGTACCCCCGAAATAGGGCTCAACACCTGCCTGGCGGTATATCCTGATCTTTTCAGCCAGGTTGTTGGTTATCAATGCAGTACCAAAGCCAAATTTCACGAGGTCTGTAAAGGCAGCACTTGATTCACAAAAATTTTCTGCTTCACGTAAGCTCAAACCTTTGTCCATCATCATGGTAAGACCGGTCTCCCTGGGCTGAACAGTTCTCTCCGGAATAAAAGAAATATCAAAATTCATTTTGTTGGAATTATTTAGCGTCAGTCAGTTAATTCTGTAATTCTAAAATCACTTATAAAAACAAAATCCTGATTGAATCATGAAAACTATTGTGTTTAGCTCTTTATCTGAATCTAAATTACTGCTTTTTTTCAATAACATGGCATGGGTACAATTGATTCAAGTCGACTCATGTTTCATGAAACCGCACTAATTTGCTGCATTTTCATAGTTAAAAGCATTCTGTAACATGGTTAACGTCGTAACAAACAGGTACCTTATTTTAAAAGAGTGACGAAAATAGTAACTATTCAGGAGTTTGCAAGTAAATGCAATTTAGAATGAAAAAATCGGGATGTTTTTTAACATGAAAATAAAATAGTTCCTATATTTGGGCAATCATTTAAACTAAAATAGCAGGATGGTAAGATTTCTTCACAATATGAATATGCTGATGTGTATGTGTTGCATGTGTACAGGATATGTGAAGGCACGTCTTATGGTTCTGAATGAATAACAGAGAATATATAACCATATAATGGAAGCCCTTCACAACTGAATGTGAAGGGCTTTTTTTATGAAAAAAACAGTCACCCCGGGTCATCCGGTTCAGATTAACGATCACACATCCATGGAAAAGAAACTCAACGACATCTTATTTGATGAAAAGCAGCAAAAGTTACTGAACAAGCTACTCGAAAGTCTGACTCCTCCGCAGGGCATTTGGCTTGGAGGATATCTGACAGGATTTAATATGTCTGGCACAGAACCTGCCACTGTACCCTCCGAAGCAGCGCGGGAAGAGCAGGTTACAAAAACAGTAACAGAAAAACTAAAAATTTTGTATGGTTCCCGCACAGGGAATTCAAAAGGGGTCGCTTCAGAAGCACATCGATTCGCAACTTCACTTGGGATTACCAGTGAGTTGGCGGACATGAATGACTATAACAAGAAGAATCTTAAAAAGGAGAAGAATCTTCTGATTGTGGTGAGCACCGACGGAGAGGGCGACCCGCCTCTGCCAGCTGAAGAGTTGTACAACTTTCTGATGAGTAATAAAGCACCGTCGCTGGAAAATCTGCAATATGCGGTGCTTGCTTTGGGAGACAGCAGTTACCAGCATTACTGTAAGATCGGCAAGGATTTTGACGAGCGGTTGCGAAACCTTGGAGCCACGCCCTTGTTTGACCGGGTGGATTGCGACCTTGATTACCAGGAGGATGCGCAGTCGTGGTATGAGCAAGTGATGGAAATTTTCAGGGATAAATTAGGAGCAGATGAGGTTGATTCTGCAACTATTAAGGCGACAACATCTCCATTAGCCACTGAATTCAGCGCGAAAAAGCCTTATGAAGCTGTACTACTGGATAAATTTATTTTGAATGGCAGGGGTTCGGAAAAGGAGACCTGGCATGTGGAATTATCTATTGAAGATTCGGGATTAATTTATGAACCAGGTGATTCCATAGGTATAATTACATCAAATGATGAAAAACTTGTGGATGCCATCCTTGAAAAAACATCCATCAGGTCTGATACCAAAATTAAAGCGGGCCAAAGCGAAAAAAGTGTCAGGGAGGCTTTAATCAATGATTATGAAATTTCCACACTTACCCGTAAGGTGCTTGAAAATTATTCCAGGTACCTTTTGCATGACAGACTGGATATGATCCTGGATGACCAGGATTATCTGAACGACTTTTTGTATGGGCGGGATTTGCTGGACCTGTTGCATGAATTTTCTTCCATAATCAGTGCGAATGAGTTGGTTTCCATATTACGAAACAAACAGCCCAGGCTCTATTCGGTGGCCTCCAGTTATCGAGCCAATCCGGAGGAGGTACATCTGACCATCTGTGCCGTAAGGTATACGCGCAATGGCCGGATTCACAATGGTCTTGGATCCACCTTGATTGCAGATAAAGTAGCGGTGGATGAGAAAGTAGCCATCTACGTGGACAGGAACGAAAGCTTCCGGTTGCCAGAAGATCCTTCCACACCTGTAATTATGGTGGGACCAGGAACGGGCGTGGCACCATTCAGGGCGTTTCTGCAGGAACGGGAACTGGCAGAAAACCATGGTAAGAGCTGGCTCTTTTTTGGGGATCAGCATTTCAAAACCGATTTTCTCTATCAGATTGAATTTCAAAAATTCCTGAAAAAGGGTGTTCTCACTAAAATGGATGTGGCATTTTCCCGGGACCAGGAATACAAGGTGTATGTACAGCACCGGTTGGAAGAAAATGGAAGCGAGCTATTCTACTGGCTGGAAAACGGAGCATATTTTTACCTGTGTGGGGATCAGCATAACATGGCAAAGGATGTGAAGACTTCCCTGCTCAGGCTAATTAAAAAGGAGGGGAAAATGACCAATGAAGAGTCAGAACAATATTTTCAGGAGCTAAGAAAAACCCGGAGATTCCAGGAGGATGTCTATTAAAAGACCGGGGCAAATATCTAATCAATTAACCTATATAGTTATGAATACACTGGATGATATAAGAAATAACCCCGAAAAAGCGGTCGGGGTAGAAAAGATCAAAGCCGACAGTAATTACCTTCGGGGAACGATTAATGAGAGTTTGATTGACCGTATAACAGGTGCCGTTGCCGAAGACGATACACAGCTGTTGAAATTCCATGGAATTTATCAGCAAACTGATCGCGAACTTGGATCGGAACGCAAGCAACAGAAGCTGGAACCCTATTTTATCTTCATGGCAAGGGTGCGGGTTCCGGGAGGAATTTCAACTTCAGAACAGTGGTTGGCCATGGATCGTATTTCCGACGAATACGGGAACGGCACAGTTAAGCTCACCACCAGGCAGGCATTTCAGTTTCATGGAATACTAAAAGCGAATCTTAAAGATTCTATTAAAAAAATCAATGATTCACTCCTTGACACCATCTCTGCCTGCGGAGATGTTAACAGAAACGTGATGTGCAGTCCCAATCCGTTAAACGCCGATATTCATGCGGAAGTCAATGATATTACACATCAGATCAGCAGACATCTTACGCCACAATCACCTGCATACCATGAAATATGGCTCGACAAACAACTTGTAGCAGGTGGCGAACCTGCAGCGGAAACCGAGCCACTATATACCAAACATTATCTACCCCGGAAATTCAAGATTGCCCTGGTAATTCCTCCCTTTAATGATACGGACATTTTTACCAATGATATTGGCCTGATTGCCATAGAAGAAAATGGTAAACTGGCTGGATTCAATATAGCAGTTGGTGGAGGCATGGGAAATACCATCGGTGATGAACGAACCTATCCGAGACTTGGAACCATCATCGGTTTTGTTGAACCAGGAAATATTACCAAAGTAGTAGAATCGGTCGTACTGATCCAGCGTGATTTCGGAAACCGGGAAGACAGGAAAATAGCCCGTTTGAAATATACCATTGACAATAAAGGAATTGACTGGTTCACCAATGCCCTGGAGACCAGAAGTAATATAAAGCTGCTTCCGGAAAAGCCTTATACATTCAAATCAAACCAGGATGTATATGGTTGGGGAAAAGATACAGCAGGCAACTGGCATTTTGGCCTGTTCATTGAAAACGGCAGAATTCGGGATACAGCGAACTTCAGGCTTAAGACATGTGTCAGGAAGATTGCGGAGAAAGCGATATGTGATTTCAGATTATCGGGAAACCAGAACCTGATCCTGGGAAATGTAATTGATCAAAATAAACCAATTATTGATGCAATACTATCAGAATACGAAATCTCCAATGACAATCATTCAGCATTACGGAAGTATTCACTGGCTTGTGTGGCGCTGAATACTTGTCCTTTGGCATTTGCTGAAGCTGAAAGATATCTGCCCGGGCTGATCGATAAAATAGACAAAATCACCCTGGCCAACGGGATTGAAAAGGATGAAATAAGTCTTCGCATGACCGGTTGCCCCAATGGTTGCGCGCGGCCCTACAATGCAGAAATCGCCTTTGTAGGCAGAGCACCTGGAGTGTATAACATGTACCTGGGTGGTAACAGGGAGGGATCGCGGTTAAACAGGTTATATAAGGAGATGCTGAAAGAGCCGGAAATCCTCAAAGAACTGGAAGTTCTGTTTAAAGCCTATGCAACCGGGCGAAAGGAGCAGGAAACCTTTGGTGATTTTACATGGAGAAAAGCCTATGTAACTGACCAGATACCAATTACTGCCTGATATTACAGAGACAAGAATTGTTTTGCCAGCACGGTTCATTACCATTTATTAATATTTGAAATCTGAATTTAACCTTATGTTTTTACCAGTATCTATTGATATAACAGATAAGCAAATTTTACTTATCGGCGGAGGAAAAGTAGCCCTGGAGAAAATCACCTCCCTGAAACGGTTTACAGATAAGATTATTATAGTAACCATTGAAGCCGATGATGTTGTGAAGGAATACCCATACCACATAATATACAAAGCATACGAAAAAAGCGATCTGGACGGATCGTTCCTGGTATATGCCTGTACCAATATTAAAATAACCAATCAACAGATTAAAGATGACTGCAATGAAAAAGGAATCTTAGTGAATGTAGTTGACAACCCGGGTCTTTGTGACTTTATCTCTCCTGCTATATACAAACAGGGCAACATGACCGTTGCAGTAAGCTCCAACGGGAAAGATGTTCGCAGTTCCATCAGGTGGAGGAACCGGATCAGAGACCTGATAGATAATGGTTCGGCAGGCCTCTGATTATAATTACGAAGAAAAGTTTTCCTGCCCAGCAATAGGTTTAATTTTTAATAAGTAAGTTATGTCAGATAAATTAATTATTATTTCGGAGGATAGCAGACTGTCGAAAAAATTGACAACAGAAATTATACGTCATCTTTCCCATATTGATTTCAGGGTGTTATTAGCGGGTAATATGAGGAATTTGAACGGGAATGTTGCGTTGAATGAATCGAGGGAGCAGTTGCCGGATGTCAGGAACAGCATCAACGCGGTATTAAAAAAAGAGGGCGATATTGCAGTATTGTCTGCCAATGCTCTCCCCTGTCCGATACCGGAGGGTTTAACTGTTTTTATCCTGGCGGAACTGGAACATACCAAACAATTCGAAGTGGAAAAAATCGCAATAAATCCGCTGGATGATAAAGTGGTTGTGATTGGCAGAACCGGAGACCGCATACTTTACCATGATCTCAGTTATCTTGATATTCGGAAAAATTATGGAAAACTGGTTGTTGTGGGATTTGGGCCGGGAGATCCGGAATATCTGACCATTAAAGGAGAGCGGGCGCTGCAGGATGCTGATATTATTTTTTACGATGATTTGCTGGACAGCAGTTATCTGGATAATTTTTCCTGCAGGAAAGTACGTGTCGGAAAGCGTAAGGACAACCACACCAAATCGCAGGAAGAGATAAACCAGCTGTTGTACAATGCAGTAACCGAAGGTAAAAATACAGTAAGATTAAAGGGGGGAGATCCATCAATATTTGGCAGATTGGGTGAAGAAATACGCTATTTACGGGAGCGGTTTGTACGGGTGGAAGTAATTCCCGGGGTTACTACTGCATCTGCGGTTTCTGCTGCCACAGGGATACCCCTGACCATGCGGGCGATATCGTCTTCGGTTGCTTTTATTTCAGGGCACAATACCGAGAATGTCAAGATTCCGGAGGCCGACACCCTGGTGATCTATATGGGTGCGCACAACCTGGATAAACTATGCGCTATCCTGATCAGTTCGGGGAAAGATCCTGAGACACCAGTTGTTGTTGTCAGCAATGTTTCACTTCCCGGCCAGGTTGTAAAAAACGGTACGCTTTCCTGTTTCTGCACCAGGCAGGAAATATTAACCCCTGCACTGATTATTGTAAGTGAAGTAATTAACCGTGATGAAATATATCAGTTCATCCATCAATGGCAGGGGATTCATTTACCCCACCGGGTAATCAGCGATAAGGCAAACCTTCTTACCTAGGGTCTGCTGAAAAACATGAAATATATTTATTATCAGTATGATAGACTTTTTCAGCAGACCTACCTAGTGCATGCAAGAATATGTATTAGGAGTTTTCTTCCCGAGATTCAGACTAAATCCTGTGGTATGTTGCCATATACCTGGGATGTGAAGCAATTCTATACTTTGTATTTACGAATGAGGTCCAGCGTTGGTTTGTCAAGTACCTTTTTCCCCATTTTTTCCAGAAAATCCGGAAGCAGGTCAGCATCCACCGCAAGTGCCTGAGCAAGGAATTTCAACCCGGGACGGAAATTATCCAGTTTATATTGACACTCTGCCATTTTGATAGCCAGCATTTCGTTTTCAGGAAATTCTGTAATTGCCAGTCTGAGAACGATCAAGGCATCATCAAGTGCGTCGAGGTTTAGCAGTACACCGCTTAGTAAGAGCCAACCCTCGTGATCCGTTTTATCGATCTTCACCACCTGCCGGAAGCACTTCACTGCCTCTTCCTTGCGGTCCGACTCTTCATACACATATCCCAGGTTGATCCAGTAATCAGTATTCTGGTTATCAAATTCAAGGGCTTTGAGCAGGTAAATAGTTGCTTCATCATAATTATTCAGCTGGTAATGCACCATTCCGGCTCCAAACCAGCCTTCACTGTCTGTATTGTCCAACTCAATAACTTTTTTATAGATAGTCAATGCTTTACTGTACTGATTGGTCTGCTCATAGGTGTCACCCAGGAAAATTAAGGCATGTTCATTATCTGGTTCAATTTCCAGGAATTCTGATATCGTTTCGATCGCTTTTTCATATAATCCAAGACCACTATAGGTATTTGCCTTATTAAAATAGGCCGAAGCGTAATCCGGGTTAAGGGCCAGTGAGTATTCGTATGCCTCTAATGCTTTGTATGGCAGTTCCAACTGAAAATAGGCCACACCCAGATTATACCATACATTCTCCGAAAAGGGATCCTGGTCAAGGTATTCCTGGTAATACTCCACACTCTTCTTGTATTTGTCGATGCGTTCATTGAAGTACCCCAGATCATAAATAACAGACAGATATTCCGGACTGATTTCATGTGCCATTTCCAAATACTTGATGGCATGCCTGTATTGTCTGGCATTTTCAAATGCAATAGCAATATTCAGTAAAGCTTCAAAATTATCCTCAGTGGAAATGGAAAGTCCTTTGTCGAAACTTCTCTCAGCATCATGAATTTTTCCCGAAAGACATTGTGCTGTTCCTTTCAGGTAATAAAATTCAGAATTAGAATGTTCCCAGGTGGGAATGTATTCAAGCATTTCAAGGGCCTGTTTTCCCATCCCCTGTTCCAGGTAAACATGGACCACCTTGTATTTGATCTCCACAGATGCCGGATGCTGGACAGAACCCAGCCTGGCCGCTTCAGCAGCCTGGTCATACAGAAATTCATCAAGGTAATAGTCTATGATCTGTTCGAACTCCTCCACATCAAAAAATGTGGAATGCTCACTGCTCCTCATCTTCTCATATTTCTGAAGTAAAATCAGAAACTCTTCATTCTCAAAAATCGGCTCATTTTTCTCACTCATCAATCAATACCATTAGAATCTGCAAAGATAAAATAAAGCTATGAATATATGGTTGGAAAGCGTTTTTATTCCTTTTTCGGCTTCCGTTACGGAATACAAATAAGAAAAATCTTTAATACTATTTATCAACCATCTATACAAATTTAGCAGGATTGGTTGAAAATGCAAGAAAGTGAGAAGTGTAGTTATTAACAGGTTTTATCACATGCCCAGGTAAAAACCTAACCGGAATTCAATCCTGTTATATATGTCTTTCATTATTCTTTCGTAAGGCTGCCAGTCGTATGTTTCGCTATAATTAATTTGCATATACCGGTATAGAACACTCACATCCCAGGCGAAATTCTCCCTGCTTGTGATCTTCAGTCCCATTCCAATGGCTCCAGTAAATCCGCCTGTGTAAGCAATATTAGTATTGTAATATTCCTTGTTGAATTTTGTGGGAATGGTATATCCTCCCCGCGCAAGCAGAAAAGGAACCACATCGCCTTGTCCCAGTGCATACTGGAAGTCGGCCATTACTGGGATATAGTTTATATTAAGAAATTCCATACCCAGGAGAACTCCGGTATAGACTCCGTTGCCGGCCATGTATCCAAACGATGTCTGCATGCTGAATGGTGCAATATAGTCACTGTTTTGTGACCCGATCAAAAATCCAATGGTACTCATGTTTACCCATTCGCCCGGAATAGTTAATGCACCATAGTTGGCCGGTTCATCGGTTTCTGTAATATTATCCACGTCGGTCATGGGAAAAACCCATGTATTGCCAGCATGGTCATCTATTGTGACATTGCCGTCGGGAACTATTTTAACAATATTACCCCGAACAATGGATCCGTTTTTTAAAACCACCTGGTCGGTTTTTTGCGCATTGATAATTGTGGCTGTTACCAGGGCGACTATGCATGTCAGAAATACTCTTTTAAACATAATTTTCAGGTTATCAGGTTAAGTGAATTTACCCTAAGATGGAAATAATATTCATTGGGTTGCGTATGAACGCAACCTGCAAACCGGATACTGCATCTTTATTAGAAATATTCAACAAATGAAAACGAAAATATTCATCCCCGTCCTCATGGCCCTGATCCTATTAACAGTCTCATCATGTGAGGATAGGACTTTTCAAACATTCACCGCGAATGTTCCTGTATACCTCTCCTATGATGAACTTAGAAAATCGATCGGTGTGGAGGAACCGGCTGCCATAACCAAACCGGGAAAAATATTTTTTAAGGACAATTACATTTTTATCAATGAGTTCATGGAGGGGGTACATGTGATCGACATTACCGACCCATCCTCTCCTGAATCCATTGGTTTCATTCCGGTACCGGGTAACATCGATATGGCAATCAAGGACAGTATACTGTATCTTGACAGTTATACGGACCTTGTGATGATCGATATTTCAGATCCTGGTGCAGCAAAAGAGGTTAAGCGGATAGAAGATGTTTTGGCATATACCCTCCCCCCTTATGATTCTGATTATCCCCTGGCCATTATAGATGAAGATGAAGGTGTTGTAACCGGTTGGGAGGTAAAGGAACACACACAGGAGATTCAGAAAAATCCTTACCCCTGGCCCATTTTTTGGGAATATAGTTCAGATTCATTTCGTAGCAACATGGGATCTTCTGTTGGTGGAGGTGCAGGCGGATCTGCCTATGGAATTGGCGGTTCCATGGCCCGTTTTCTTACATATGATAATTACCTCTACATGCTTCAGGAAACATATCAACTGAAAGTGTTGGATATCAGTGATACCGAATCACCGGAATTGATCTATGAAAAGTATGTGGGCTGGGGACTTGAAACTATGTTTATCTATGAAGGTTACATGTACCTGGGAGCAACCAACGGATTGTATATTCTAAGTCTCCAGGATCCCAAAAGTCCGTTTACCACGTCGGTGTATAGTCATATTACCAGTTGCGACCCCGTGGTTGTAAGCGGTAATCTGGCATATGTTACCTTGCGTTCAGGAAATATGTGCGGAGGTACCGCTGATCTGCTGGAAGTAATCAATGTCTCCGACAAGTACCATCCCCAATTAATAGCATCTTATGGAATGAATGAACCCTATGGACTCGGAATTGCAGACAACATTTTATTTATTTGCCAGGGAGACAACGGATTGGTGGTTTACGATGCCACTGACCCAATGACGATTACCAGTAACAAACTTTCTGAGTTTACAGATATCAGAGCGACAGATGTAATTCCGGTAAACAATTTCCTCTTTACCATAGGTGACAGCGGATTCTACATTTATGATTACAGCGATATCAATGATATCCATCAGATAGGCAGTATACCGGTGTCCGATTCGGACTAGACCAGTGTCTGTCCTTCATGTCCGATATACTCATGAAAGTTTATTTTCATCGGTATTCGTGAGCTCGTTGCACTCGGTTTTGCATTATGCTTTGCAAATGAACATTCTGATCCAGACACGCTACTTTAATGACAGACTCTTTACTAACTACTAACTATCAGGCGGCTTCATGGGGATTCCATGAAGCCGCTTTTTTATGGTATTATATAAAAGTTGTACAATTGTGCTTTGTCCATGATGTCTTTCTGGTACCATAAATAAATAACAAATATTCATTGGCAACATATTTCGTATGGTACAGGTAACTGACAGATATACCGTTTTAATCTTATGTTAATTTTCTATACTTTTGTGGCTGAAAATTGAGGAGCTATGTTTGAAAGTTTATCAGATAGATTAGAACAGTCCTTTAAGCTGTTAAAGGGAGAAGGTAGAATCACGGAAGTCAATGTTGCAGAGACGCTCAAGGATGTACGAAGAGCTTTGCTTGATGCAGATGTGAATTTTAAGATTGCCAAACAATTTACCGATGAGGTGAAAGAGCAGGCACTTGGCCAGAAGATACTTACTTCGATCAAGCCGAACCAGATGATGGTTAAGATTGTCCATGACAGGCTGGCTGAATTAATGGGGACCGAAAGTGCCTCAATCGAAACCCAGGGGAAGCCCAATGTGATCCTGATAGCAGGTTTACAGGGTTCGGGTAAAACTACATTTTCTGCCAAACTGGCCAATTACCTGAAAACTAAGAAAGGGCTAAATCCGATGCTGGTTGCATGTGACGTTTACAGGCCTGCAGCGATTGAGCAATTGAAAGTTCTTGGAGAACAGACCGGTGTTGAAGTATTCAGTGAAGTGGAGAATAAAAACCCGGTGAAGATTGCCAAGGCAGCCATCAAAGCAGCGAGGGAAGCGGGCATCAGTTCAGTGATCATCGATACAGCCGGACGATTGGCTATTGACGAGGAGATGATGAAGGAGATAAAGGCAATCAAAGATGCCGTAAATCCCCATGAGATACTGTTTGTGGTTGACTCCATGACCGGTCAGGATGCAGTTAATACTGCCCTCGAATTTAATAACCGGCTGGATTTCAATGGTGTGGTACTCACAAAGCTCGATGGTGACACACGAGGAGGTGCAGCACTTTCCATAAAATCGGTAGTCAATAAGCCCATTAAATTCATCGGAACCGGAGAGAAAATGGATGCACTGGATCTGTTTCATCCGTCAAGAATGGCCGACAGGATACTGGGTATGGGTGATATTGTTTCCCTGGTTGAGAAAGCGCAGGAACAGTATGATGTGGATGAGGCCAGGAAAATGCAGAAGAAGCTGGCGAAAAATACATTTGATCTGAATGATTTCATGGCGCAAATTCAACAGATCAAAAAGATGGGTAATGTGAAGGACCTGATGTCGATGGTGCCTGGAATGGGGAAAGCCATTAAAAATCTCGATATTGATGATGATGCATTCAAGGGGATTGAAGCAATCATTAACTCCATGACGCCTGAGGAGCGTACGGATCCAAAAATGCTCAATGGAAGCAGACGTGCAAGAATAGCCGATGGAAGCGGAACCACAGTCTCTGAAATTAACAGGCTGGTAAAGCAGTTCAGTGAAACACGCAAGATGATGCGCATGATGAGTTCAGGTAAAGGCAGGGGCATGAGCCAGGCACTCTCCAACATGTCAAGAAAAGGATAAAATCAATACAATTCAACATGCAGATAATTGACGGAAAAGCCACAGCAAAAACGATCAAGGAAGAAATTGCCAGGGAAGTTAAAGAATTGGTTAAACAAGGCAACAGGGCCCCGCACCTGGCAGCGGTACTGGTCGGGCATGATGGTGGAAGTGAGACCTATGTGGCATTTAAGATCAAGGATTGCGAGGAAGTTGGATTTACCTCCAGCCTGGTAAGATATGAGGACGATGTAACAGAAGAGGAGCTGCTAAATCGTATTGTAATGTTGAATGCCGATACGGAGCTGGATGGATTCATCGTGCAACTGCCCCTGCCGGAACATATCTCTGAGCAGAAAATCATTGAAGCGATAGATCCATCGAAGGATGTGGATGGATTTCATCCAGTAAATGTGGGTAAAACGGTTATCGGACTTCCTGCATTCGTCAGTGCAACACCCTATGGAATAGTTGAATTGCTTAAACGATACAACATAGAAACATCGGGTAAAAACTGTGTAATTGTTGGCCGGAGTAATATAGTTGGCAGGCCGTTGAGTGTATTGATGTCGCAGAAAGCGATCAATGCTACGGTGACTGTTGCCCACAGCCGGACAAAGGAGCTCCCGGCAGTGTGCCGGAATGCGGATATTCTGATCGCTGCACTGGGTGCTCCCGGGTTTATCAAGGAAGATATGGTGAAAGAAGGCGCTGTGGTGATCGACGTAGGAACCACGCGGGTAGAATCATCCGAAACAAAAAGCGGTTTCAGGCTGAAGGGTGATGTGGATTATGAAAATGTTGCACCAAAATGTGCTTATATCACTCCGGTACCTGGTGGTGTAGGGCCTATGACACGGGTTTCGCTGTTGCTTAATACGTTAAAGGCAGCACGGAATTGACAAGGGAGGACTCGACTGTTCAGGCATAGACAAGGCATGCCTTGTCTTTATTACCTGGCAGCTATGTATCTACATTCTTTCAGGGACTTCTATTCCAAGCAGCCCCATCCCATTTTCGAGAATATTACCAATGATCCTGGAAAGGTGAATTCTGAATAACCGGGTATCGCTATCCTCTGCATTAAGAATACTGTGGTCGTGGTAGAACTGGTTAAATTCTTTTGCAACATCGTACATGAAGTTGGCGATCACCGATGGATTCAGTTCTTCTCCTGCCGTCTTTACAATATCGGGAAAATCGTGTATGAGTCGGGCCACCCCGACCTCTTTCTCATTTAAACTGATATGCGGAATATCTGCATTAATAGTACCGCTATTCCTCAGTACACTCCTGATCCGGGCGTACGTGTATTGGATAAATGGTCCGGTATTTCCGTTAAAATCGATGGATTCCGCGGGGTCAAACAACATATTCTTTTTTGCCTCCACCTTCAGGATGAAATACTTCAAGGCTCCGAGGCCAACCTGGCGGTAGATATTCTCTTTCTCTTCCTGGCTATATTCTCCAAGTTTACCAAGTTCATCGGACATCTGTTTTGCGGTGGAGATCATCTCATCCACCAGGTCATCGGCATCCACCACGGTGCCTTCCCTGGATTTCATTTTTCCTTCCGGTAGTTCCACCATACCATACGAGAGATGGAACAATTTATCGAACCATTCAAACCCCAGCTTTTCAAGTACCAGTCGAAGTACCTGAAAATGATAATTCTGCTCATTCCCTACCACATAGATATGTTTCTCGATGGGATATTCTGAGAATCGCTGATGCGCTGTTCCCACGTCCTGGGTCATATATACCGAGGT
>JBBDIE010000177.1:30822-38292 GCA_040880545.1 Bacteroidales bacterium | reverse complement strand
CCATTATCGGGGCAGCCACCTCAGCTTCTTTTTTGTCCAAGCCGGTAGCAATCAGCTCAGCAACCTGCTTTTTATGCTCCTTGTCGAACCGTACATAATAATCTCCCACCAGTTTATCGCCCTTCTTTCCGGAAGATTCGGGTGTTTCGCCGTTGCCAAACAGTTGCCAGGCAATCATTGATTTACAGATATGTATACCACGGTCGTTTACAAGGTTTACCTTGATCACCCGGAAACCATTAGCTTCCAATATTTTTGACATGGAATATCCGAGAAGGTTATTCCGAACATGGCCCAGATGAAGTGGTTTATTGGTGTTTGGACTGGAGTACTCAACCATTACAGTGGGAGCATCCTTTTTTGGTTTGCTAAGTCCATACTGATCATCTCCTGCAATGAATGAAATATATTCAAGCCAGAAAGATTCCGAAACAGTGAGATTAAGAAACCCTTTTATAACATTGAAATTACTGATTTCTTCCAGAGTACCCGAAAGATATTTACCCAGGGCTTCGGCGGTCTCTTCCGGCGATTTACCAGCCAGCCTGACAAATGGAAATACTACTACAGTAAGATCTCCCTCAATTTCTCTCCTGGTCCGTTGAATCTGAACCAGCGGTTCTGTAATTTTTGTCTGCCAGAGTTCACTAACACCCCGGATTACTGCATTTGTGAGTATTTCTTCTAATCTTTGCATTACGTAATAAAATTGGAGAGCAAAGATAAAAAAAAAACCGCCCCTGTGAGAGGCGGTTCTTTAACTAAACTAACCCTAAACTAAATCTATGAAAAGTAAATATAAGATTGGATCTTATATTTTTGTAAAGAACGTTTACTACTTATTAAACGGCGTATTATCCTGATTGTTACATCTATTTTTTGCTTTTTTCTTAAAAAATGTTAAATATCCCTGCTTTTTTCTGAAGTTTGTTGTATCCTGCTGCTTTAAGCTAATTTCCAGTCTCAGCTGAACAATATCCAGGGTGATTTTGAAATGATGTTTCAAAATAATAACAATGGGGCAAAGAACTTTCTTACATTTGTAATTATGATTTAAATTACTTCAAATGGTTTAATGGAAGAAGAGAAATTTATTCATGTAATAGCCTTCAATGTTCCTTTTCCGCCCGATTACGGGGGAATTATCGATATTTATTATAAGCTGAGGGCCATGAAGGATGCCGGGTTAAACATTATTCTTCACTCATTTATCTATGACCGGAAAGAGGCTCGTGAACTGGACAATATTTGTCATACAGTATATTATTACAAGCGAAGATCAGGGTTCCGTTATTTTTTCCATCCATTGCCCTATATTGTTATTACCAGGAATTCGGAAGAACTTGAAAGAAACCTTCTTGGTGACCGGCACCCGGTAATGTTTGAAGGGATCCACACTACGTATCTGCTTGATAAATGTGTTGCAGCAGGAAAAAGAGTGTTGGTAAGGACCCACAATATAGAACACAAATATTACGGGATGCTTTCCCAAAGTGAACGGGGTTTATTCAGGAAACTGTTCCTGCGGAGCGAATCAGCCAAATTAGCCAGGTATGAATCAATTCTCGGCAGGGCCGGACAGCTGCTTTCCATATCCACAACCGACACCGCCTATTTCAACGAAAAGTATGGAAACAGCAGATATGTGTCCGCCTTTCATCAGCACCATGAGGTTACTTCCCCGACCGGAACGGGAGATTATATCCTCTTCCATGGAAATCTGTCGGTACCTGAAAACGAGAAGGCTTTATTGTATCTGGTAAAGAATGTGTTGTCGAAAGTTGGTTATAGGGTGGTCATTGCCGGAAAGGATCCTTCTCATTTCGTCAGAAAAAGATGTAACCGGTACCCGCATATTGAACTTATCTCTAACCCGTCGGGTGATGCGATGAATAAGCTGGTTTCCAATGCACACATAAACCTGTTGTATACCTACCAACCCACAGGTCTGAAACTGAAGCTGTTGCACAGCCTTTACGGGGGAAGGCACTGCATGGCAAATCCCTTGATGCTCAGTGGAAGCGGGCTGGATCCCTTGTGCCAGGTATACAGTTCACCCGGCGAGGCGATTGCAATGATTCAAACATTAATGACCGTGCCTTTTGACAAAGCCGGAGTGAAAGAGCGTATGGAAAAGTTACGTGACTACAGCAATTCTTCCAATGCAGAAAAGATTATCGCACTTATTTAACTTAGTTTTCTTGCAGTCACTATTCAGGAACCTTCACCGTCCCGGTCAGACCTGTCGAGTATAGCAAAAATCAGCACGATTACCGCAGATGCTGCCAATATCACCATGAGGGACTGAAACATCCTTTTGATCAGGAATTTGTATTCAATGATGTCCCATATCGCCAGAATGGCTATCACTGAAAACAACAGTACAAGTGCCGATAATATATAGGCTACTACTTTTCTTACGTTTGCTGAAGTTGAATTGGCCATAATTTATATCTTTTGGGTAGTGAAAATTACACTTTTAATTCTCTATAATCAAGTATCCTGCCAAAGCATATAACGATTTGAAAGCAGTTGTGGTATGTTTCTCTTCAATGTTCCATTGGTAGCGGCCCTTCTCTTTCCTTGCTGTGACCCTTAATAAATTCTCTTCATATTCTCTTACCACACGAAAGCCGATTCTTTCCAAGGCTCTGTATGTCCAGTATTCCACATGCTGATCCTCAGCATCCAGGAATATTTTCTTCCCCGGGTTTATTTCTCGGACAAACCGAAGATTTTCCTGATCGAATGCTACATCAGCATCCCTGAATATCTCTTCAAAAACCTTGTCCATTCCCAGGTCCTCCGGAGCCCCCTCAATGATCCGCTGATTGTGTATCACCCATATTTTGTCAGCATACGTAAATACATTGTCAAATTCGTGTGTTGAATAAATGACAGAACGACCATCTGCTTTAAGCTTATGGAGTACTTCAACAATACCGATTCTGTTGGGAATATCCAGAAAAGCGGTGGGTTCATCGAGTATAATGATTTTCGTATCCTGTGCCAGTGCCATGGCAATCATTACCCGCTGTCGCTCACCGTCACTAAGCCTGTCGATCCTTGCCCCTGAAAACTCCTCCATTCCCACAAACCTGAGTGACTCATTAATTTTTTGCCTGTCAACAACACCCAGGGCACCCCACCAGTTGGTGTAAGGGTGCCTGCCCAGAGATACCATCTCAAACACAGTTAAATTCTCGGTGATGCTACTGCCTGTTCCCACAAACGAAATCCAGGAGGCCAGTTGCCGCTGATGCGTAGTTTCTATTGAACGTCCGTTGAGTTTCACCCCTCCCCTGGCTGCATGCTGGATACCTGCAATGGTCCTGAGTAATGTGCTTTTGCCCGTACCGTTCCTGCCAACCAGTGCGATCATTTCACCCTGTCCAATTTTGGCATTCACTTGCTTCAACAGGTAATTATCCGGCCGGTAACCCAGCCAGAGGTCAATTAATTCCATTATATGTGCCGTATCCCGCTGTGTCATTTTAACCGTTATAAGCCTTTCTCCTGCTGATCACGACCCAGATCACTACCGGAATTCCGATCAACGAGGTAATGGCATTGATGGGGAGGATCCTGTCGGAACCGGGTACCTGTGAAATAATATCGCTGAAAACCAATAATACCATTCCCATCAGGATCGTAGCCGGCAGCAGGTACCTGATATCGGATTTACCAATATAAAACCTTGTGATATGCGGAACCGCTATTCCTATAAAGCCGATAGGGCCACAAAAGGCTGTGACACTTCCAGCCAGCACACTGGTACTGATAAATACCAAAATTCTTGTTGCCAATATGTTAACACCTAATGTGCCAGCCAACTCCTCCCCTAACATCATAGCATTTAACCCTTTGACCGTAAAAAGTGAGAGAATCAAACCGGGAATAATCGTTACCAATAATACCGACAGGGAGCTGCCTGAGACATCTCCCAAACTGCCGAGGCTCCAGATAACAAATGATTTCAATGCCACGGCATTCCCAAAATACTGCATAATACTGATGATTGCCGACAATCCGCTGCTGAACATGATCCCAAGAATGAGAATGGTCATAATACTCCTTATACGAATAGTAACAAGAAGCAGTATAAACATAACTGAAGCGGCTCCGAGCCAGGCCGCTGTTACGATACCCCATCTGGCAAGTATCCCTGTTGTGATAGCTCCGGTACCCAGAAGAACCAGGGCGGCTCCAAGACTTGCCCCCGAACTGATACCAAGTACATACGGGCCCGCCAGTGGATTTCGAAAGATGGCCTGCATTTGTAGTCCGCTTACTGCCAGGGCCGAGCCTGCCAGTATTGCTGTGATCACCCGTGGAATTCTGAAATCGAACAAAATAAACCGATGTTGTTGAGACAGCTCTCCCTTTCCCATAAAAAAGGAGGTAATCTCCCCAAATGGTATTTTAACGGTGCCGAGTGAAATATCAAGGATAACAAGGACCACCAGGAGCAGCCCCAGCCCAACTATCCTTGTGAGATATCTGGAATGTTCCGTCAATCCTGTTTTGTATTTAATTCCTCAATGACACCAAGCAATTCGTACATGTCTTCCTTTACCTTCCTGTAATGGATTTTCAGATTTTTACTTTCCGCATCAGTCTCCGGATGATTGATCCGAAGTATCAGATCATTTCTCAGGTAAACAATCTTTCTGATAACCTCATCAAACTTGTCTTCATTCATTTCCGGATCATAACTTTTCAGGATATAACACCTGGAAAGCATATCGTACGTCAGGGTATTGATGTCTTTCTTTAATTTTCGGATACTGGCCATGTGGTAGAATTTTGATGATAACCAAAATTAGAAATAATTTTGATGAATCAGGGGAAAATCAGCTCAGTTGAGCTTTAAATAATAATGCAGTGAATCGTTAGTAACCCCGGGATGATGAAAAATCCTGATGAGATCTGAAAGGATCAAATCCGGGCGGAGCACTCCCGATTCCCAGTAATCATTACCTCCTCCCGGCCCCAACCGTTTAATATTATTAAATACCCGTTCTTCCCTGAAAGAACTGAGGGCCCCAAAACGCTGATCATGATCAAGGATTGCTTTTCTGCTTTTTGCTACCCCGGGATTGATCCATATACGGGCATCCTGACCACGCATAAAAACAGATTCAATACTATAAGGTTTAGCCTCTGTATTATCAAGATCCTCATAAATATATTCACCGCCTGCATCCCTGATCAGTTGTGCGGCAAAAGATCTTCCACCAGCAACGTGCCAACTGTCCTTCCAGGGAAGTCCCAGCATCACCTTTGGTATTTCGGTAAAGCAGGATGCTGAAAAAACAAGGTCATTATATTTTTTAACTATATCTCCGAATAGCGAATCGGCCATCTCCTCCTTTTCAAAAAAGACGGAAAAAAACTTAAGCCATTCACTCCGCCCCAGCGGATGAGGTTCAAGGTAATCTGCACAAAGCACAACAGGTATCCCGATATCTTCCAGTTTTCTTATGGACTGAACAATCCCCGATTGTACACCGAACATGAAAATTACATCAGGATCAAGATCAACCAACACTTCGTAGTTGAGGTTGTGGTCATGGCCCACTTCCCGTAAACTTCCTGTTAAATACTGTTTGTACAATTCAGTATCATAAATATTATTTCCACCGGAGATACCCCGTATGGTATGCAATTCCCCTAAAGTATCCAGAAACGGAATAAATGTAGTTGACATGATCACTACGCGTTGTACAGGTGTTTTTATGAAAGTGTGCCCCCGCACTGAGTCCGGTACTGCCGTCCTATCACTGGCGGCCACATACCTGAATGATGTTTCCGAGGCATTCTGCCAGGGGGTAAACACCTCTAAAAGAGTGGCATCACCGATCTTCTCTGTTCTGAATTTTTCTGCATACTGAACGTTATCTGAAATTCTCTGTGACCCGCTTCCTGCATTGCGATTCTCGTTGCCGGTGTTCTTACAACCAACTGCAATGAATAGTAGTAGGATTATATATAAAATTTGCTTTATCATTTGCTGATAATGATCCTTCCTGACATATCCATCAGATCCCCGGTCACCCTGATCAGGTATATACCCGACGGAACAGACGGCAGTGTTATGGTGACCGGATACAGGGCGTGGTGAGACCTATTGTACACCATACGGCCGATTGTATCATAAATCCTGATAACTGCACTGTTTCCGGAATAATAAGGTAAGTTCAGAGTAAAATCACCATTGGAGGGATTTGGATATACAATCATAGATCGGTCACCTGCTTCTTTATTCTCCACATCCACAAATTTTTGGGTCAATCCGCCTATGGCAAGCTGTCCGGAATTGGTTGGATCCAGCCAACTTTTCAATTGTTTACTACTTTCCTTGTAATAATTCCAGTTAAAATGAAATTTAGAGAAATAGTCGTTTCTGTTTTTTGATAGTGAATAAATTACCCTGTCATTTTCCGCATCATATCCAATAGAATCGCCGCAAGAGGCGAGTCCGCCAGAAAGGCTCCCGACAATTCTTTTTGATGAGTTAAAAAGTGGACCTCCCGATGAACCCCCTTCAGTGGACCCGATATCCCATTCAAGTATCCGGTAGTTGGATTCCAAAATGTAATCTTCCAGATCGCCTGGCAATCTAACAGCTTCCGCGGTTGGATCGAAATCGTAGGAAATCTTCATCACATCTGCATTGGGATGATGAAGCGTCACCGTTGAAGCATGTCCCTGTTCCCGTGCATCCCATCCGGCGTAGTATACATCGTATTCCCTGGGGGGCTTTGATGAGAGTTTAACAAGTGAAAAGTCCAGTGAATCACCCGTGGCCATCAGATGGGCTCCGCTTACAGATTGATCCTTGGTTCCATCAGCCAGTCCGCAATCACTGTTTTCATATCCAAAATAAAAAACAGAATTAGCCGCATAAAAGTCTTTGTTGATACAATGTTCCGCTGTTAAAATATAAGGTTCTCCGTTGTAGGCGGTATTATTGACCAATGCCCCGCTACATAGCAAACTTATGGTGCTGATATGACATACAGACCGTTTCAGTGTCTGCCACTCCTCCCCTTCCACACAATTTACATCGATCTCGCAATCCTGTGAAGTCCCAAGCGTTGATGCGTCAACCTGTTTTTCAGCAAAGACAGGTAAAAATGCATGGGAGATCGAGCCTATCCTGAGTTTTCCATATTGTCTGCCAGGATCATCCACTTGAAGCTCGATGATCACCTCTTCCCCGGGTATATGTCCCACGTACAAACTCCCGAATTCCTTGTTATTCTTAATTGTAAATCCTCCTTTTATATATTTCCCGGAGGGATTATATAAAAAAAGCCTGGTTCCTTCATACAGTTCAAACTCTGAAAAAAGCACACCTACAGAATAAGCTTCGGGCGATACCAGGTGAGCCCGCCAGATATGCATTCCATCTTTTTCGATCCATTCTCCATTGAATTCCGGGGAAAGATCCACCGGTCTTTCGGT
>JBBDIE010000177.1:0-30722 GCA_040880545.1 Bacteroidales bacterium | reverse complement strand
CTTTTTCGATCCATTCTCCATTGAATTCCGGGGAAAGATCCACCGGTCTTTCGGTGGCGTAGTGAAGTCCTTTTTTATAAGTGCTATACCCTGTACTTTTCAGACCTTCTACCACGATCTTATTTTCCGGTTCAAGCAGATACATTACGCTGGATGCATTGAAATCGGCAGCGTTCATCTCCGGAAAACCTCCCTGGCTGATTTGCGCCGTCGTTGTTATTATCTGAGCCATCAGCAGGAACATAATACATGGTATTCTCATCATCAGTTTTTATAATTAACGCCAAATTTAGCAAAAAGATCACCAATGACCGGTTCAATTAACAACACTGCACAGCTTTTTATTATTTTTACGGAAAAGTGGGAACAATGGATAAAGGTTCAGCAAAGGAGCGTATTGAATTTCTCAGATCGGAATTACACCGGCACAATCACCTCTATTATATAAAGGCAACACCGGAAATATCTGATTTTGAGTTCGACCTGCTATTACAGGAATTGGATTCGCTGGAAAAGAAGTTTTCTGAATTCGCAGATGACAATTCACCTACAAAGCGTGTGGGAAGTGATGTGACGGAAGGGTTTAAGCAGTATAAACATGAGACACCCATGTTGTCGCTGGGTAACACTTACAGCAGGGATGAAATAACAGATTTTGAATCAAGGGTAAAAAAATCCATCAGTGAACCGGTGGCATATGTTTGTGAGCTGAAGTATGACGGGGTTGCTATCAGCCTTACATACGAAAACGGCCGGCTTGTGAGAGCCATTACCAGGGGCGATGGGGTTGTTGGTGACGATGTTACTACCAATGTCAGGACCATCCGGAGTATCCCGCTTCAGTTGATTGGAGATGATTATCCAGCCAGGTTTGAAATTCGTGGAGAGGTTTTAATGCCGTTGGATGGATTTCGTAGGATGAATGAACAACGCAGGAAGCAGGGAGAACAGGAATTTGCTAATCCGCGTAACGCAACTGCCGGTACGTTAAAAATGCAGAACTCCGCCATAGTGGCCGGTCGCCCGTTGGATTGCTATCTCTATTCAGCGGCCATAAAGGAGCAACTTTTCAGAACACATTTTGAGAGTCTGCATGCCTGTAGCAATTGGGGATTCAAGGTGCCGCCCTACAGCAAGGTTGTCACCAACCTGAACGAAGTATTTGAATTTATCGATCACTGGGCAGAAAAGCGGAAAGATTTACCCTTTGAAACTGACGGGGTGGTGATCAAGGTAAATGACCTGGCACAGCAGCAGATGCTCGGTTTTACTGCCAAAACCCCGCGTTGGGCCATTGCTTATAAGTTCAAGGCACAGCAGGCCGCCACGAAACTGGTAAGTGTTGATTTCCAGGTAGGCAGAACAGGAGCCGTAACACCGGTTGCCAACCTGGAACCGGTATTACTGGCCGGTACAACTGTAAAACGAGCATCACTGCACAACGCGGACCAGATTGCCATGCTTGGATTGAAAGTAAACGACCGGGTGTTTGTGGAGAAAGGAGGCGATATCATTCCTAAAATTGTAGGTGTGGATGTTGAAAACCGGTCGGGCGATCCTGCTTCAGTGGAATTTATTGAAAACTGTCCTGAATGTGGCACACCATTAATCAGGTTGCCCGGAGAAGCTGCCCACTATTGCCCAAACGCTTATGGATGCCCGCCACAGATCAAGGAGCGGCTCACCCATTATATAAGCAGGAAAGCGATGAACATCAATGCAGCCGAGGCCACCATTGAACTATTGTATAATAAAGGGCTGGTTGCCAATCCTGCCGACCTGTACAAATTGACATATGGGGATATCATTGGACTGGATCGTTTTGCTGATAAATCATCCAGAAACCTGGTTGACAGCATCAACGAATCGCGTTCGGTTCCATTTTCCCGGGTGTTGTTCGCACTTGGCATCAGGTATGTGGGGGAGACAGTTGCTAAAAAACTGGCAGTAAATTTTAAGTCACTGCGGCTACTTATGAACGCAACCCCGGATGAGCTTATGGATGTGGATGAGATCGGTGAACGGATAGCAGGTTCCGTAACCAGTTTTTTTCAGGATAAAATGAATCGTAAAATAGTTGAAGAGTTGGAAAGTGCCGGATTACAGATGGAAATTAAGGAGGAACCGGGAAGCACCACCAGCAAGCTGGCAGATAAGAACTTTGCTATTTCAGGAAAATTCAGTGAATATTCGCGGGATCAATTAAAGGAGATGGTGGAAAAAAACGGGGGCCGAAACGTTAGTTCAGTCAGTTCAAATACCTCTTATATCCTTGCAGGAGAGAATATGGGGCCGGAAAAACTAAGGAAGGCTGAAAAGCTCGGAATTCCTGTTATTTCAACAGAAGAATTTCTGGATATGCTCAAAGACTGATATTCTCCTGCAAAAATTGTATTTTTGATCCACGAATGAACCAGTTAACACATACAATCGGAAAAAAGGTGCTTCAATCGCGCTTCAGCAAAACAGAAAGGAATAAGTGTGTTCAGAATTTTGAGACTGCTTCGCAGGCGGTTATCCTTTTTGATACGGACCTTCCACAATGTTTTGCTCCCATCAAGGATTTTGCAAAATTTCTGAATCAGCAGGATATTAAAACCTCGATATTGGGGTATGTTCCCCAGAAGGATGTTCCGCAGGAGATGTTACTCTGGGCCAACATCGAATTTCTGACACGGAAAGATGTAAGTTGGTTTGGGAGTCCGAAAGGTGCGGCGGTGGAAACCTTTTTTAAAAAAGAACCTGATATTCTGTTTGTTATTAGTTTTAGAGATATACTTACCATTGAATATCTGACAAAGTTATCACGTGCTAAATTCAAAGTAGGTTGTTACACTGAGAAAGAAAATGATCTTGATTTTATGATTAATTCAGCCAACAAGGATTGTACGGTGGAATTTTTCATTGAGCAGGTCAAACATTACATAACATTGTTAAACCCATCTAAGTAAATTATTTTATGGCGAACGGTGCAAATATTACGGGCACTGGTGTGGCTATGATCACGCCTTTTAAGAGCGATGGATCATTGGATATCGTGCAACTCGAAAACCATACGGAGAGGCTGATCGGTGCAGGAGTGGACTACCTGGTTGTACTGGGTACAACAGCAGAGACACCAACCCTGAATAAAGAGGAGAAACTGAAGGTCATTGAAGTGGTTAAAGCTGTAAATAACGGCAGGATCCCGGTGATTGTGGGAGCAGGAGGAAACGATACAACAGCTGTGATTGAATGGATCAGGACCATAGGCAGCAATGGAATTGATGCTTACCTGAGCGTGGCACCCTATTACAACAAGCCATCCCAGGCTGGAATGAAGGCGCATTTCTCTGCGATTGCGGCATCTTCGGATCTGCCTTTAATACTGTATAATGTACCGGGGCGAACTGGTTCCAACATTTCATCGGATACTACCCTTGAGCTGGCAGATGTATTGGGTGAAAAGGTTATAGCCATCAAAGAGGCTTCGGGAGATCTTTCTCAGATCATGAAAATCATCAGATCAAAACCTGAAAATTTCAAAGTTATTTCGGGCGACGATGCCCTCACCCTCCCGTTGATAGCTGCAGGAGCTGAAGGGGTGATTTCGGTAATCGGAAATGCATTACCTGCGCAGTTTTCCTCCATGGTAAATGAAGCATTGGCAGGAAATATGAAAGCTGCCAGGGCAAAACATTACCAGTTATTACCCTTTATTGAAGTGATATTCAGAGAAGGAAGTCCTTGCGGAGTGAAAGCACTGATGGAAATCATGGGCAACGGACATAGTAACCTGAGGTTACCGCTGATTCCTGCAACTGAAACATTGATTTCCGAATTAAAGAGGATGGTTCAATCGTTGCAGTGACCATTTACTACATCTTATTACCCTCCTGCTTTACCGTGACAAGCTTTATATTTTTTACCACTACCGCATGGGCATGGATCGTTCCTTCCCACCTTTTTCTCCACACGAACCGGTTGAACACGTTGGGGACGTTTTTGTCCTGAACCTCCTCCGGATGGATCGTTATACTGTGGTGTTTCCTGTTTGTTGGCGGCAAATTTGCTTAGATCCATCTTTTTGGGAGCCTCAGCTTTCTGGACACTTGCCGGATCGCGCATGGGTATATGTGCCTTCATGAGTGTGGAAACCACATCCTTGTTCACCTTATCGATCATTTGTGTGAAAAGTTGGAATGCCTCAAACTTATAGATCAGCAACGGATCTTTTTGTTCATAGGCTGCATTTCTCACAGACTGACGCAACTGGTCGAGTTCACGAAGATGTTCCTGCCAGGCCTGGTCGATGGTAGCCAGAATAATTGTCTTCTCATAGGATTTTACAAGTTCCGTGCCCTCAGATTTGTAACTCTTCTCAAGATTGGCCAGTACCTGGAAAACCCGCATACCATCCGAAACCGGTACTACAATATTTGTGTACACCTGTGACTGCCGCTCATATACATCCTTTATCACCGGCATCGCCTGGGAAGAAATGGTTTCGCGTTTCCGCTTCATGGTTTCGAGCATCAGCGCATATATTCTGTCCACCAGGTCGCCTGCATCTATCTTTTTAAATTCATCTTCGATTACCGGAGATTCAATAGAAAATATCCGGATCAGTTCCATTTTGAAGCTCTCATACTCGTCGGTACCGTGGTATGTATGTACGATGCTTTCTGTTACATCATAAATCATGTTGGCGATATCGAGTCCCAGCCGTTCTCCAAAGAGTGCATGTTTACGTCGGGTATAGATCACCTCCCGCTGTGAGTTCATTACATCATCGTATTCAAGGAGATTTTTTCTGATCCCGAAATTATTCTCCTCTACTTTTCTCTGAGCCCTTTCGATAGATTTGGTGATCATGGAATGCTGGATCACCTCTCCCTCTTTCAGTCCGAGCCTGTCCATTAATCCGGCGATTCTGTCGGAACTGAACAGACGCATCAGGTCATCTTCCAGGGACACATAAAACTGTGAGCTGCCTGGATCTCCCTGCCTGCCGGCCCTACCTCTTAACTGTCTGTCAACACGTCGGGATTCATGCCTCTCTGTTCCGATAATGGCCAGTCCTCCTGCCTTTTTCACTTCCGGGGAGAGTTTGATGTCTGTACCCCTGCCTGCCATATTGGTAGCAATGGTTACGGTTCCTGCCTTCCCTGCCTGTGCCACAATGTCTGCCTCTCGCTGATGGAGCTTTGCATTGAGTACATTGTGGGGAATTTTTTTCATCTTAAGCATCCTAGAAAGAAGCTCAGATACCTCCACCGATGTTGTACCGACGAGGCTCGGACGTCCTTCACTCACAAGGCGCTCAACTTCATCAATTACCGCGTTATATTTCTCCCTTTTCGTCTTATATATCAGATCCTCCCTGTCATCCCGAACGATCTTTCGATTGGTGGGAATCACCATCACATCCAACTTATAAATATCCCACAATTCTCCCGCTTCTGTTTCGGCTGTACCTGTCATCCCTGCCAGTTTATGATACATCCTGAAATAATTCTGCAGGGTGATGGTGGCCCAGGTCTGTGTTGCAGCTTCCACCTTCACATTTTCCTTTGCTTCAATGGCCTGATGCAGTCCGTCTGAATACCGCCGTCCCTCCATGATCCGTCCGGTTTGTTCATCAACGATCTTTACCTTGTTGTCGATTATCACGTACTCCACATCATTTTCGAACATGGCATACGCCTTCAACAACTGGTTTACCGTATGAATTCTCTCCGATTTCACGGCATAATCACGCAACATCTGGTCCTTGACCTCCAGTTTCTTCTTCTCATCCATGTCCGATTTCTCAATCTCTGCCACCTCGTTACCAATATCTGGCATGATAAAGAAATCCGGGTCATCTGAACTTCCCGTGAG
This sequence comes from Bacteroidales bacterium, assembly GCA_040880545.1. Taxonomy (GTDB): domain Bacteria; phylum Bacteroidota; class Bacteroidia; order Bacteroidales; genus M55B112. The sequence continues at coordinate 24,860 of JBBDIE010000177.1, read as the reverse complement.
CACATCAATGCCTTGATCTGTGAGCTCAACTGAATTCATCTTTTCCTCAATGATAAAATAGAGATCATCGGTCACCAAATGCATATTCTTGGAATTCTCCTGCATGTAATGGTTTTCCGTTTTCAGCATCAGTGCTTTGTTTCCCTCTTCACTCAGAAGTTTAATCAGTGATTTGTTCTTGGGAAGACCCTTATTGGCCTGTAATAATTTAAACCCTGCTTTCTCAGTATCTCCCTCTTTCAGATGTTTTCTGGCATCGGAAATAATGTTATTGAACAGGTTCCTCTGTGCCTGCATCAACCGCTCAACCTTGGGCTTATACTCCATGAATTCCTGGTTATCACCTTTGGGAATAGGTCCGGAAATGATCAGGGGTGTACGTGCATCATCGATCAAAACAGAATCTACCTCATCGACAATGGCATAATTATGTTTACGCTGTACCAGCTCCTCCGGGGAGTGGGTCATATTATCACGAAGATAGTCGAAGCCGAATTCATTATTTGTTCCGAATGTGATATCACTATTATAAGCCTTTCTCCGTGCATCGGAATTGGGTTGATGTTTGTCAATACAATCAACAGTTAAACCGTGAAACTGGTAGATAGGACCCATCCATTCAGAGTCGCGCTTGGCCAGGTAGTCATTTACAGTAACAAGGTGCACCCCTTTGCCAGTCAATGCATTCAGGAATACCGGCAGCGTAGCCACCAGGGTTTTTCCTTCACCGGTGGCCATTTCGGCAATTCGGCCATTGTGTAATGCAACACCCCCGATCAATTGTACATCATAATGCACCATGTCCCAGGTAATCTCATTTCCACCTGCCATCCAGCGATTTTTCCAGTAAGCTTTATCGGCCTTTATCTCAATATGGTCGGCAGCTGCCGCCAGCTCTTTATCGTAATCTAGTGCAGAAACTTCAATTACTTCATTTTCCTTAAAACGGCGGGCAGTTTCCCTTACTATGGAAAATGCTTCAGGGATGCTCTCCTTCAGTATCTCTTCATATTTATCATCAATGGCTTCAATCAGTTTGTCAATCTTTCCGTAGATCTCCTCTTTATCGTTTACATCAACCTCCGGATCCTCCCCCTTCTCCTGAAGTTCTTTCAGCTCTTTCTCCTCATTGGTCACATAATCCCTGATCTTCTTCTTTAATTCAAAAGTCCGGTTCCGAAGTTCATCGTTTGAGATAGAATCAAGTGTTGTATAAACCTCCTGGATTTGGTCAACAATGGGATGGATATCTTTCATATCTCTGTCTGACTTGTTTCCCAGAAAGTTTGAGAGTATTTTATTAATGTCCATATTTAATCGAATATAAATGCAATTTGTGTTACTACAAATTTACTGTTTTTATTTTCTTTTTGCCGGGTTGAAATATTTTAATAGTATCACTCATTTAAGTGGAGTGGCTGGATCATCATGTTCGTTTGCAAGGGTTATTCCCTGCGGTCATGAGCTCAAAACTTTCAGTTTTTCGGTTGCAACGTCGGGAAGTGCGCAGTCCCGATTTGTCGGGATGAGCAATTTCCCTACGAGTGTAACCCAGCAAACGAACATTATGGACAGACACTGAATGGTATGGTTTTCAAATAACGTACCAATGCAATAACACTGCAGAATTGTCATACCGCCCCACAAACAAGCCACCACCCACGGCATGGTCTTTCCAACTGAATGCTGGCAGTAAAAAATAGTTGACATAACTAAAAGAAATGCCGCAGCAATTGAAAGCTGCGGCATAACTACTGATTTATTAAACTTTCAAAATTATTCAGTTCAGCCGGCATTGTTCCTCATGTTGACAATATCGCGGTCGAACATATACAGGTTTTTATCTCCGACAAGTTTCAATTTGTCGAGAATGTCATTTACAGATGCTTCTTCCCCTATCTGTTCCTGCACAAACCACTGGATCCAGTTATGGGTCGTATGGTCTTTTTCCTCCATACAAACTGAAACGATCTCATTGATTGACTGTGAAATGTACTGTTCATGTTTCAGTACCTCTTTGAACATTGCCGGTAAACTTCCAAATTCTTTCGGAGGTTGTTCCAAACCGGGAATCAGGGCAACACCATCTCGTTCATTGACATACCTGACAAACTTTAACATGTGCATACGTTCTTCATCAGACTGTGCATACAGCCAGTCTGCGACTCCAGCGTATCCCTCGTTCTCAGCCCAGGAGGCCATTGCAAGATACAACTGGGAGGAGTAATCTTCTTTCTGAATCTGTACATTCAGTGCTTTTTCTACCTTTTTGTTTAACATACCAATCTTTTTTAAAGTGTTACAATCATTTTTCGGACCGGGGCGGCATTATAAATAATTTTCTGTAAGCTGCCCCATTTCATGTCCATGCTACATATTCTTAATGATGGCTGAACCAAATTCAGAGCACTTCAGCTCAGTGGCACCATCCATTAATCGTGCAAAATCATAGGTAACGGTTTTCTCTTTGATCGTCTTTTTCAGTCCTTCAATAATCAGGTCAGCCGCTTCGTTCCAACCCATATACTGGAACATCATCACACCTGAAAGGATCACTGAGCCGGGGTTTACTTTATCGAGACCCGCATATTTCGGAGCAGTACCATGTGTGGCTTCAAAAATCGCATGCCCGGTGATATAGTTGATATTTGCACCAGGAGCGATTCCAATTCCTCCTACAATTGCAGCCAGTGCATCAGAGATATAGTCGCCATTCAGATTCATTGTTGCGATCACTGAATATTCAGCTGGCCGGGTAAGAATCTGCTGAAGGAATGCATCTGCAATTACATCTTTAATGATGATCTTCCCTGCTTTTATAGCCTCATCCTGAGCCTGGTCGGCTTTTGCTTTTCCATCTTTTTCAGCAATTATGTCATACTGTCTCCAGGTAAATACCAGGTCTCCAAAATCACGTTCGGCAAGTTCATAACCCCATAGTTTAAACTGGCCCTCCGTATACTTCATGATATTCCCTTTGTGTACCAGGGTCACAGAGGGCTGTTTCTCCCTTATGGCATATTGAATCGCCGATCTTACCAGTCGTTCGGTACCCTCTTTGGAAATGGGTTTGATGCCAAGTGATACCGTATCCGGGAACCGGATTGAGGCAACGTTCATCTCTTCAATAAGGAATTTTTTTAATTTGTCTCCCTCGGGGGTACCGTGCATAAACTCAATGCCTGCATAAATATCTTCGGAATTTTCTCTGAAAATAACCATATCAGTGGTAGTGGGGTCCTTCACCGGAGAAGGTACACCGGTATAATAACGCACCGGTCTCAGACAAACATAGAGATCAAGAATCTGGCGAAGTGCAACATTCAGAGAACGGATACCTCCACCAACTGGCGTTGTGAGTGGCCCTTTGATCGCAACCAGGTATTCGTTTATAATGTCCAGGGTCTCCTCCGGTAACCATTTACCGGTAGCATTAAATGCCTTCTCACCTGCCAACACTTCTTTCCAGGCGATTTTCCTGGTACCGTTATATGCTTTTTCTACTGCAGCATCCAGTACGCTTACTGATGCCGCCCAGATATCGGGACCGGTACCGTCTCCCTCAATAAACGGAATAATTGGTTCATCGGGAACTTGTAATTTGCCATAATGATTAATGATCTTTTCTGCTGCCATAAGTAAATTTTTTTATATGAAATAAATAACAAAGTAATACAAATTAGAATCCAATATGTTCAATCGTCAAAATCCATATTAAATCTCGATTTCAGCTTTTCAATAGCCGGATTTTTATCGATCATGTAATCCAGTTTATCCTGTTCCGTATACACCTTTTTAGCGGTTGTTTCATTGGCGATCAGGTTTGTTTCAAATACATATTCGATATTGGCCAGTTTTTGCTGAAAATATTTTGTCAGATCAGGTTTTATTCGTTGAACGAAATTCTCCCTCTGCGCGTTACTGTTGAGCCTGATCCGTATCTTGCCTTTTTCTGTCATGGTAGGGACCTGTTGCTTCAGGGTACTGTAAATCCGGGGATGGGATTTCTCAATTGAGTCGGCATATTCGATCCATGTGCGTTGAATATCTGCCTCTGTTATTTCAACCTCTGACGTTTCCAGGAGAGGTATCCCTGCTACCTGATCTTCCTCACCAATCTCCTCATCCGCCACCGGAATAACTGGTGCTTTTCCTTTCAGTACACCTTTAATGGACACCGATTTTGTATAGACAACCTGATTCTCCTTTCCGTTCTCTGTCCCGGACTCCTCCTTTTTCACAGTCTGCCTTCCAGATTCCCTGTCCGGAACTTTTACCGGGGTTGTTGACGTTTCAGGGCCCTCTTTTTTTTCAGTTTTAACAACTTTTGCAGCTTGTTTCAGGTCTTTGGAGGCAGTTTCTTCCTGTTGGTCAATTATTTTTTTTTTTGAACCATTGTGAGGTTCGCCAGTCTGACCAATGCCAGTTCAATGGTAAGCCGCTGGTTTCTGCTCCCTCTGAATTGCAGGTCGGCATCATTACATATCTCCATCGCTTCAAACAGGAATTCAACCGGCACCTCTGCTGCCTGTTTCAGATATTGTTCCCTGATGGAAGCTCCCACATCAAGGAGGACAACTGTTGCCGAATCTTTTGATATCAGGAGGTCACGAAAATGTGAGGCGAGACCGTTAATAAAATTCCTGGCGTCAAACCCCTTTTCCAGTATTTCATTAAAGGTGATCAGTACTGCTGAAATATTGTTCTTTAGAAATTCTCCTGTGAGTTTAAAATAATATTCAACATCGAGAATATTTAAGTTCTCAATAACTGATGCATAGGTAATCTTCTTATCTGAGAAACTTACCACCTGATCAAATATGGACAGTGCATCTCGCATGGCCCCTTCAGCCTTTTGTGCGATTACATGCAATGCGTCCTCTTCAAAGGTCACCTTCTCCTCTCCTGCGATGTATTTCAAATACCCTACCGTATCTGCTGTGTGAATCCGGTTGAAATCGTAAATCTGGCACCTTGAAAGGATGGTAGGAATAATCTTGTGCTTTTCCGTAGTAGCCAGAATAAAAATTGCATGTGCCGGTGGTTCCTCAAGCGTTTTCAGAAACGCATTGAACGCCTGGGCAGAGAGCATGTGGACCTCATCGATGATATACAGGCTGTATTTCCCAACCTGGGGAGGAATCCGGACCTGTTCTGTTAACGACCGGATATCGTCCACTGAGTTGTTTGAAGCGGCGTCCAGTTCGTGAATATTGTATGACCTGCTTTCATTAAAAGATTTACAAGATTCACACGCATTGCAGGCTTCTGTGGCCGGAGAAAGATTCTGGCAATTGATCGTTTTCGCAAATATCCTTGCACAGGTTGTTTTTCCAATTCCTCTCGGACCACTGAATAGATATGCATGCCCAAGATGGTTGTTTTTAATGGCATTTTTCAGGGTGGATGTTATTGTATCCTGGCCAACAACGCTTTTAAAGTTGTCGGGACGGTATTTTCGTGCAGATACAACAAAATTCTCCATAATGATTTTTTGAAATCAAAATGTAAAGATAATGGAAAAGAAAAAAGTAGAAAGGAAAAATGTGTAATTAAAACATTTGGGATATGATTACCATAAGTTAAACAGAGGAATCACAACGTATCACCAGGGATTTGGCTAAGATGATGTGCTGCACAGAAGAGACACGCAAGATTTCATTGTTTACAGGTCAATTTTACCTTTCCCACCATGCTCACTGATATACAGCAAGATATTTCGTTAAATAAGCGTTGTGAATCCTTTGTTCTTTTTAAAAAAGTCGCTACATTTGCGGTCGATTTTAAAACAAGTAATAAAAACAAATTAGCGTATGTTAAATCAGTATGAAACCGTTTTCATTGCAACTCCCGTTTTGTCTGAAGTACAGATGAAGGAAACGGTTGAAAAATTCAGGGACCTTATCAAGTCTGCAAAGGGCGAGGTGGTCTACGAGGAAAACTGGGGCCTGAAAAAATTGGCTTATCCCATCCAGAAAAAATCCACTGGGTTCTATCACCTGATTGAATTTAAGGTAGAAGGTGAATTTATTGGAAAATTAGAAACTGAGTTTCGCCGTGATGAAAGGATCATTCGATTTCTCACCATGAAGATGGATAAGTATGCCATCGCTTATGCGGAGAAAAAGAGAGCCAGGAAAGCAGCAGAAACGGAAAAAGCAAAGGAGGAATAAATCATGGCACAAGCAAATTCAGAAATCAGGTATCTGACACCACCTACCGTTGAGATCAAAAAGAAGAAGTATTGCCGTTTCCGCAAGAACAGGATCAAGTACATTGATTACAAAGATCCGGAGTTCTTAAAGAAATTTCTAAATGAGCAGGGTAAGATTCTGCCACGCAGGTTAACGGGAACTTCTTTGAAGTACCAGAGAAAAGTATCTGTAGCAGTTAAACGATCACGCCACCTGGCAATGCTACCTTATGTAACTGATATGATGAAATAACCCGGAGGAACGAACATGGAAATTATATTAAAACAAGACATGCCGAATTTGGGTCACAAAGATGATATCATAACGGTAAAGGATGGATATGCGAGAAATTACCTGATCCCTAAAGGATACGGGATTAATGCAACCAAGACTGCAAGAAAAATTCATGAAGAGAATCTTCGTCAGCGTGCACATAAAGAGGCACAGCTCAAAGATGCCGCCATGGAATTTGCAGAGAAGCTGAAAGATGTATCCATTACCATCGGAGCAAAAACAAGTACCAAAGGCAAGATTTTTGGTTCAGTAAATACTATTCAGATTGCCGAGGAATTATCCAAAAAAGGATTTGACATTGACAGGAAGAATGTAACCATAAAGGAAGAACTGATCAAGGAGGTTGGAAAATATACAGCCACCATCAAACTTCATAAAGAAGTGGAAGTGGAAGTGCCTTTCGAGATTATTTCAGAATAACCTGGTAGATATTTTTAAAATTGAAGCCGTCCCAAACATAGTTTTGGGACGGCTCATTTTTTGGTATATTCCCTATTTTACAGCAATAGTTTCAATCTCAATTAACACGCCCAGTGGCAGTTCCTTCACTGCAAACGCTGCCCTGGCAGGCTGTCTCTCCACATAGTAAGATGCATACACTTCATTCATTGCTTTGAAATTGCCCATGTCTGAAAGCAGGCAGGTGGATTTTACAACATCATTATATGTGTATCCGGCATCATCCAGCAATGCACCTATATTCTTCATCACCCGGTCGGTTTGCTCCATGATTCCCCCACCTACAACCTGTCCCGTTTCCGGATCCATGGGGATCTGGCCGGAGATATACAGGGTTCCGTTAACCTCCACTGCCTGGGAATAAGGCCCGACAGCAGACGGAGCTTTTTTGGTATTGATTATTTTTTTCATTGAAATATAAGTTTTAGTATTTAAACAGATAGTCAAGGTAAAATAAATCTGACAAATACACTATATTTATTGTCTGTTTTGCCCATATAACCTGATGAATAAGATTCACCTCTTTTTTTGGATTTCAACAGCTGTATTGTTTGTGTTTCTGATTTTGCAAGGACTATTCATGGATGGTATGTTTGCTGATGGAACCCAGTACGCCTGTGTTTCCAAGAATCTGGCGGAGGGAAGAGGGTCTTTCTGGTTTCCCTTTCTTTCTGAAACATGGTGGAAGCAAGGATCCAACGCGTTTCTGGAACAACCTCCACTTATGTATGCCCTGCAGTCTCTATTTTTCAAAATATTGGGAAACAGCCTGTTCACCGAGCGGATATACATATTGTTCACGGCACTGTTTACAGGTTTTATGATCCATCTGATATGGCGGGAATTTGCTCCGCTTACGTTTCGGAATTATTCCTGGCTACCGCTGATTTTCTGGATGTCAATACCCCTGATGAGTTGGACTTTCAAACAAAATATGCAGGAAAATACCATGGGGATGTTTACCATCTCTGCCATCTATTTTGGTCTCCACAGTATTTACCATAAGGAGCGATGGCTGGTATTGGCACTGCTTACAGGATTATTTATTTTCCTGGCATCCCTTACCAAAGGAATCCCGGGATTGTTTCCTCTGACAATTGCCGGTATCGCATGGATCACCACGGGAAAAGTAAAGTTTTCGAAAGCTGCCGGGCTGACCTTATTATATATTTTGGTCCCCATCGTGATTTACGGATTGCTGTTGCTGAATGAAACAGCCCGGGAAAGTCTTACATTTTATTTTAAATACAGACTCGTAAAAAGGGTGGAGACTGATCCGGTTGTTTCATCGCATTTATACATGTTGGGACGTCTTTTGCTTGAATTGTCCCCTGCCCTGTTAATTACCGGCCTGCTGTACCTTACAACAACGATCTTAAAGGTAAGGAGCATACCCGGTACTGCGGAGACCAGTAAAACAGGCATGTTTTTTTTATTGGGATTGAGCGGTTCACTTCCCTTAATGCTAACCCTGGTTCAGCGGGGCTTTTACATGAGTCACTCCTTCCCTTGCTTCGCGTTGGCTTTTGCATTTCTGACCGCACCTATAGCAGACAAGTTGATTCGGGGTATTGGACCTCAAGGATTATTATTCAGGGTGGTGAATTCAATCATGGTACTGCTTCTGGCTTCAGGTATCATTCTGACCTTTGTATTTGCCGGAAAGCCGGGCAGGAACAGTGAATTACTGTCGGATGTTTATGTATTGGGAGAAATACTTGAACCATACCGCCGGGTAAGCTGCGACGCTGCCTCCTATAATAACTGGCCCTTTCAGTTTTACATGCTTCGGTATCATGATGTATACCTTGAAAATTCAAGCAGGAAGTTGGATTATACCATTGTAGAAAAAGGTACATTGCCCATGGATCCCGAGAATTATGAAAGGATTGAAACGGGTACCAGCCTGTTCGATCTGTACATCATAAAATAGATAATATCAATTGATATTTGTCTGTAGGAAACTCAGAAATTATCCTGCCAGCTTTTCCGTTTATTATATTTCAGGTCGGAGAGAATAGATGACTTTGCATTGATCTGGAAATTGTAAGATTTGTAATTTCCAAATGGCACCACTGATATCCTCATCTCCCAGCAGTGAAGGTCCCTGTACAGACTGAGGTTAGTGGTGGTAAACTGTTTGTTGAAGATATCGTACCCGGTATTAAATCCGATTTTCCATTTGGGTGTAAGGCTAAGATCTCCGGAAGCCCTGACTGTTTGCACAATAGACGATACATCCCGTGGTTTCCTGTAACTGAATGAGTAGTCTAATTTCAGTGACCAGGGGACATCAAAATCGACATAATCGCCGTAATAATCGTCTCTACTCGGATCGTAACCAGTATTGGGATCATTTACGCCAGAATTGTCAAATGCGCTTTCTGTTAACGGATCTGATTCCCCATCTTCTTCACGATCCGATCCGCTTCCTTTAGAACTGAATGATGTTCCCATGGATATACTGGCTGTTGTCAGCCTGGCCAGTTTCCCCGTCTGGGAAAAAACTGTTTCCGTTGTCCTGGTACGTATGTCATCATAACCAAAAGGATCCATCACACCACGAAAGGATACAGACAGTTTGTTATTGAACAACCGGGTGTTTCCGTTTATATTAATTGGAGACCAGGATGGAGAGAGACTGTCGCTGTTGAAGATATTGTAATTGGTTGATAAATTAAAATTGTCCAGCAGTTTCACTTTTTTCACTTCATCAATGGTGTCATTCGCTGAGCGAATCTTCGCCTCCAGATTATTCCGCAATGAAAGGCTGACAGACCCTGAGGCACCGTTAAATGTTGGGGTTCCATACATCTGATCCTCGTAAATTGAATAGGTTTGGAGCAATACATTGTTCACTGTATCGTACAGGTCCCGGTAATAATCCGGCTGAAAAGCTGTCATGTCGGGAACATAGGAAAAGCTGGCAGAAGGAGTCATTACATGCCTGATTGCCTCCAGCCTGCCCCCGCCGGCAAACTGATACATCCCATAAATCTTTGGCGACATTCCTGCACTGACGCGTGGGAGATAGGCATGTGCATAGCTAAGTCTGTTGCTGTATGTTGTATCCAACACTATTGGTTTATAAATTGTCTCGCCTTCAACTATTTCTTCATTGTACCCGATAATTGATTTTTCAGTTTGTCCGTTATAGATCATCCCCCGGTAGCTAACATTCGGGGTGATGGTAAAACTTTGCAACGCTGCAATTCTATTAAATGGCTTGATATTCAAACTCAATGGAATTTCATGCCTGAACCCGTTGTTCATATCATTCCAGACCTGGTTCGTAAACAGGAGTGTATCTTTTGTCCTGATCCTGTTTTCAAGTAAACTGGTATAACTCAATTGTATATCCTCATACCATTTCGCAGGTCCCACCCTCCTTTTCCGTTCGAAGGGGTTGATCCTTCCCATATTCAGGGATACCTTGGGCAGTGTCATATTTACATCCCCCGAATTGCTGTTTTGTGAATGATTCAGGGAAGCACTGAGATTGAATGGACTATTGGGCCAGTTTTTCGTATACGAGATACTGGATTGCTTGGTATTTGTGACTACCTGATTTATGTTCCTGGTGTGTTGCCTGTCAAACGAGGAAGATGACAGGTTCACACTGGCACGGAAATTACTGTTCGGGTTCGCCTCCCTGGCCTGTGCATGGCTCCAGTTGATGGAATAGTCCTTAGAAGTCTCGTACAGCTCTTCCACATTTTTGAAGCCTGTCACATTATTGAATAATTGTACATTCACACTTCCATTGAATTTGTATCTCCACCTGTAATTGCTACCCGCCCTTACTCCCCAGGTCCCGTTTGAATAGACATCCCCTGTAATTCGCAGGTCAAAGTAGTCATTCAGTGCAAAATAATAGCCGCCATCACGCAGGTAAAATCCCCTGTTTCGTTCCTCTCCATATTGCGGTATCAGAATCCCGGAGGTTTGTTTCCTGGAATTGGGAAAGAAGCCAAAAGGAATACCAATGGGGAGTGGAATATCTTCCACGACAATATAGGCCGGTCCGGCAACAATTTTATCGCCCGGCATGGATATACCTTTGGTTATTGCCACATAAAAGTGCGGATGTTCAGCATCACAAGTAGTATATTTTCCATCTTTCATGTGAATATGTCCGTTCTTCTGCTTTTTTGTCTCCCTTGAATGGAGGAACCCTCCCTCCTGCTCGGTGATCACCTCTTCAATAAATCCACGCTGTGTCTTAAAGTTATACCTTATATATTTTGCCTCATAGCTATCCTGTCCTTCAGCAAAAATGGGATGTTGGGTGATTTTTCCGGTGGAATCCGGTATCCCATAGGCCAGCACTTCCGAATTCTGCATTTCATACTTTATATAACCGGCTTCAAGCCTGATATCCCCATAGGTAATGACAGCCTGATTATACATTTCCACGGTCCCCCCGTCCATGGAAAAAACCAGTGAATCAATGGCATCGTAATCAACTTCATCGGTAACAGCACCTCCAATTCCCGACCTCCTTACAGTATCCTTACGCAATGAATCGACACCCATCAACAATGAATCCTGTAAATAGCGGGAGGTATCGCTGGAATGAAGAACAGAATCCCCTTCATTATTGATGGAATCGGGAACATTGTTAATAATAATGGATGGCAGGGAATCGGTGACAGGCTGTAGCATAGTACTGTCGGGTTCCTGACCATACAAGAATATGCCGGTTGCAAACGTTAAAACAATATTGATAACTATCTTGAGTGCTGTATTCTGCAATGTAAATTATCTATTAATTTTGTAATGTTGAAAGGATTGCAAATCTAATGAAATTCCACAAATAATGTTAACCGCAAATACTTTGCCACTATATGTTAAACGAGCTGTCACGGTATTTCTTACTTTGCTGTTTTCATATTTTTATACAGCAGCACAGCCAGCCAATAATCTGTCTGGCGGGATCAATAACAGGATCAGAACGGTTGTGATCGATGCAGGTCATGGTGGAAAGGATTCAGGAGCCCTGGGAGTAATTTCCATGGAGAAGGATATCGCGTTGAATATTGCCCTGAAAGTGGGAGCCCTGATAGAGGAATATCTGACGGATGTGGAGGTGATTTACACCCGGACAACTGATGTGTTTGTTGAATTGCATGAACGCGCCGGCATTGCCAACAGGGCTGAGGCCGATCTTTTCATATCCATCCATGTAAATGCCAATAAGAATCATACACCCTACGGTACATCTTCACATGTACTTGGCCTGCACAGAACAAACGAACACTTTGATGTGGCCGTGAGAGAAAATTCGGTGATTCTTCTGGAAGATGACCACGAGACCCGCTACCAGGGATTTGATCCTGCGTCTCTTGAGTCCTATATTATATTTTCGGTTATGCAAAATACCTACCTGAAGCAGAGTATTGAATTTGCATCCTATATCCAGGATCAGTTTCGGGAACGTTCAAAGCGAAAGGACCGTGGGGTGGTTCAACAAGGACTGTTGGTGCTTGCACAAACCTCCATGCCTGCTGTACTTATTGAAACAGGTTTTATTTCGAATCAGGAGGAAGAAAAATTCCTGGTAACAGAACAAGGGCAGGATTTGATTGCCTCTGCCATTTTCAGGGCATTCAGAAAATACAAATTACGCATAGAGAAGAACAGTAATTTTACGTTGGATACAGCTGCTACTACTTTACAGGAAAATCATACTGGTGAGTCGACTCCTCAGATGCTGTCAACTGAAACCATAGAACAAGATCCTGATAATGTAACTTTTCGGGTTCAAATAGCATCTTCCAGGAACCTGGTTGAGACAGATCCATCTGCATTCAAGGGCTATAATAATGTTTCAGTAATCCAGTCGGGTAAGTGGTATAAATATACGGTGGGGCATGGGCTAACTTACCACGAAGCGCTGGATAAGTGTTCGGTAGTCAAGAATGATTTTCCGGATGCCTTCGTGATCGCCGTAAGAAATAAAGAATTAGTACCTTTGAGCGAAGCATTGATCGAAATCAACCGGTGAAATGAAATACTCAGGTGAAGTAAAAATAGGCATTACAGGAGTGGTAACCATTGTGGTGATAATCTGGGGTATTAATTACCTCAAAGGGCGTAATGTACTCAGCAGCAATTATATTTTAAAGGCACAATACGAACAGATTGACGGGCTGGAATCTTCAGCGAATGTGATGCTTGACGGTTTCAAGATTGGCACAGTAGATAATATTGTTTTTAAAACCGAAGAGCAAATACCATTTACGGTATTTCTGGAGATTGACAGGAATTACAAAATCAGAAAAAACAGCGAGGCGGTAATTTATAGCGCGGATCTGTTGGGTTCCAAGATGATAAAAATTGTGCAGTCGGCAAACGATGAATATATGCAGCATGGAGGAGTCTTACTTAGTAGTGTATCAGTGAATAAGTTATCAACACTGATGGAGGATATTTCTCCGCTACTGGGTAATATGAATGCAGCAGTAATGACATTGGATTCCACAGGCGCTGAAATCAATAGAATTTTGCGTAACCCCAAAATTAACGCAACCATCAGTAATATTGAAAGTGCATCCGGATCACTGGACAACCAGTTGTCAGCATCAGGTGACCTTACCAGAACTATCAGGAACCTTCAAAAGTTTTCAGAAAGTCTGCAATCCCAGAACGAAACCATCAGAAAAACTATTGCCAACTTCGAGCAGGTATCCTCGGAGCTTGAAAGTGCCGGCATTGATTCCCTGCTAAAAAGTCTTAACCAGGTGGTTTACAATCTCTCCGAGATTACTTCAGATATGAAAGAAGGCCATGGAACCATGGGTAAACTGTTTGCCGAAGACAGCTTATACAACCGGGTTAATCAACTTGTCGCCGACCTGGATTTCCTGGTGAAGGATGTGCAGGAAAATCCAAAAAAATACGTCAGTATTTCTCTGATTGGTAAATGATTTTTCCAAATCAGGAAGAATCAACCTATTTCTTTTGATGACATTATCAATTTTAGTGACGAATGTCACACCGTAAAAATGAAGATGTCTAAACAATGAATTGAATTAGATCAGGTAAAGGATTAATTAACAATTTATTAAGATTATAATATTGTATTTTACTCACATACAGTATTTTACGATTTTTTCATTTTTTTTCAATTTATAAACAACTGATGGTAAAGGCAATATATTATTATTGAAATATTCAAGTCCCTTTGCCCTTTTTTTATTACCAATTTTTCACAATATTTGTTCTAGCTACATCTAATCCTAATTTCGAATTATTAAAACCAACGTTTAATGCATGAACTTGTATGGAACAACTGTCTCAATGTAATTAAGGACAATGTTCCTTCAATCAGTTTCAGAACATGGTTTGAGCCAATTGTACCACTCAGGCTGGATCAGGACGTACTCACCATTCAGGTGCCGAGTCCATTTTTTTACGAATATCTTGAAGAGCAATACATTGATATATTGCGCAAGGTGTTGGTAAAAGAGTTGGGCAACGATGCCAAATTGGAGTACAATGTTGTTATGCAGAACAATTCGTATAATAACAACAAGCCCTACACGGTAAAGTTTCCGGCGAAAAGCAGCAAAGAGATCAGGAACCAACCTGTTAAAGTGCCGCTGGACGGATCGGACAATGCCATCAAGAACCCTTTTGTAATTCCCGGAATAAAAAAGCTGGATATAGATCCAAGGCTCAATCCGGGTAATTCGTTTGACAACTTTGTTGAAGGTGAGTGTAACCGACTTGCCAGGTCGGCCGGATATGCAGTGGCAAACAATCCAGGAGGAACTGCATTCAACCCGTTACTGATCTATGGCGACAGCGGTCTTGGGAAAACACACCTTGCCCAGGCCATTGGAATCGAAGTAAAAAGTTTGTTCCAGAACAAAACGGTATTATATGTGAATGCAAACAAATTCCAGACACAATTTGTCGATGCAATCAGGAACAACAATAAGAATGATTTTCTCCATTTCTACCAGATGATTGATGTATTGATTATTGATGATGTACATGAATTCGCAGGAAAGGAGAAGACACAGGACACATTTTTTCACATTTTCAATCATCTGCATCAATCGGGAAAACAGCTGATCCTAACATCAGACAAGCCGCCGGTAGAGTTGCAGGGACTCGAACAGAGGCTTATCAGCAGATTCAAGTGGGGTTTGTCGGCAGATCTTCAGTCACCGGATTACGAAACCAGGATGGCCATTCTGACCAAGAAGACCTACAACGATGGAATTGAGATGCCGGAAGATGTACTGGAATATATTGCCACCCACATAACGGATAACATCAGGGAGCTTGAAGGTGCACTGATTTCACTTTTGGCACAATCGACACTCAATAAAAAAGAGATCACACTTGGTCTTACCAGGGAGATGATTGATAAGCTCATCAAGAATACCAAGAAGGAAGTTTCCATTGATTATATACAGAAAGTGGTATGCAGCTATTTTAATATCGGGCTTGAGCAGTTGCAGAGTAAAACCAGGAAGCGCGAGATTGTTCAAGCGAGGCAGGTTGCCATGTTTTTTTCAAAAAGCCTTACCAAATCATCACTGGCTACCATTGGGTCACAAATTGGTGGGAAGGATCACGCCACCGTCTTACATGCATGTAAAACTGTAAATAATCTGATAGAAACGGATAAAAGCTTCCGAATACAGATTGATGAACTGGAAAAGAAACTTAAAATGTAACATTGGAAAACAGGTCAGATTCGGGACCTGTTTTTTTTTAGTTTGAAAAAATGATTTACCTGATCTTATGTATTCTCTCATCCACCGGAATATTCCTGGTATTTAAATTCCTTGATCAGAAAAATCTCCCCTCCTTTCCTGTTATTCTGATCAATTATTTTCTGGGATCCTCGCTGGGGTTTCTGATTAATTTTGAAAGAATTGAGATTATATCCATTGTGAACAACTCATGGGCTCCTATTTCCATACTGATTGGCGTACTGTTTATCGTGATGTTTTTCGTCATTGCCAAATCGTCCGGGGAAGCTGGGATATCAATTACCACAGTGGCAAGTAAAATGTCGGTGGTATTCCCCATTGCATTCTCCATGGTCATTGACTCTACCGATAAACTCACTTTATTGAAAGCTATTGCCATATTTGCCGCACTTTCCGGTGTGTTAATGACCGTCTATGAACCGGGTACATCGGTTGAGAAAAGGAGACGGATGTTGGTGCCTCTTTTGCTTTTCATTGGTATGGGGGTGGTGGATTCACTGGTTAAATATGCACAGCATGCCCATGTGGACAATGCGGATACGGCCCTGTTCAGTGCGGTATTATTTGCCATGTCACTTATAACAGGTTTGATTATACTGCCATTCAGGAAACAGGGATTAAGTGAATTCAGAAAATCGGCGGTCTGGGAATGGGGATTATTATTGGGTATCGTAAATTTCGGTTCAATATTTATGATGGTATCTGCTTTGAATTACGTGAATAAGGCGGGTGTCAGCATGGATAGTTCGGTAGTATTCGGAGCTAATAATATTGGCATTGTAACTTTAAGTGTGTTGGCGGGTCTGGTTATATTCAGGGAAAAACCAGCATTCCTTAACAAGATAGGAATCGCAGTGTCTGTTATTGCTATCATCTTATTTACACTTGCATGAAAAATGAAAACTTCATTTCATACCATAGCGGAACCATCCGAAGGTTTTTATAAGGACAGGGGAAGCAAATTCATGGCTTTTGCCTGGCCGGTAGAGAATGAGTCTGAGATTAAATCCATCTTGGAAGAGCTCTGGAAAAAATATCATGATGCTCGACATCATTGTTATGCATGGAAAACCGGAACGAATATACCAACAGCAAGGGCTAATGATGACGGAGAACCTGCCAACAGTGCTGGCAAGCCTATTTTGAACCAGATAGATAAACTGGGATTAACCAATATCCTGGTGGTGGTAATCAGATATTTCGGAGGAACACTGCTTGGTGTCGGCGGATTGATAAACGCTTATAGAACCGCAACGGAGATTGCATTACAGAACAGCAGAATTATAAAAAAACTGATAATGGTAACCTACAGCGTACATTTTCCTTACCCGGTTATGAATGATGTGATGAAGATCATAAAAGTATACAGGGTTGAAACATATGATCAGCAATTTGAAATTTCATGCAGCATGAAGATGGCAGTGGAATTATCTAAGGAGAAAACTGTTGTCAGGAAACTGGAACTGATTGAAGGATTTAAGGCGGACAAGCTAGAAAACATATAATTATATTATCAACATCGTAAAATCGAAGTATTCTCCATACTATATTTACAGTAAATATCTAATAAATGAAAAACAAAAGCTTAGTTTCCATCAATGACTTTTCAAAAGAGGAATATCTACGGATCCTTGAACTTGCTTCTGAATTTGAACAACAACCCACACAGGACATTCTTAAAGACTACGTGATTGCCACCCTGTTTTTTGAACCATCAACGAGAACAAGGTTAAGTTTTGAGACTGCAGTTAGCAGACTGGGCGGGAAAATTGTTGGTTTTTCAGATTCGTCAGCCACTAGTACATCCAAGGGTGAAACACTGCGGGATTCCATAAGAATCGTAAGCAGCTACAGTGATCTGATCGTCATGCGGCACCCCCTTGAGGGCACAGCCAGGCTTGCCAGTGAAGTGGCATCAGTACCCATCATAAACGCGGGCGATGGTGCGAACCAGCATCCCACACAAACTTTGCTCGATATGTATTCGATATGGAAAACACAGGGCACCCTCGACAACCTGAACATCTTTCTGGTAGGGGATCTGAAATATGGTCGCACGGTACATTCCCTGTTAATGGCCCTGTCGGAATTCAATACCAGGTTCTATTTCATCTCCCCTGACGAATTAAAAATGCCCGATGAATACAAAATGTACCTGGATAACAAAGGGCTGGAATATGTTGAATGCAGAGATTTCAATGAATACCTGAAGGAAGCAGATATCATTTACATGACCAGGGTACAGCAGGAAAGATTTACCGATCCAATTGAGTATGAAAGGGTGAAGAATGCCTTTGTTCTGCAGCGATCGATGCTGAAGGATGCAAAGGATAATATGAAAATCCTGCATCCGCTTCCAAGGGTCAATGAGATAGCCCTGGATGTGGATGATGCCCCACAAGCCTATTATTTCCAACAAGCCCTGAACGGTGTATACACCCGACAGGCAATCATCTCTTATATTTTAGGTTTAAAATAAAAAGCACCATGAAAGATAAGCAGCTCATAGTAACAGCAATTAAAGAGGGAACAGTAATCGATCATATCCCATCAGGAAGCCTTTTTAAGGTTATTTCGATACTCGGATTAGACAAGCTCAATACACTGATAACATTTGGTAACAGCCTGGAGAGTAAAAAACTCGGGAAAAAGGGTATAATCAAGGTATCAGATGTCTTTTTCAGTACAGAAGAGATCAACAAGATCGCGCTGGTGGCCCCCACGGCAAAACTCAATATAATCAGAGAATACGAGGTTGTGGAGAAGGTAAAGGTTGAAATTCCGGATAAAGTACAGGGTATTCTTAAATGTGTAAATCCAAAATGTATTACTAATAATGAAATGGTGGTTACCCGGTTCACCGTTTTGTCCAAGGACGTTTTGCGACTGAAATGTCATTATTGCGAAAAGGTTACAACAAGAGAGAACCTGGATATGAATTAAAAAAAATGCGCTTGGTCCTGTACCAAGCGCATTTTTAAATAGTATTGTTTTTGCCAGAACTTTTCTGCTGACAGTTGAACAGAACAATCCCGGGCATTCGATTTAACGAATACGATCGTAAGCTTTCACCATCAATTCATCTTTTCTGATTCCCCGGAATGCCAGGATCAATAATACCAGCATTACAGGAGGAATCACTACTCGCCATTGAAAAACAAATTGTATTCCACCATAATTGTGCATTACATACAGCACATAATAAAATGCAACCGCAATCAGACCCAGGTTGAAAAACATCTGAAACAGTGTTAATCTCATCTGACGGGGTCGTTTCATGTAGGAAAAGATCGTCAGAAAAGAAAGTAATACTGCCATTGAAATCATCACAGTGAGCGGCCAGGTAGATACGTCCAGTTTATTTCCCGATAGATCTGTAACACCGGTATGGTTCAGGTAATACCCACCATTTTCCGTTGTAATAAAAGCCAACGGTCCTGTAAAAAGAAGGATTGATAAAATGAAAACCACAAACAGGTACAATGATTGTTTGCGCTGCAACATGTCTGAAAAAGATTTTTAGTTCCCACCCAGGATCAATGGCATACCATCATCACCACTTCCAATGACCACAACTTTGGCATTGGCAGATTTGGCCAGTTCCAGTGTAGCATCAATACCTTTCTGCTTCAGAATATTCGTGGTAAGTGAGGCGCTGATCAGTCTGTTGTAGTCTGCAATTCCCTGTGCTTCAATTCGACGACGTTCGGCTTCACTTCTTTCCCTGTCGAGTCTGAACTGATATGCCAGTGCTTCCTGCTGCTGTTGCAATTTAGTTTCAATGGCGGATTTAATCTTTTCAGGCAAAATAATTGAACGGATCAACAGGTCTTTCATATCAATATTTTTAGCCGCAAGAGCCTTTCTGGTGGATTCAATAATGGCAGTTTCCACTTCGTTTCTTTTCGTGGAATATATTTCCTCTGCAGTATATCTTCCTGTTACTGCGCGAACCGACGACCGCACATTAGGTACAACCATCACCGTTACATAATCAGTACCAATATTTTCATGGAGAAATCCAATGGCATTATGCATAGGGTTAAATATCACGGTAATATCCACATTGATTGATAATCCGCCTTTATCAAGTACGTCCATTGTCTCCTCGCTTTTTTGCTCACGAACATCGTATTTAATCATGTCGTTCCAGGGAGCAAGCACATGAAATCCGGGTGTAAAAATATTTTCTTTATCAAGTCCACCACCGAATTTCTTAAAAACGACTCCTCTTTCTCCCGGTTTTAAAACATAGAACATCTGGCTGCCAAAAATCATTAATAAAATACCAATCACTGCAACTGTAATGATCGATACCTGCGTTCTTTTTTTCATAATTGTAAAAATTTATATATAAGTATACTGCCGTTTTTGGAAATATAAATTCAATTGTTTATAAACAGTTCCCGGCAACCACAAAATTACACTAATTTTGTTACCAAACTATGATTCAAATGGAAAACCGACCCATACCGGGATCAGAATTGGTGCTGACGCCTGATTCCGAAATTTATCATCTACATCTGAAGCCCGGGGATATTGGAAAAACCATATTTCTTGTGGGAGATCCCGGCCGGGTTAGTTTGATGTCCTCTTTTTTTGACACGGTGGATACCCGTATTGAAAACCGTGAATTTGTGACTCACACGGGAACATATAACAATTGCAGGGTCTCAGTGATCTCCACCGGTATAGGAACCGATAACATCGATATTGTAATTAATGAATTGGATGCCCTGGTGAACATCGACCTGGAAACCAGAACTGTCAAACCAAACTTTACGCAATTGAATTTTATCAGGTTGGGTACAAGTGGTGCACTCCATGAGGATATTGAACCGGGGAGTGTAATTGTCTCAGAAATTGCCGGGGGACTGGATAACCTGATGCACTTTTATGGAAGTATGAAGGAGGTTACTGAGCCCCATTTGGCTGAGGCATTCCATAAGCATATGCAATGGAGCAAAAGCAACAGCAGTCCCTATTTTGTGAAAGCATCGGAATTGCTCCTGAATAAGGTAAGGAATGATTCATGGTTTTATGGAATAACCCTTTCAGCGCCCGGTTTTTATGCCCCCCAGGGAAGGTCACTCAGGATGAAATTATATGATGATAGCTATATAGATAGGGTGAGAAGTTTCAGGCATGAAGGATACCGCATCAATAATTTCGAGATGGAAGGTTCGGCCCTGTACGGGCTCTCGAAAACACTGGGACATCAGGCCCTGACAATATGCATAGCACTTGCAAACAGAATTAGTGGTAAATTCGTTACAGATTATGAGCCCTTTATCAAACAGCTCCTGGAAGGTGTATTAAAAAGGATAATGTCAGATGATTAAATACATAGAAGAGATAGAGGCACTGGTATCGTTATTGGATGATCCCGATTCATCGGTACATGTTCCGGTTACGGAACGGCTTATTCAACTGGGTGAACCTGCCGTTAAAGTGCTGGAAAACACCTGGGAATTATCAGAAGATTCCTCCCTCCAGCAGCGCATTGAGAATGTGATTTTGCTGATACAACGTGGAATCATAAAAAAAGGGATGAAAGACTGGGCCGATTGTCGGGGGGATCAACTAATTTACGGCGCATACCTGCTGGCCAAGTCGCAGTATCCTGACCTTGAATATGTGGAAATTGAAAGTAAGATCGAATTGCTGAAATCTGAAATATGGCTGGACCTGAATGACCACCTCACTGCCATGGAAAAGATACGTGTAATCAACCACTTTCTCTTTTCGGTCCATAATTTTAACCGCTCCATTCGCGGGGTTCAGTCGCCACAACTATTTTTCATTAATCATGTACTGGATACACATAAGGGGCTTCCTGTTTCTCTTGCAGTAATTTATGCTGAGATAGCGGCCAGGCTGGAACTTCCCGTTTATTGTGTGGATCTGCCCAGGAATTTCCTCCTCTGTTACCATGATCCTGATTATACTGAAGACCCGGATGGCATCATGTTTTATATTAACCCATATACACAGGGCACTATTCTGGGAAGGGCTGAGGTTGAATATTTCCTGGAGCAGCAAAAAATTGAAAAGAAACCAGAGTATATGCGTCCTTGTTCAAACATTGAAACCATAGAACGGCTCACTGAGGGGTTGCGGTTTGCCTATGCTGCATCCAGAATGGACGACAAAGCAAATTTTCTTGAGGAACTGATCGGGCTTATGAAGAACAGCCGGATGGATCAGAACCCGTAATATTCCCTGAACCAGGTTACAAATGCATCGACCCCCTGCTGAATCGGGGTATTAGGACGATATCCGAAATCTTCTGCAAGAGCCTCCACATCTGCCCATGTTTTTACCACATCTCCCGGTTGAATAGGTTTCATAATTTTGGTAGCCTTCCGGCCGGTTGATTGTTCAATCGCACTTATAAAATCCATAAGCTTCACCGGGTTGTTGTTGCCAATATTATACACTTTGTAAGGTGCTGAGGAGCCTGAAGGATCAGGATTTTTAGGATCCCAATTATTATCGGCAACGGGTGGTTTGTCGATCATTTTTGAGATACCGGTAATAATATCATCAATGTAGGTGAAGTCACGTTGCATCTCACCATGATTGAAAACCTCAATAGGTTTTCCCCTGAGGATGGCATCCGCGAAAAGGAACAATGCCATATCCGGTCTTCCCCATGGACCATAAACGGTAAAAAACCGAAGTCCGATAGTAGGTATCCCAAACAGATGGCTGTAGGTATGTGCCATTAGTTCATTGCTTTTTTTACTGGCTGCATACAAACTAACCGGGTGGTCCACGTTGGATTTTACAGAGAAAGGCATATCTGAATTAAGTCCGTACACGCTACTGCTGCTGGCATAGATGAGGTTCTCTACCGTCATGTGCCTGCATGCTTCCAGTATATTCAGGAATCCGGTGATATTGCTGTTGATATAAGCTTCCGGATTTGACAGGCTATATCTTACACCGGCCTGGGCGGCCAGGTTTATGACCACCTGGAAATTCTCGTTTCTGAACAACTCTGCGATCCGATTCCCGTCTTCAAGGTTTAACTGAACAAACCGGTAACCAGAATATTTTGAACTTTGCACTGGTATCCCGTATGCAATGGAAGCACGTTTAATACCCGCGTTTTCCAAACGATCATATTTCAGATCCACATCATAATAATCGTTGACAGAATCGAGTCCTACAACTTCATACCCTTCAGCCAAAAGTTTATTGGTGAGATGAAAACCTATAAATCCGGCAGTTCCGGTGATCAATACATTTTTCAATAGCCTGATATTTTTCTGATCCCTGGGGATCTGTTATGAATTAATGACTTGAAGATAAAAAAAAGATCTCACAGGTCGACCATGAGATCTTTTCATTAGCATGTAATTTTATCACTTCGCATAATTGACTGCCCGGGTTTCCCTTATGACAGTTATTTTTACCTGT
The DNA here is from genome assembly GCA_040880545.1 of Bacteroidales bacterium. Classification (GTDB taxonomy): domain Bacteria; phylum Bacteroidota; class Bacteroidia; order Bacteroidales; genus M55B112. The sequence continues at coordinate 1,756 of JBBDIE010000177.1, read as the reverse complement.
CCCGGATAGGTCATCTCATCCTGGATTTTTCTGGCAATGTCATAGGAGAGTTTTTCTGCATCTTTGTCGGTTACCTTTTCACTTCCCACAATCACCCTTAGTTCGCGTCCGGCCTGGATTGCGTAAGTTTTCATAACACCCGGGTACGAAAGCGCCATTGCTTCCAACTCTTTCAATCTTTTAATATACGATTCAACCACCTCTCTCCTGGCCCCGGGCCTGGCTCCTGAGATAGCATCACACACCTGTACGATGGGAGCAATCAGGGTGGTCATCTCCGTTTCATCATGGTGTGCACCGATGGCATTGACCACCTCGGGTTTTTCTTTAAATTTCTCGGCCAGTTTCATGCCATAAATTGCGTGTGGCAATTCAGGTTCATCATCGGGGACCTTACCTATGTCATGCAGAAGGCCTGCTCTTCGGGCCACTTTTGCATTCAGTCCAAGTTCAGAAGCCATAATGGCGCAGAGATTAGCCACCTCCCTTGAGTGTTGCAAAAGGTTCTGCCCGTAGGATGATCGATATTTCATTTTCCCGATCATTCTGATTAACTCGGGATGCAAGCCATGAATACCCAGGTCAATGGCAGTTCTTTTCCCTGTCTCCACCAGCTCTTCTTCGATCTGTTTCTTTGTTTTTTCAACCACCTCTTCAATCCGTGCGGGATGAATCCTTCCATCTGTCACAAGCTGGTGCAAAGCCAGACGGGCAATTTCCCTGCGAACAGGGTCGAATGCTGAAAGGATAATTGCCTCCGGAGTGTCGTCAACAATAACCTCCACACCGGTTGCAGACTCAAGAGCCCTGATATTTCTGCCTTCCCTTCCAATGATCCGTCCTTTCATTTCGTCAGAATCAATATGGAACACGGTTACGGAATTTTCGATGGTATTTTCAGCGGCCACACGTTGGATTGTTTGTATAACCACCTTTTTAGCCTCCTGGCTGGCAGTCATTTTAGCCTCATCCATGATCTCATTTATGAACGACATGGCATCGGTCCTGGCCTCCTCTTTAAGAGATTCTACAAGCTGCAGTTTTGCTTCTTCGGCAGACAACCCGGAAATTGTTTCCAGTTGTTCCACCTGTTGCCTGTGCGACTTTTCAAGGTCCTCCTTCCTGCGTTCAACCAGTTCTAATTGAACCGTAAGGTTTTCCCGTATTGCATCCTGTTCCTTTTGTTTGTCCTGCAGGTCTTCAGATCGTTGAGAGAGTGCATATTCTTTTTGCTTGATCCCGTTTTCTCTTTGGGATAATCTGCCGTCTTTCTCATTGATCATTTTTTCATGATCTGCTTTTAATTGCAGAAATTTCTCCTTTGCCTGGAGCATTTTCCGCTGCTTAATCATTTCAGCCTCCTGCTCTGCGTCAACGATAATCCTGTTACCTTTCCTTTTAATGGAAGCCTGGGTTACCAGGTATGCAGCAAAGCCTCCTGCAAGGAGTCCACCTCCAGCCGCAATTATACAACCAGTCACAGGAACTTGTAGGATCATCTGTGTTATCAACAGTTCCATAGTTTTTCAATTTTTAAACATAAAAAACCCGCATATTCCTTCAAGATTTATTAAAACCCCAGTAAAGCATTAATGGAGCGGCCGTTTCGTATCGAACTTCCACTGATTCCCTGAGGAATATTCCGGCGAACCGAAATTGAGGCCTGTTCTAGTCGAGCCGAGCTTTGCTCCAAATTAATAAGTGTTGAGTTTCACAAATGGTTGAAGAAACAATGCGGGCAAAATCTTCATATATG
>JBBDIE010000176.1:0-2102 GCA_040880545.1 Bacteroidales bacterium | reverse complement strand
CTCTGCCCTAAACTCTGTGCCAGCTTGCTCTCTGTGTCCTCTGTGGTTAAAAAAAAGAGCCCTTACGATGAATACCTGCACCCTCACCCATTACGCCATCAACTTCTCTCTTTTCAAATGCAACTTTTCCACCCATGTACCCCAACAATCTGCCGGTAATCCTGAATAACCTTTATATTTGTCCTATGATTTCTGAAATAGTAAAAAAGAGCTTTCCGTTTTTTGAAGCCGAACTGCGGGAAGTAATCGCAGAAAAGGGAATACTGAAATCCATACCAGCAGGGAATACATTAATTGAAGAGGATCAGTATATAAAGTCATTCCCCATCGTACTGGATGGCCTGATCAGGGTGACGCGGATGGATGAAGATGGCAACGAACTGCTGCTCTATTACCTGAAACACGGTCAGGTATGTACAGTGTCGCTCAGCTGCTGTGTTGACAGGGCACGAAGCAGGGTGAGGGCCGTTGCTGAAGAAAATTCAACCGTGATTGCGCTTCCCGTGGAATTGCTCGACAGCTGGATGTCGCTTTACCAAACCTGGAAAGAATTTGTGATGGTATCCATGCGTAACCGTTTTGATGAATTACTCTATACCCTGGACAGTATTGCATTTTTAAAAATGGATGAACGGCTGGAACGCTTTTTCCTCGACCGGTACCGAACCACCAGGTCAGCAGAATTTACAGGTTCCCACCAGGATATCGCCTCCTCCCTGGGTACTTCACGGGAGGTGATCTCCAGACTGCTCAAACAGATGGAACGCAAAGGCATGCTAAACCTCGGACGAAATAACATAGACTTCTCCCCTATGTGTGACTAAAGTTACTGTCGGGCACAACAATTATATTTTTATTTGCAACCGAATTCACTGATCCTGTGATATAATTACAGGCACGCTGAATTCAGTGTGATTAATCAGAGTTAGTCAATTAAGTTGGGTATTGAAAAGGCTGCCGGTTTTTCATGGTTGAACACAATTCTCTGGCAGCCTTTTCTTTACAAAGAACAGAAATGTAAACAAAAATGCATATTAACTCATTCAACGAATTACAAACGGCCCTGAAGGAGAATAACAACCTCTTCCTGTTGCTCTATAAGTCAGGATCCGGACAAAGCGATTGTGCCCTGCAGAACATCAGGATTGCTGAAAAAGCTGCAGGCAGAGAAGTACTCCTGGCCGATGTGAATAACGTGAGGGATATCCATCCCCAGTACGGAGTAAACTCGGCGCCCAGTATGCTGGAATTTACCGGAGGCAAGCTGAAGAATGTAATAAAAGGCTGTCAGACAGAAGAATATTACCGGTCAACACTTTCGGGAACAGGCTTTTCGATCCAACCGGCCGGAGATGAAAAACCTGCGAAACGAGTCACCGTATATACCACCCCCACCTGCACCTGGTGCAACACAATTAAAACATATTTCCGGGAGAAAAAAATCAATTTCACTGAAGTAAACGTTGCATCCGATCCTGCCCGTGCCGAGGAGATGGTGAAGAAGAGCGGCCAGCAGGGGGTACCGCAAACAGATATTAACGGAAAAATGGTCATTGGTTTTGACAAAAACAGGATCAATGAATTATTGGAAATAAGATAAATAGTAGTTCAACAAGTATTAACCTAAATTCAAAACAATGAAAGAGTTACAGCCAATTAACCAGCATGTGTTGCTGGAAATGGAAAAAGAGAAGGAGGAGAAAACCGCCTCAGGTATTATTATTCCCGATACAGCGAAGGAGAAGCCGCAATTTGCAAAAGTTGTCTCCATCAGCGGTATTGAAAAACCGGAAATCTCAGTTGGAGATGTTGTTTTCTATAAAGATTTCAGCGGAACACAACTGGAGATCGATGGACAAAAATTCCTGATGATGCCCTATGCTGATATATTGGGCAAAATGGTCGAAACCGACGAAATTTAATCCATTGGCCGGCTGTAGGCCCTTCAATCATTATCAAAATCTTTAGGTTTCTGCTTATTAAAACCGCTCCGAGGAGCGGTTTTTTTTAAATTATTCGTGTAAAAAACACTGCCCCTCTCTGTTCAACCTCACCCCCCCGGCCCCCCTCTCCACGTGGAGAAGGGGGAGGCGCTTCGTTTT
>JBBDIE010000175.1:6501-70777 GCA_040880545.1 Bacteroidales bacterium | reverse complement strand
TCACCAGGCCCTCAACCTGGCGCGTCTACCAATTCCGCCACCTGGGCGTTTGCTTAATTGAATAATTCCTATATCAAAATTTCAATAATTTTTGTGATTTTATCATTTTCAGCATCCGGAAAAAGCAATACCACCATTCCTCTTTTAATTACTCTGTAAATTGAATGAACAGTACCATTTTTTTAAGCCGGTGCAAATATATTAATAAATTGGTTCATTTGCAATCGGCAATTAAGTGGCCGAATTCCAATAAATTACGTGATATTATCAGATTCTGAATGAAAATGAGTATCAAAAAAAATTATATTTGAATATATCAGGGTTGATGTCAAATACATGGATAATATTGTATTGATCCTTCACCCAAAAATTATTATTTCTGAATTAACAATTATGAAGGTGTTGACTTTACAGATGACTCTCTAATAACCAACTCGGTTGGTAATACAACCCGTTCGGTAAAGGAAGTACCTATTTCAATCCATTTAAAGAAAAGTCGGGCCGATTCCTCACCCATCTGAATGGTCGGGTGTGTGACCGAGGTTAATGCAGGATCCACAACCGTGGAATGAAACTCGTCAGTGAAACCTATCAAGGCAATATCATCGGGAATTTTCAATCCATGTTTTTTTATTTCCTTCATGGCGGCGAATGCTACAGTATCATTTATCCCAAAAATGGCATCTGGCTTAGCCTGTGAATTTAATAGTTTACGGGTAGCTAAAGTAGCATCTTTCGCACTTAAATCACATTGTACAAGCATCTCAGGGTAGAATTTAAGTCCACTTTCCTTCAAACCCTTAAGGTATCCTTCTTTCCTGTTTTTTGATATATTCAGGTAACTTGGTCCTGAAATATAGGCTATGCGTTTGCATCCATTTTCTTTAAAATGGCGTATTATGTTCCTAACCGCTTCTACTCCATCAACTGTAACAGAGGGGGTCTCTAATGATTCACATATTCTGTCAAAAAATACCAACGGCATTTCATTGTTTATTAAGCTTTCAAAATGACCGAATTCTTTTGTCTCTTGGCTCAGGCATACTATTAAACCTTCAACCCGGGTTTTTAGCAGGTTTTTAACTGATTCAACCTCCTTTTGATATGATTCGTTAGAAGAAGCAATGACAATGTAATATCCCTTTTCAGCAGCTACCGATTCTATCCCTGCAATAATTGATGCAAAAAAATGAGTGACAATATCGGGAACTATAATACCTATCATTTTGGTTTGCTGCCTGAGCAGACCCATTGCCAAGGGGTTTGGAGAGTAATTTCTTTCAATAGCAAGTTTTTGAATCCTCGCTGAAAGTTCAGGACTAATGTCCGGATGATTTTTTAGTGCTCTGGAAACCGTAGAAATTGATACTCCCAATTCACTTGCCATATCCTTTAATGAAACATGTCTCTTCCCCATATAGCTAATCCATAAGTTCTCAACAAATTTAGTAATTTTTAGATATGACCTTGCAGGTATAACAAAGAATTCCCGTATTGGCAAGTGGAGTCATCTTATGAAAATCTGACGGACAAATAAATAGATCTTCCAAATAAAATATAAATTTTGAATCGCTTGAAGATTTTAATAAAAAAAGTGAAAAAATCAACTTATAATTATAGTTATCCTCTTTTTTATGTTTTTCAACATGTTTTTATTAACGCAAAGCTTTGCGGAAAGCTTTGCGGTATATTACAATAAATCAGCGATTTGTATTTAAATAAAGTTTCTCGATATTTGGATGAGAATTAATTTAACAGATGTAAACAATCGTCTGCTCTCACCAACAAAATTTATCGTTCTTTGAAATTTTTAAATCCTAAAACTTGAAAATTTACATGAATTATACCTATCTGTTATATAAATTCTGATTGGGGTAGCCCAAAATAGAAATTATCAAGAAGAGTATATAAATTTTTCTGATCATAAGTTAATTCCCAACTTTTTTCGATTCCGTTTACCAAATCAGGTCAAATACATTAGATAGCAGGTTCACTGTATTTCTATAAGAATTAATGAGATTTAGCGATAAATTGCATCAATCATATTCACCAGGGGGAGGAAATAAATGGTAATAAATATGAAATCATTTTAAAAAAAATAAATTTTGCTATTCGGTCCAAAACATTCAATTATATATTGAATGTTTTCGCTGAAATAGTTATTGACCATCAATAATTTGAACTACTACAATTAGGGAAGTCATCTAGTAAACCTTAAATCTATGAAAAAACTTAAGACTAAATTCGCACTTAATTTTATCTGGCTTGTCATTTTGACAGTTACTTGTAAAGCTAATGCAATTGGTAATCAAATAGGTGGCGTTGTTATCGACGAAAACCACCAACTCATTGAAAATGCGCAGATTACATATTGTGATAAGCATGCTGTAACCGATGCCAACGGAAAATTTGAAATCAATTCTGAATTATGCGGTGATTTGCTTACCATTAGTAAATCTGGCTATAATTCAATTTCCATCAACCCTGAAACATTAAAACAGGATAGTGTTGTGTTAATTTCAGCGGCAACTGACGAAGTGATCTTACTAAATATGGTCAAAGAAGCTAATGAAATCAGCGAGGCAGTATCTTATATATCAGGCAGCGAAATTGAGGATTTACCCGGAACAAATCGACTGACCACTCTTGAGGGTCGTCTGCCTGGTTTACTAGTCATGCAATCGGATGGACAACCAGGTAAGGAAGATGTTACCATAAGTATCCGGGGCAGAAATACATTTGGAGAGCTTAGAAGCGGCGCCACAATTTTGGTGGACGGGCATGAAGCAGATATTACCCTCTTGAATCCCTATGATATTGAAAGCATAACTGTTCTGAAAGATGCTGCATCAACAGCCATGTATGGATTAAGAGGAGGCAATGGTGTAATTCTGGTCAATACTAAAAGAGGACGAGAAGGAGATTTAAAAGTGAACCTGAATTCACAAACTTCGATTTCTAATTCAGCTAAATTTCCGCAAACATTGGGTGCCGGTACCTATGCCGAATTATACAATGAAGCATTAATAAATGATGGACAGCCACCCTTATATTCTTCCGGAGATATTGAAACTTTCAGAAATGGAAGTAGTCCCCTCAGTCATCCAAACAATAACTACATCAGCGATTATTTCGATGATTCATTTATGCAGACCAGGAATAACCTGAATATTTCCGGAGGTGGAAAAAATGCAAACTATATATTTTCACTGGGACATCTCTACAATGATGGATTAATGAATACAATCGAAGCTGAAAATGCATACAATACAAATACGGAATTAAATGCCATCAATCTTCATGGTAATATCGGAATACAGGTAACCAATAAACTAAATGTAAATGTTGATATAAAAGCAAAAAAGGATAAACGTACACAGCCTGGCAGTTATAGCAGCAACGGAGTATCGACCTATCTTAATCAGATGTTGGCTACTCCGCCAAATGCCTACCCCACTTTCGCAGTTGAAGATTCGCTGGGTGGGACTGCGGATTACCGGAATAATTTCTATGGTCAGTTAAACAGAGCTGGATATTCTTTCTGGGAAAGGTATTATTTATCTGGATTTATTGATTTTACTTATGATCTGGATTTTGTAGAAGGCTTATCAGTTATAGGTTCCTTTGGATATAACACCTTTGGAGACAATATAATTGACCGTTCAAAATCATTTGCCGTTTATGAATATCAGGAAGGTTTAGCTACACTAAATAAAATTGGCGATGATACTGAGATGCTTAATCGCAGCACAACCGAGAATGTCAACCGCTATTTTGAATCTGAAGTTGGATTAAGTTACACTACAACTTTTGGTGAATCTACACTTGACGGTAAACTCTTAGCAGAAAGGAGAATGGTTGAGAGAAGCGTGGCACGTATTCCGCACTGGTACCAAGGATTTAAAGGTCGATTGGATTATGGCCTGGGGTCAACCTATTTTGCAACATTCGCATTTTCATTCCAGGGATCAGAGCAATTTCCACCGGATAATCGATATGGACTTTTTCCTGCACTATCATTGGGCTGGGTTATTTCAAATGAGGCCTTCATGGATAATACGGACTTCATTAGTTATTTAAAATTAAGAAGTTCCGCCGGCATTAATGGAAATGATTTTGATTCCTTTACCAGTTCTGCCTATTTTGCATATATAGGAAGATTCGAACAGAGTGGAAGCTACCAGTTAGGGCCAGATCTGGGTACTTCCGTTCCCCGCTTTGGTGAAGTTGCAGGTGCCAATGACATGATAACCTGGTCCAAAACCAAGAAATATGATATTGGTTTGGATGCATCATTTTTTGATGCCAGATTAATTTTTTCTGCAGATTATTTCTTTGAAAGAACGGATGATATTCTTGTGGGAGGTACACCCGGAATCCTTGGAATGGAATATTTATATCCTGACGGGATCGTTGTTAATAGTGGAGTAGAAGGTATGTTCTCCTGGAATCAGCAGATTGGTTCTGATATGAGTTTTTATCTCTCAGCCAACGGTACGTATGCACGTAATGAAATTATAGCTCAAAACGAAGAGGCACGTGAATATGAATGGCTCTATAGGACCGGCAATCCAATTGGATCAAGATACGGCTACAGTTTTGATCGTTTTTTTACAGAGAACGATGATTTCAGTGCACTGTCTGATCAATCTTCCATCGGTTCTGTTATTCCCGGCTCCCTAAAATATAAGGATCTGAACAACGATAATATTATTGATGAAAGAGATATTTCCTATTTAGGGCATGGAGATTTTCCTGAACTCTGGTATGGCTTTTCAGGAGGTTTTGAATTCAAATCCTTTGATTTTAATTTTCAATTTTCAGGCGTAGCCAACCGAACGGTTCGCTACTCTGGCGATCTGGCGTATGCCATAAATAACGGAAAAGGTTCAGTGAATGAATGGCACCTTGATCGCTGGCAACCAGGAAATGAGCAAAATGCAACTTATCCCAGTTTATCAAATTCCAATTTTCAAAATAACAAAGTTACCAGTGATTTCTGGTTGGAAGATGGTAGTTTCTTACGACTAAGGTCGATCCAACTTGGCTTTACCCTGCCACAATCAATTATAAACAGGCTGGGATTGCAGAGTTTGCGGCTTTTTGTAAACGGTAGTAACCTGTTTTCTGTGTCAAAAGTTACAATGTTCGACCCTGCTGGGAATACCAATGGAACCAGCTATCCTATTCCACGGTTATACACCGGCGGAATTAATTTGAGTTTCTAACTACCAAACTGAAAAAAAATGAAAAAGATAATTTATAGTTTAATCATTGCCACCTTCATATTTGGTAATTCATGTGAAACCTCAATACATGATATGCCGGTGGATTATTATGATATAGATGATGTAATGTCCGATTCAATATATGTCATTGGTCTTGTAAATGATATGTATGCTGCTTTACCAGATGGTTATAACCGACTAGATGGAAATTCTATGATTGCATCAACCACAGACGAAGCGGTGGCAAGCGGAAATTATACTGAAGCCGAATTTATGGCAACCGGTGCCTGGTCAGCATCTTCACCACGGGATGATGCATGGAGCAGTTCCTATGCTGCAATTAGGAAAACAAATATTTTCCTGAATGATTTACACCCGCAGGTACCCGAAGGCCTTTTTGTAAGCGACCGGACTATTGAGCTTCTGTTGGGACAAACTTACTTTTTACGTGCGTTTTTCTACTTTGAACTGGTCAAAAGATATGGAGGAGTTCCCATAATTACTGAAGTTCTCGAAATTGGTGAAGGTGCCGGGATGGAAAGGGACAGTTATGAAGATTGTATTCAATTTATTGTTGACGAATGCGATAATGCTGCAGCCATTTTACCAGATATCTGGCAAAGCAATGCCACTAATTTTGGCAGGGCCACCAAAGGAGCAGCACTGGCCTTAAAGTCACGTACTTTACTCTATGCGGCCAGTCCGCTATTTAATGATCCATTGAATTCTGAAAGTACAGTAGAACATGGGGCCTATGACGCCGGAAAGTGGCAGGACGCGGCACAGGCTGCTTATGATGTAATTAATTTGAATACCTATCAGCTATTCAACGATTATGAAGGATTCTTCACTACGCTGTCGGGTAACGATGAGATTATTTTCAGTAAAATGACCTCACGCAATAATGATGTGGAAAGACTTAACGGGCCAACTGGTTTTACAGATGGCATGGGTGGTTCATGTCCCAGTCTTGATCTCGTCGATGCATATAAGATGAGTGATGGCTCCTTGTTTGATTGGGACAACCCGGTACATGCTGAAAATCCATTCCAGGACCGTGAACCACGTTTTTATGCATCAGTCCTTTATAATGGAGCCTCCTGGATGGGTAGTACCATAGAAACCTTTCAGGGAGGTAAGGATTTAGGAAATGTAAATTCCACCAAAACCGGTTTTTACCTGAAAAAATTTATGTCTGAGGATGCACAATGGTTTGGCGGGTCTTCGGGTGCTACTTATCACTGTTTCCCTCATATCAGATATGCTGAAATATTGCTGAACTTTGCTGAAGCAATGAATGAGGCTTATGGCCCGGAAACAGAGGAGTCATTTGGAATGAGTGCATTAAGTGCAGTAAATGAGGTCCGTAACAGGGTACAATTACCACCACTCCCTACCGGATTGACTCAAGAAGAGATGCGAGCAATAATCCAGGAAGAGCGGCGTATAGAACTTGCTTTTGAAGAACACCGGCATCTGGATTTACGTCGATGGAAATTAGCAGGTACTGTACTAGGACAACCTGTAAATGGATTGAAAATTACAGCTATCAATGATTCAACATTTACATATGAACCTAAAGTTGCCCAAAGCAGGGTATTCAGGCCGGAAATGAACCTCTACCCGCTACCCCAGAGTGAAATAAACAGAAACAGTAGTTTACAGCAAAACGCTGGGTGGTAAAACTTTAATTGATTCAGGAATAAGTATGGTTTTTGTAAAAAATTTCCAATGATGAAAAAAACAATATTATTTACATTACTGATTTGTGCAACAATACTGACTTTAAATGCACAACAAAGACAGATCACTGGATTTGTACAGGATGAAAACGGTGAAATAGTTCCAGGAGCCACAGTAGTTCTTGAAGGAACAACAAGAGGCACAATAACCGATAGTAACGGGAATTTTTCAATTAATATTGATGGTCCGGAAAGTGTTCTGGTCATTTCTTTTATAGGTTATGCTACGCAACATCAAATTATTGGTAACCAGACTAATCTGGAAATTACAATGGAAAGTACGGCCGAAGATCTGGAAGAGGTAGTAGTTGTCGGTTATGGAACACAACAGAAGATTAGCGTAGTGGGTGCCATATCGAGTGTTGATAGTGAAGATCTTACCGATATTGCCACCTCAAACCTTTCGAATTCACTTGCAGGTAGAGTCTCAGGTCTGATTATTAAAATGGGAGAAGGAAGGCCAGGTGCTGATGATCCGATTATGTCCATTCGGGGGGTAAGTACCATAAATGACAGCTCTCCGCTGATCCTGATTGATGGAATGGAAGGTAGTCTTAGTAGAATTAATCCGAATGATATTGAATCATTTTCTGTCCTGAAGGATGCTTCAGCAACGGCTGTTTATGGTGTGCGAGGGGCAAATGGTGTCATATTGATTACCACCAAACGAGGATACTCAGGAAAACCTGAAATTGACGTTAACGGACAGTATCGTTTGCATAAAATAATCAATTTCCCGAATTTCCTGGGATCTTACGATCATGCCCGTTTATATAATGAGGCCTTAATAAATGTGGGGAACAATCCTTTTTACACAGAGGAGGATCTTGAACATTACAGAACAGGGGATTCACCCTACACCCACCCTGATATTGATTGGTTTGAAGAGGTGGTTGCACCCTACGCCCCAGAACAACGGTATAATATTAGCCTACGTGGGGGAACCGAGCAAGTAAAGTATTTTGTTGGTGGTGAGTTTTTATCACAGGAAGGTGCATACAGGCAATGGGACGAAACAGATTACAGTACCAATGCAGGCTATAATCGATTTAATTTAAGGATGAATTTCGATTTTCAGTTAACAAAAACCACTGAACTTGGTGTAAATCTAAATGGAAGAATTCAGGATACGCGTAATATCCCCCAGGGTGCTTCCGATGGTTATGGAATGTGGCGAACTGTAATCATGGAACCACCAAACCTGACAGCATTGATTAATCCAAACGGATCTATTGGTGCATCGGACATGGATGAAAACAGTGCGTACGGAAACCTACGGAGGGGCTCCAGCCAGACTGAAAAGGATCAGAGCCTTTATGCCATGTTGAATTTCAAACAGAAATTGGATTTTATCACAGAAGGGCTGGCATTCAGAGTTAAATCTGGTATTAATACGGCGATGGATTATGAATTCAGAATCCTTGCAGAACCGGGGACCTATAAATACAATCCTGCAACAGATACCTATACCCAAATGCAACAAGCAGAACTACCCCGGTACAGGACACTTAACTACGGTACCCGGAATAATCCATACGTTGAAGCTGCGCTTACATATGATCGTACATTTGGTGCCCATAAAGTAACTGGGCTTGCTTTGTACAACCAGGATAAAAAATCGCGTAATGCCAATCCATGGACAGCACATCTTGGTTTTGCCGGAAGGGTAACCTACGCTTTTAAACACAGATACCTGGCCGAAGCAAATTTAGGATATAATGGTTCTACCCAATTCGAAAGACAGGAAAGATATGCTCTGTTCCCTGCTTTCTCCGCAGGTTGGATAGTTTCAGAAGAAAATTTCTTTAAGTCAAATATTTCCGTAATTAACTTCTTCAAAATCAGAGGTTCCTATGGTACAGCAGGAAACGACAAAATCGGGAACTATCAGTACTTATATCTGTCCATTTTTGAACCGGGCCGGGACTATAGTTTTGGTGATGCGTACAATACATATCCAACTTTGGTGGAATCTTCCCTGGCTAATGAGAATGTAAGCTGGGAGATTGCCAAAAAGCAAAATTACGGTGTCGATATGCAGATATTTAATGGCCTCATTAGTTTGGGATTTGATTACTTCTTTGAAAAACGTTCCAATATTCTGGCCACCAGGAATACACTCACACAGGTTACCGGACTCCAGCAAAATCAACTACCTCCAGAAAACTTTGGAAAAGTAAATAATGAGGGATTTGAAATAACCGCCTCCCTTAGGAAAAACTTTGGAGACTTTTCTGTTATTGCAAATGGTAATTTTTCACGAGCTGTTAACACAATCATTGATATCGACGAAATTAAGTACGATCTGGAATATAAAAATCGTACAGGAAAATCAATTGGACAATTATTCGGTTATACCTGGAATGGAGAATATTATACTTTCGAAGAATTAGGGTATCAGTGGGATGAATTAGTTGAAGGTGCAAATAAATACGTACTTCCGGCTGATGCTACTCCTTCTGTACCAGTTCCAACAACTCCCGTTTATCCGGGCGATCTCAAGTTTGTTGACCGAAATGACGACGGAGTAATCGACAATTTTGATGTGGGTGCAATCGGTATGACTGACCGGCCGGAATATATCTACGGATTAAATTATACGTTTATTTACAAAGGATTAGGCTTAACTATGTTCTGGCAGGGAGCCGGTGGGTTCAGCCGGTCATTCGATAGTCTAATGTCAAAAGAATTCTATAATAATTCAAAAGTACAGGAGATGCATCTGGGAAGATGGGCATATTATGAAGACCCATATACCGGTGAATTAATTGATACAAGAGAAAACGCAACTTATCCGAGATTAGTAGTCGGCGCAAGTACTGAGACCAATAAAAATTCAACATTCTCTACTTTCAGGGCAGATTATCTCAGGTTAAAAAATATAGAATTGTCCTATCAACTGCCTGAATCTTTACTAAATCCAATGAATATTAAAAGTGCGAAAGTGACTTTAATGGCAAGCAATGTGCTCACTTTTACAAAATCCAAGTGGAAATGGATTGACCCTGAGATGCCAAGAACGTACAGTAACGAATCTGTTTATCCACAAACCAGCTTTTATGGTGTAGGGTTAAACATTGGATTTTAATTGTTGAGCTATGAATTTCAAGAAACTATTAAATCTAGTTGTTATGAAAAGGATAAATTTAAGAATACTTATGTTACTGGGATTTAGCATGGTAATGTGTATATCGTGTGAAGATTTTTCAGATTTACTGGAAAAACCGGAGACCGGAGATCTGGATTTACAAAAAACTTATTCCGATATCCGTTTTGCTGATCAGGTACTTAGTAATTTATACGATCGGCTCCCTTTCTATATGGATCCTTCCAGTGTAAACTCAAACGGCAAGTTGAAGCAAGGCGCACTGGCAGATACTTATTCTGCATTTGGAGCAACAGCCATGGACCCGGGACAACAATTTACCGCTGTATTCAACCGGGGTGAATGGTCCGAATCTTATAATTATACTACCAATAACAGAGAATATGCCAACGGAATGGGCGATTTTTATCGCTTTGATTATGCCGCCATACGTGCTTGTTGGTTATTTATCGAGAATATCAAAAATGTTCCTTTAGACGATGAGTATGGGTTTGGGCAAACACAGAAGGATCAGAAATTAGGCGAAGCAACATTTCTGGTTGCATTTTACTCCATGGATCTACTTAAGAATTATGGTGGTTTTACTATTGTAGACAAGGCACTGAAAACAACCGACCCAGAAGTTAATGGGGAACGAAACACATATGATGAATGTGTAGAGTTTATCGTTAATTTATGTAATGAAGCCGCGGCACTTTTGCCATTAGAATGGAGTAGCAGCCAAACGGGACGAGCTACAAAAGGTACAGCATTGGCCTTAAAAACCCAAGCCTTACTATTTTCTGCCAGCCCACTGGCCAATAATCCTGAGAAACCGAACGATTCACCATTCAGAGGGCAATATGATCCGGATAAGTGGGTAAAAGCTGCAGAAGCTGCTGCAGACGTTATTCAACTTAATCAATATTCACTCGTTGAGGATATTTCCCAGCTATTTATAACTTTTACAAACGAAGAGGTGATTTTTAACCGGATCGGAGAACAACACTGGAGAATGGAATATATAAATTTACCTCCAAACATGGCATGGAATGGCAATAAAGGAGGCAAGAATCAGATGACTTATAATATCATGAAATATTATAAGATTATAAATGGAGGAGAAGCCTATGACCAAGATGATCCAGTGGGTGGCTTTGACTTACAAAATCCCTATGTTAACCTTGATCCGCGCTTTTACAGGGATGTAGGCTATAACGGTGCTGATCTTAGACAGGGAAGGATTCAACAAACATGGGTGTTGGGTGAAAATACAACATCAGCAGATGCTGCCCCCCAGTTGTCGCAATATAACACTTATCTATATTCTATAAAGCAGCTTAATCTTGATATTAATCCATTAGAAGGCAACAGTGGTGGAACTGCACATCATAATTTCATATTTTTACGGTATGCCGATGTACTGCTCATGTATGCGGAAGCGATGAATGAAGCCTATGGTCCTGACGTTGACGCCCTTGGCATTGGTCTGACAGCCATTGAAGCAATTAATATGATTCGTGAACGTACCAAGTGTATGCCATATCCCGAATTTATGGGAAATACCTACAGTATGCCCTTAATGCCAACAGGCCTTTCTCAGGAAGAGATGCGGAAAGAAATTCGGCAGGAGCGTATTGTCGAGATGAACTTTGAAGATCATATATTCTATGATATACGACGTTGGAAAGTACCTGTTGAATCGCAACAAACCGCTGTATTTCTGAAACCGGTATTAAGCAGGGACGTACCAGAGGGCCCCACCACAATTTCCTACGAATTCGAAGAACAGCAGAGGGCTTTCGAATCTTCATGGTACTTATTACCAATTCCTGATGAAGAAAGAAGAATTAATCCAAACCTGGTTCAAAATCCAGGATGGGCAGGCTCCCCGGAAACTGATAATCTTTAGTAGATAAAAATTAGATTACGGGCTTCAGTTCATTAATTTTATTAATGTGTAAAGCCCTTTTATTTCGCATTTAAATGAATAGGAATAAAACAATTTTCTTTGTTCTCTATATCGTGCTGCTGCCATTCCTTAGCGGATGCCGGAATGCACCGGTAGAAATATACATATCCCCTTCCGGTGCAGACAACAATCCGGGAACATTGTCACAGCCTCTGGCAAGCATTGAGAAGGCCAGGAATCAAATCCGGGAGTTGAAAAGAAACGGATTGCATTCGGACATTACTGTTTTCCTGAGAGAGGGAACCTATTATCTGTCCCATACATTTGTACTGGGGCTTGAAGATTCTGCCCCTGAAGGGTTCCGTATTACTTACCGGAATTATCCTGGGGAACAGCCTGTGATCAGCTCGGGAGTCCGTGTAACAGGATGGGAAAGAGTTGATACCGATCTTCCCGGATTACCAGATAAAGCAACAGGAAAAATCTGGAGCGCCGATCTACCAGAAGGAATTCAATCATTCTATACTTTATATGATGGTGATTTAAGGATTCCCAGGGCGGTGACTGAAGGATTTTTCCCAACGCGTGAGTACGAGGGGAACAGAGCAAAAAAGCCGGAAGACCTATATAATCTTCATTTCCCCCCGGGAAAATTAAAAAACTGGTACAACCTGGAAGATGTTGAAATTGTTATACAACCCTCTGTTGCCTGGACCATGAATATACTTCCCCTGGAATCGGTGGATGAAAGAAACAGTATTGCCAGAACAAAAATCCCATCTTCCTATCCACTCACAAGAATGAAAAGAGTACGGTTCCCGGAAGGGATTGTTTGGGTGGAAAATGT
This sequence comes from Bacteroidales bacterium, assembly GCA_040880545.1. GTDB lineage: Bacteria > Bacteroidota > Bacteroidia > Bacteroidales > M55B112. The sequence continues at coordinate 57,963 of JBBDIE010000175.1, read as the reverse complement.
ATTTGAGGGAATGGATGATCCGGGATGTTGGCTAATAAATACTCAGCAGCAAAAAGTATACCTGTGGCCCGAAAATATAGATCCGGGACAAAATATTATGGCTCCTAAACTCAGTACATTAATAAAAGTTGAAGGAGATTCAAGAATCAATGAATCAGAAGATGTTCCTGTTACCGGTATTCATTTTAGTGGACTTTCATTTACCCAAGCAGACCGTACTTCATGGGATGCAAATGAATCGGGGATACAGCATGACTGGGAGGTTGAAAATAAGGACAATGCAATGCTCAGATTCAAGGGGGCGGAATACTGCAGTGTTGAAGCATGCCATTTTTATAATGCCGGCGGAAATGCAATTCGACTGGATTATCACGCCCAGCATATTGAAATCAAAAACAGCTATTTTCATGACTTGGGAGCTTCGGCAGTTATGATGCTGGGATACGGACCCGGTACTAAAGATGTGAACAAATATAACAAAGTTGTAAATAACCACATTCATGATTGTGGAACAATCTGGTGGCATTCACAAATGATCACTGCATGGCAGAGTGGAGAAAACCTGATAGCCCATAATTATATCCACAATGTACCTCGAAAAGCAGTTTGCATCACAGGTGTTCGTCCGCCATTTTTTAGTCCTGACAGAGAGAAAACCCGGGAATGCAGCAGGAGTATCAGGTTTGATGAAACAGGTACGGCTTCTACATTGGATGAACTAGCTCCCTACCTGCATTCCCGTAATAATATTGTTGAATTTAATCATATTCACAACGCACTGGAAAAGATGGGTGATGGTGCTGCCATTAATGTGTCGGGTGCAGGACTGGGAAATATAATTCGTTTCAACTATGTTCATGATATTCAGAATCCGGAGGTCAATTCCAGTATTCGAATCGATAATGCCCAAAACGGAACGCTTATTAACCATAATATAGTATTCAGATCTCCTAATGCCGGTATCGCTCCCAAGGGGGATAATGTGGTACGGAATAATTTCCTTATAGATGTATCATCAGGGACCGGGAAAGGAATGATTCAGGCACTGGGCAACTTTGGAAATTCAGATATAGTTAAAAATGTGTTTGTCAGTACTGGTGAAAAGGATAATTTTTATTCTTTTATAAAGGATGCGAAGCCACCTGAAGTATATCAGATGATGACCGACAACAGGGTTGACAGCAATCTTTATTTTAGTTTGTCCAATCCTGATTTCAGAGAAAACAAAATTTTAATGGATTTACAAATTCACGGATTTGATAATAACTCAGTCTATGTTGATCCGTTATTCGAAAACCAGGAAGAGCAGCGCTTCAAATTGAAAGGAGACTCCCCTGCCCTGGCCTTGGGCATAGAGCAAATAAATATAATGAGTAAAGTCGGACTAACTGATGATTTTCCACAACACTTTTAATCAGAATAGAAGTGCTTGAAATAGAGATATGAAAATACAAAAATGCTAAATCTAAAAATACAAATTATGAAATTCAAGATGACGTTTTTAATTATTCTCATGTTTTTAATGGGATCATGTAATTCATCAAAAAAGAAAAATGAAGTATTCACCCAAACATTTGAACCTACCTGGGAATCCCTGATCAACAATGATATTCCGGAATGGCTGCTTGATGCAAAATTTGGTATATATGCCCACTGGGGAGTATACGCGGTACCAGCATACTTCACAGAGCATTATGGAAAACGTATGCATAAAATTGGAGACCACGTATATGAACATCATCTTGAAAACTGGGGTGATCCATCAGAATTTTCATATAAAGAGTTCATCCCCATGTTTAAGGCCGAAAAATATGATCCTGCGGAATGGGTAGAAATTATAAAGCAATCGGGTGCAAAATATGCAGGATTAGCTACTGTTCATCATGATGGATTCTGTATTTGGGATTCTGAATTTACAAAATGGAATTCCATGGACATGGGGCCCAAACGTGACCTTTTTGGAGAGTTCGCTGCAGAACTTAAAAAAAATGAAATGCCTGTTATTGCCACATTTCATCATATTCGTACATTTAACTGGTACCTCCCTTGGATTGGAAATTATTGGCAACCTGTTGATTCAGTTGAACGTGAGAAATATTTAGATAAAGACTGGGATATTTTCAATCCTGAATATGGAGATCTCTACTGGAATGACGAGGTTGGCAGAACAAGGGAGGATTTCCTGGTAGAATGGAAAAATAAAGTAACAGAAGTGCTTGATAACTATGAACCTGATATTATTTGGTTCGACGGTGGTGCATTCAGGGATGAAACAGCTGATAATCCTGTTCAGGAAATATTGGCTTACTATTATAATAAACAGGTAGAATGGCAAAAACCTGTGGTGGTTTTGAACAAGTTTCCTGGTAGTATGGAATTTAATTTTCCATATGAATTAGGTATACTTTCATTTGAAGAGGGAAGAGATCGTAATGCCAACGAGACAAGACCCTGGATAGATGATATGAAAATAGCTCATCAGGGATGGGGTTATAATACAGATCAGATTTACAAAAAGGCTCCTGAAATTGTTCGCGGTTTGATTGATCGTGTAAGCAGAGGTGGTGGCTTATTACTGAATCTCTCACCAAAAGCTGACGGAACAATTCCTGAAGCACAAAAAGAAGCACTCAGGGGAGTTGGTAAATGGCTTGAAGTAAATGGTGAAGCCATCTTTGAAACACGTCCATGGAAGATACATGCAGAGGGCCTGGAAGAGAAACTCAGAACACCTAAGCCCCATCCAAAATGGAACTTTACAGATAATATCGATGCGAGAGACATCAGATTCACGGTTAAAGATAATAATCTGTACGTAATGGCCCTTAGCTGGCCCGAAGATATGCACTTGCATATTAAAAGCATCCATAGCAACGATGAAATAGTTGATAGAATAAAGAATGTGCAATTACTTGGTTCGACCAAAAAAGTTGAATGGTCCGTAGAAGAAGACGGAACTCACGTTGTACTGCCGGAAGTATTAAATGATGTGGCAGTTGCGTTGAAGTTTACTCTAAGTAAATAATTGAATGAGAATTACATTGGAATATAATTTTTATTTACAAATTGATCTATAATAATGATGGTTCCATGTTTTGTCATCAAAGAATAAAATTTATAAACAGGTGAAAAATTACAGACTGATAAAATCAGCTTTTATTGGCATTATATTACCCTGCCTGCCAAATGTTACCAACCATGTTTATGCTGGTGATAATAGCACGGCTAAACCAAACATATTGATTATATATGCTGATGACTGGGGCTGGGGCGATCTGGCATATCACGGTCATCCTGAGATTAAAACCCCAAATCTTGACAAGCTTGCCAGAAGTGGAATCGACTTTCATAAGTTTACAGTTGGCAACCCTGTATGTTCACCAAGCCGGACCACAATTGTTACGGGGAATTATCCGGCGAGACATTCTATCCACAGCGCAATCAGTACCCAGGAAAAGAATGTTGCTGCCGGGATTGCCAATTGGCTAGACCCACATGTAACTCTTTTACCCAGATTATTAAAAGAGGCGGGATATGCCACGGGCCATTTTGGGAAGTGGCACCTTTCGTTGCACGGATCAAATGTCACGCCCGAAACACCCCGTCCAGAAGCATATGGGTATGATGAAGCAGCAGTATGGACGGGTCCCGGTACTACTGTATGGGAAAATAGTTCATTCGCAGGCAAAGAGGGTGATCGTACCATAGAAGCAAGTTATCGTACTGCAGCAGCAGTGGAACATGCCATTAATTTTATTTCAGAACCAAGAGAAAAACCATTTTTCGTAAATCTCTGTATCCATGAGTCGCATACAATTGTATCGGCAACAAACGACGATAAGCTTGTATACCCTGATACTCCAGAGCCGCAGCGCACATATTATTCAGCGATCACGCGTGCCGACAGACTTATCGGCAATGTGCTCGAAATCCTGACAGAACTGGGGCTGGAGGAGAATACCCTGGTTATATTTGCAAGCGATAATGGTCCGGAAGATCCGCATACTGAAAGCAGTCATGTTAGATATTACAGTGTAGGAGATACCGGTGGACTTCGCGGTCGTAAACGAAGTCTATATCTTGGGGGGGTAAATACCCCTTTTATCGTACGCTGGCCGGGTATTACTCCTGAAGGTTTGATTGATACCTCATCCGTTATTTCCGGTGTGGATATACTTCCAACATTAGCTGCTGCTGCAGGGATTCCATTGCCGTCAGGATATAAACCTGATGGCATCAGTATTTTGCAAGCATTTAAAGGTCAAAAATTTAAAAGGTCAAAACCCTTGTTCTGGGAGTGGCGGGGACCACATAATAAAGAAGCCAATTGGCCCCAACTTGCCATGCTTGATGATGATTGGGTCCTTTTAATGTCACAAGATCCCTGGCAGGTTGCATTGTATAATATCGTAAACGATCGTGGACAACAAAATAACCTTGCCAAGGATCATCCTAAACGCACAAAAAAGATGGTAAAAAGACTCCAGCAATGGAAATCGACTCTAACCTCTTCGCCCTGATCTAAATTAAGGTATCAGATATCTGAACAATTTCTCACATCCTGGAGACTAACGTACTAAATATATATAAAATGCTTGTATTGAATAGATTAAAATTTAGAATATGGCAATAATATACCGATCCTGTATAGCCTGAATAACACCTGAATAATAATTATTTGAGAAAACACTGGACATGAAAAATATAAGAAAAATTATATCAATATTAATTATAGCAACTACTCTTCAGAATCTTATAGCACAGAATACAGATTTTCCGGATTGTATAATGATGACTATTCCAGGAGATCCGGCCACTTCAGCAGCAGTATCCTGGCGTACCCTATTGGATGATTCAATAAGTATAGGTGAAATTGCAGTCGTTGATGCGACGCCATATCTTGAGGAGAACTCAATCAGCCAGACTGGAACTTTTTCATTATGGGAGACGGGAAGTACTGATTATATGGGCCATAAGGTAGTTTTTAATGGACTTAAACCTGAAACTAAATATGTTTACCGTGTTGGAAATGGAAGAAACTGGAGTGAATGGTTCCAATTCGAAACTTCATCGAACAAACCAGAACCATTTTCTTTTCTCTATTTTGGTGATATTCAGAACAATATAAAATCTCTTGGCTCCAGGGTTTTACGTCAGGGGTTTACCCATTACCCCGATGCTGATTTTATGTTGTTTGTTGGCGACCTGGTTAATGCCAGTAAAACAGATCTTTGGGAACAGTTTTTTTATGCCGGAGGATGGATGTTCGGGATGAAACCAAGTTTGATTACTCCTGGCAACCATGAGTACAGGAAAGAAGAAGATCTTTCCAGGTCTTTTTCTAATCATTGGAATCAAATTTTTACTTTACCGGAAAACGGTCCTGTCACAAAAATACCCAATCATGGTTATTATGTAGATTACCAGGGTGTCAGATTTATTACCTTTGATTCCCCTGCAATCATGTATAATGAAGTGACCAGGGAACTGGTCCTGGAATGGTTGGACAAAACTCTTACTGAAAATCCATATCGCTGGACTGTTGTATTTACCCATTTCCCCGTCTATGGTTGTTCAATAGGCAGAGATAATGCAGAATATCAAAATGCAGTAAAACCTGTTTTAGAAAAGCACGGTGTGGATTTAGTCCTCCAGGGTCATGACCATACATATTGCCGTGGTCAGAACCTTGAGCATGTTGATGCAAGTTCTGATAACAAACCTATGTATATCGTAACTGTTGCCGGTCCAAAAATGTACGGACTTGGAACCAATTTCTGGAGTGATCGGGTTGCATCCAATACCCAGTTATACCAACGAATTTCCTTTAGTGGAAATACTTTAAGTTACAAATCATTTACCGTTGCAGGCGATCTGTATGATGAATTTGAATTGATTAAGAATAAAGCGGGAGTTAACAGGCTCGTTGAATCAAATGCAATTAAAAATATCAATCAACATACTGACATCCCTGAGCGTGTTAAGGGCAGATATACAGAAGAAGATTTGAGAAAGTATAATCAAAAATATCAGAAACTCTGATTCAGTTGAGAATTAAAAATCGTGATATGAACAGGTATTACATACTCATAGCATCTACAATTGCGTTAACTGCCGGATCTGGATGCAATAATACAGATGAGAAAGTTCAGTCTGACAAGCCAAATGTAATCTACATACTGGCCGATGATATGGGCTATGGTGATGTTACATGCTATAATGAAAATTCGAAAATCAGTACACCTTATATTGATAAACTTGCTTCGGAAGGTATCCGGTTTACAGATGCTCACACTAGTTCGTCTGTTTGTACCCCAACACGGTATGGAATTGTAACCGGCAGGTACAGCTGGAGATCAACATTAAAAAAAGGTGTTTTATCAGGCTATTCAAAAGCAATGATTGAACCAGAAAGACTGACAGTTGGTAAATTGATGCAGGAAAATAATTATCACACTGGTTTTGTTGGAAAGTGGCACCTTGGATGGGATTGGGTAGTAACAGGACCTGAGGGTTGGCAATCCACTCCATTGGGACCCGGTATAGATCCTGAAGTTAATTTTAGCAAACCGGTAAAAAATGGTCCGCTTGACAGAGGTTTCAGTTATTCATACGCTATTTCAGGCTCACTTGATATGCCTCCCTATGTTTACGTTGAAAATGGTAAGGCAACCACTGTGCCGACTGATACAACAGTCTCTGTGGATGAAAAAGGTTACTGGAGAAAAGGTTTAACCGGTTCAGACTTTAGCCATGCAGATGTATTGCCCCATTTAACCCGAAAATCTATTCAATATATTAATGAATGGGCAAATTCAAAATCTCCATTTTTTTTATATTTTGCTATGCCTGCACCCCATACCCCAATTCTTCCAACTTCTGAATTTTTAGGAAAAAGCAATACGAATTTTTACGGCGATTTTGTTTCACAGGTCGATCATGTTGTCGGGCAAATTATAGCCGCCATTGAAGAAAATGGAATTAAAGAAAATACAATCGTCATTTTTAATTCAGATAATGGTTGTTCTCCCAAGGCAAATTTTGATGAACTTGAAAAAGTTGGGCACCACCCAAGTTATATATTCAGAGGGAAAAAAGCGGATATTTTTGAGGGGGGTCACAGGGTTCCTTTCATAGTTAGCTGGCCTGCAAAAATTAAATCCGGTGTTACAGCCAGTGAGCTCATCAGCACCACCGACTTAATGGCTACATTGGCAGATATCCTGAATTATGAATTACCTGATAGTGCTGCGGGAGACAGTTATAGTTATTTACCAGTTCTAACTGGTGAAAAATCTAATGGCCAGCTTCGCGAAGCAATGGTCCAGCATTCATCTAATGGAAGGTTCGCAATACGGCAGGGAAAATGGAAATTAATAGTGTGGCCGGGTTCAGGAGGTTATGGTGATAAAAATTTTAAGGACATATCAGCATTCCAATTATATAACATGAAAGATGATCCGGGAGAAGATAATAATGTGTTTGCTGAGAATCCGGCGATAGCAGAAAACCTGAAAGCTTTACTTGTCAGTTACATAGAATTTGGTAGAAGTACCCCGGGCAGACCCTTATCTAATGAAGGAATGGAAAACTGGCCCCAGATTGAGTGGATGTATCATTAAAACTATGGTTTGAAAATCTACGATTATGAAAAGCCGCACTTTTATATTCTGTTTTTTACTGGTTGTCATTTTGGTCCGAAGTGTTGAAATATTTGCACAGGAAGAAACAATCATTAAACCGAACAATGAGCTTTTGTCAGGTGCTCTTAACGGGGACAGGTACAGGGTATTTATAACAACTGATATCGGAGGTGGGGATGACGATGATTATCAATCTCTGGTACACTATTTTGTGTATGGTGATCTTTTCGATACGGAAGGTATTATTGCAACTCCCCCTAAATTTGGAACTGTAAAAAATATCTTGCAGGTAGTTGACCTGTATGAGGCTGATTATCCTAAACTGGTAAAACATTCAGATAAATATCCATCACCGGCTTACTATAGGGCAATCGCTAAACAGGGTTCAAAAGCGGCACCATCAGAAGAAATTATACATGGTCTGAGTTATACAGATGAAAAGCTGACCGAAGGTGCTAAATGGCTTATTGAATGTGCTATGCGAAGGGACCCTGAGAACAGGCCATTGTATGTGCTTATTTGGGGAACACCTACAGATCTTGCTTTTGCGTTAAGTGCAAAACCTGAGATCAAAGAAAATATCAGGGTTATTTACCTGGCAGGTGCGAATGAACTCCGTGATCCGCACTCAATAAAATATATCGAAACTCATCATAAAGACTTATGGATTGTCCAGAATATGTATAGTTTTCAAGGAGTCAGATTGGGAGGAAATCAACAGGGTGATCTTGATAATTTCACATTTATGCAAACCCATGTAAAGGGTCATGGAGCTATGGGCGATTGGATTTCCCTGTTAAAAGGAGGGGAAATAAAAATGGGCGACACACCAACGGTATTATATCTTCTAAAAGGTAACCCCGACGATCCAACCCTATCAGGTTGGGGGGGGAAGTTTATAAAAAGGAAAGGAACAACTTATAAAAACTGGTATGTGGATATAATGGATCCTGAATTCATGCTCTATGAATTTAAATCCCCAAGACATTGGAATGCAGAGTGGTGGGGTGCTAAAATTACTAGTAGCTGGCGTGAAGAATGGCTCCGTGATTGGCAGGAACGGATGGATAGGATAATCATTTTTCAGGAATGAATTCATTATTCTTAAACAGGCATATTCCAGTGGAATCAAAGCGAGTAGTGATGAATAAATTCACCCCATTAATGAGGTTCTCAATTGAACCTTAGATATACCGGACCTTCATTACTCCATTAATACTTTGGCTGTAATGGTATATCGGCCGGATCTGAAATATTTAAAGGATTAGTATGAAACAAGTTTTTAAAAGCATCGGACTAGTTTTAATATCTGGCTTGTTTACATCTTGTCAAAAGGAGATTGTGAGGCCAAACATTATCTATATAATGTCGGATGATCATACTACACAAGCATTTGGAATTTATGGAAGTCGTTTAGCCTGTTTAAATCCAACCCCTGTATTGGATTCTCTCGCCAGGAGGGGCATTATTTTCGATCATGCCTTCTGCACAAATGCAATTTGTACTCCAAGCCGGACTTCAATTATGACCGGACAGTACAGCCAGACAAATGGCGTTCTTGATCTTGACGGGAATCTGCCCCCTGAGAAACAATATCTTGCCCATGAAATGAAAAAGCTGGGATATCATACGGCAATGATTGGAAAGTGGCATTTGAAACAGGCACCCGAAGCATTCGATTATTATAATGTACTTCCTGGGCAGGGCGATTATTTTGATCCTGTTTTGTACAGCAGGGACGGAGCCGAAAAGATGGAAATCAGGTTTGGGAAGGATATAGTAAGAGAGGTTAATGCAAGCCGGTACAAAGGGCACTCCACAGATGTGATCACTGATATTGCACTCAATTGGTTAAAAAATGGGAGAGACAAGTCGAAGCCTTTCTTTTTGAAATGTCACTTCAAAGCACCACATGATTTCTTTGAATTTGCTCCCCGGTATAAAGATTATCTTGAAAATACAGAAATTCCTGAACCAGCCAGTTTATGGTATAATGCCAAAAACGGCTCTGTTGCCACCCGGGGTATAAATAATTCGCTACTTGATACGATCGGCTCCTCCGTCGGACACAGAAATGTTATCCGCAATATGGGAATGCACATGGGGATAGATCCTGCAATTCCGGATCCGGAATATAAGCACCTTGCATATCAGGAATATCTAAAAAGATATTTACGTTGCGTAAAGGGAGTAGACGATAATCTAAAACGAATCTTAGATTATATACGAGAGAATGACCTGATGGAAAACACGGTAATCATATATACCGGGGACCAGGGTTTTATGCTGGGCGAGCATGATTATATAGATAAGAGATGGATGTATGAAGAATCCATGAAAATGCCCTTACTTATTCATTATCCAAAAATGATAAAAGTGGGTACAAGAACAGATGCCATTGTCAATAATACTGATTTTGCTCCGACTATGATTGAACTTGCCGGTGGAAAGGTTCCTGCTTATATGCAGGGAAACAGTTTTAAAGAAATATTGGAAACAGGCTCGGAACCAGATAAATGGCAACAAGCCACCTATTATCGCTACTGGATGCATATGGCTCATAACCACAACAACCCGGCTCATTTTGGAATAAGGACAAAGGACTACAAGTTGATATTTTTTTACGGAGTAGATTACAAAAACAGGTCGGGAGAAGCTCAGGAATGGGCAAATAATCCAGCCTCTATGTCTAATTTTCAAACACCTGCAGCCTGGGAATTTTACGATCTAAAAAATGATCCGTTTGAGACCAATAATCGCTATGATGACCCTGCCTGTAAAAAGGTTATTGATTCACTTAAAGTTGAGTTACAGTCACTTCGTGAAAAATTAAATGAGGGAGACGATAATTATCCGCAAATACAAAAAATAATTAAAGCTAACTGGTCAGAATAATGTACAGAAATAAATTATGATCAAAATTAAATTTAAGAATTGTCCAAAAAAAAATTCAACAACATGAAAAAGTCTATAATATCTTTATCATCACTCGTATTATTAGGAGCTTGTACTGGTAATCATCCGGCAAAGAACTCAAATGACATTTCACAGTCAGACAATGACAAACCCAACATTATATTTTTATTAACAGATGATTTACGGTGGGACGCACTCGGATTCATGGGAAATGAGCATGTTATCACACCTCACATTGATCGGTTAGCGAGCCAGTCTGTTTCATTTAATAACGCCTATCATGTTTCACCAATATGTTTGCCTAGCCGCACATCCATTATGACCGGGAAGTATCTGGGAATGCATGGTTCGGGCTTCGATCGGCCCACGAACCTTGTAATTACTGATGAGGAATTTTCAACTTCTTACCCGGTATTACTTAAGGAAGCAGGGTATTTTAACGGATTTATCGGGAAATTTGGTTTCGCAGTATCTCAGGGGTCAGAAAAAAATGAAAATTACAGGGAATGGTATAAGGAGGAATTCATGCCTAAGCACCACTTTGACATTTGGTACGGTTTTACAGCACAAGGTAATTACCGGGCCGACGATGACGGTTCGTTTAATGGATATGAAAACAGATGGAATGCTACCCATTTAAATGAATTCATGGGCTACCAGTCCAACGATTTTATTCAAAAAGCCAGCAAAGAAGACAAACCGTTCTGTCTCTCTGTAAGTTTTAAGGCCCCACATGCACCATTCGATCCGGAGGAACATTTAAAGAATCTGTACAAAAATGATATACCACGAATGAGCAATGATGCCCCTCTGTATTTCAATAATTTACCGGATGTCGTGCAGAAAAAAAGCAGAAATGCCCATTGGTATTTTGGCACAAAAAACCCTCCTGAAAGGCATATCCATGATTATAGTACTTACCAGGCCTTTATTAAAAATTATTACGCACTTGTCACAGGAGTGGATGTTGTTATAGGACAGATAAGACAAAAACTTAACGAACTGGGAATAGCCGACAATACCATCATAATTTTCACATCAGATAATGGTTATTTCTGTGGTTCCAGGCAATTAATGGGAAAAGCCCTACTATATGATGAATCAGCCAAAACACCTATGATTGTCTATGACCCAAGGTATATGAAAAACAGCAACGGGCGTATAGAAAATGGACTGATATCAGTAATAGATATTGCTCCCACAATTCTCGACCTTGCCGGTATTGAAAAACCTGGCAATTTACCGGGGAAAAGTTTTTTGCCTATTGTGTATGACAAAACAGATGAAATACATGATGCAGTATACGGCGAAAATAACTACAATAATCTTGATCCGGTGATATCAGAAGTAAATAATCCGGAAGAATATCAATCAATCAGATCAAAATTCGTGCGAACTAAAAAGTATAAATATATCCGGTACCAGGAATGTCATCCGGTAATTGAAGAGTTATTTAAAATAGATGAAGACAGCCTGGAATTCAATAATCTTATAAATCATCCGGATTATGAAGATGTTGTAGTGGAGATGAGGGGTAAGCTTAATAATTTTGAAGCTGAATATGTGAAATATTAAAATTCGCAAAGAAGTAACTTGATTTAATGAAAAGGGAAAATCTGTTTTGATAAAAATTAACACTTAACAAGATGATAATGAGATATACAATATTAATCAATTTCACTTTAATCGCATTAATCCCCTTGGTCAGTTGCGGCAATCAAGGATCAAAAGAGGTAGTGACTCCACAACCAAATGTAATATTCGTTATCACTGATGATCAGGGATATGGCGATTTGGGGGTACATGGAAATCATATTATTCAAACACCAAATCTGGACATGTTTTATGAGAATTCAGTAAGATTTACCAATTATCATGTCAGTCCTACATGTGCCCCCACTCGTGGAGCTTTGATGACAGGCAGATATACCAATCGAACAAACACACATCATACTATTGCCGGTAGGTCCCAGCTATTCAGAGATGAGAAAATCATTGCCGAGATTTTTTCTGAAAACGATTACATAACAGGTATGTTTGGGAAATGGCACCTGGGTGATAATTATCCGTTCAGACCAGAGGACCGTGGATTTCAGGAAGTAGTCCGGCATGGTGGAGGAGGGATTACACAAGGGCCGGATTATTGGGGGAATGACTATTTTGATGATACTTATTGGCACAATGGCACACCTCGGAAATTTGAAGGTTATTGTACAGATGTCTTTTTTAATGAAGCATTAAAATTCATTGAAAAAAATAAAGACCAACCATTCTTTTGTTACATATCCACCAATGCACCACACGCTCCTTTACATGTGCCCCTGGAATATTACAATCTTTATAAAAATGATGAGACAATACTGGAAAACCAAAAACGGTTCTATGGCATGATTACCAACATCGATGATAATTTTCAACGATTGGAAAATAAACTGGAACAGCTGGATATCAGAGAAAATACCATTTTAATATTTATGACCGATAATGGAACAGCCTTTGGTGTTGAGAATAAAGATGGTAAAATGTTTGGTCATGATGGAGGATTACGCGGCAAGAAAGCAAGTATATACGATGGAGGCCATCGGGTCCCGTTTTTCATACGATGGCCCGCAGGAAATGTTCTGGGAGGAAAAGATATCGATAAATTGACTGCCCATATTGATATTCTTCCTACACTGGTGGAATTATGTGAATTGAAATTTGAAGAAAAGAAACCTATCGATGGCAGAAGTCTTGCTCCATTATTCATAGAAGGATATGATAAATGGGAAGAACGGATATTGGTTGTGGACAACCAGCGGGTACAAAATCTGGTGAAATTCAGAAACTATTCCGTAATGGATGAAACCTGGAGGTTAATTAACGGTGAAGAATTATATAATATAGAACAAGACAGAAAACAATCAAATAATATTGCTTACCTGCATCCCGAGATTGTTAACAGATTATCTCAAGCATATAATAAATGGTGGGAATCTATCATGAATGAAGGAGTCGGCGAGAAACATGCATATATCGAAGTTGGTACGAGTTATGAAAATCCGGTTAGGATCAGTGCACACGATATGCATACCGGTTTCCTTGGACGAGCCTGGCACCAGTATGGCGCTTTGGAAGCCGATCAGGGCAATGGAATACTAAAAGTTGAATTCTCTAAGGGTGGGCGCTACAAAATAAGTCTGTGTCGCTATCCAAGATCAAGCGGATTATCTATTAATGAGGATGTACAAGCCAGGGTAAATACAGTGGAAGTGAATAATCCCATGCCCGCCAGTAAATATGTAAATTTTATTAATGCTTCAATTTACCTAGCAGACATAAAAGAAACTAAATCCATCAAAAACAATGATACTGAGGTAGTTTTTGAGATAACCATTCCAGAAGGAAAATATGACATGGAAGTCTTTTTGACGGATGATAAAAACAGAATTTATCCCTCTTATTATACATATATAGAAAAACTTTAAGTCAATGATTTATAAAGAGAACATATAAAAATCAGTAATGCGTCATCAATATACATCGCCTCTGAAATATTAAATATTTAGCAACGCTAAAATCATGAAAAACAAAATAATAATTTTTTATTTGATGATTGGATCATTTATTGTGGCAACAACCGCTATTTCGGCACAAACAGAGGTTCGATATGAAGCTAACCGGGAATCGATAAGTACGCATTATAACATACCTGAATGGTTTCGTGATGCTAAATTTGGAATCTATTTCCACTGGGGAGTATATTCTGTTCCAGCCTTTGGCAATGAATGGTATCCCAGGAGAATGTATATCGATGGCTCAGATGAAAATATACATCACATTGAAACCTACGGTCATCCTGAGGAATGGCCCTATCATTATTTCATTACGGGCGCAGAGGACAAAAAAGGTAATTTCGTTCAGTTTCACCCTAAATTAAAATCAGAGGGAGGTAATTTTGATCCTGATGAATGGGCGGATCTTTTTGCAAAATCCGGTGCCAGGTTTGCAGGTCCTGTTGCTGAACATCATGACGGCTTTTCAATGTGGGACAGCGAAGTTAATCCATGGAACGCCAAAAACCAGGGGCCCGGACTTGACCTGGTCGGACTGCTGACCCAGGCAATCCGTGAAAAAGATATGAAGATCATACTTTCCATGCATCATGCATTTCACGGATTTACGCAGACAAGACGAGTTGAGACTCCCAGGCAATTCTATGACCATGCTCCTGAAACGAATGATCCTGAATTGCAAATTCTTTATGCACAGCTTACTGAAAAAGCAAATGAAAAACTCTGGCTTGATAAACACAAGGAAATTATAGATAATTATCAACCGGATATAATTTGGCAGGATTTTAATCTTACAGCCATCCGAGAACCTGTATTACTTGAATTTCTTGCATATTATTATAACAAGGCCGAGCAATGGAACAAGGAAGTTGTAGCTACTTACAAAGATGCACTAAATAACGATGTTGCTGTGCTGGACTATGAACGTGGTGGTCCAGCAGATCTGGTGGATTATTACTGGTTAACCGATGATGCAATCAGCCGGTCAAGTTGGTGTTACACGGAAGGTATTCGCTATTATTCTCCCACAGAAGTACTTCATGGCTTTCTCGACCGTGTAAGTAAAAATGGTAATCTTCTGCTCAATATTTCTCCAAAAGCTGACGGCAGCATACCGCAGGAGCAAAAAGAGATACTTCTCTCTTTAGGTGACTGGCTCGGAAAATACGGGGAAGCAGTTTACAATACCCGTACCTGGGTCAAATATGGAGAAGGGCCAACGAAGATGGGGCTGGGTCACCGTCATACAAATGAAAATAAAGTTGTGGGATTCGAGGCACCCTCGCAAGGTACGGCCAGGGATATACGTTTCACCAGGAGTAAAGACAATAAAGTGCTCTATGCAATCATCCTCGGATGGCCGGGTGATAATAAAACATTAACTATTAATTCACTGTCATCCAATGAGTTTAATATTCAATCACTACAGAACGTAGCGTTATTGCTTGCTGATAAAGATCAAAGTATATCATTAAAATACAAACAGAATAATTCAGGTATGCATATAACCATGTGTGAAAAACAATCTGACGAGATGGCTTATGTGCTTAAATTAACATTTTCCAATAAAATACCAGATTGATTCAGATTACAATTAATCTGAATAATCATGCATGTGCCAATCGCTAAAAAATTAATTTCCTGATAACTGAATATAATGAAAATGAAAATAATCTGTTTTGTGTCTTTATTCATAGTGTGTTACATCTCCATGTATAGTCAAACCAAAGATGGAGTCAACTTAATTGAATCACAAACCTATTCTGCCAGTGAGAATGCTGAACTGATTAAACTATACCATGGTTTACGTCTGACAGATGTTTCTGACGGATTGGACCAGGTGGGCCTGCCTAACACAGGTCTTGTTAATCCTGAAATTCATCCTGCCTGGGTAAATATTGATGATATGAGCCACATTATGACAGGTATCGCTGCAACTGTGCGGCTTGTACCAACACAACGCCCGGATCGAAACGAACCAGAGGAAGAATATGTTGACTGGAGATCCTCTTTTCTTCCCCCAACTTCAAAAAGGTCAATGGAGAATGTTATTACTCCTGGTACTGTGTTGGTTATGGATGATGTGGAAGACAAAGATATTGGAACCATTGGCTCAAAGAACATTATGGCCTGGGTGAAGTTGGGTGCAGTGGGCGTTGTGACTGATGCCGGAGCAAGGGACACTGATGAAATAGCTTTGCAGAAGATCCCGTTATACCTGAAAAAAAAGGGTCGTGGCATTCGACCCGGACGTAATGAAGTGGAATCTGTAAATCGCCCGGTTGAAATTGGCGGAGTATTGGTATGTCCGGGAGATGTAATTGTTGCCGACGGAGACGGAGTCGTCGTTGTTCCGCGAAGAGTTGCGATCCAGGTGGCAGAATACGCACATAAAATTCACGAAAATGATAAAGCGGGACGGAGACGCCTTTACAAGGAACTGGGTATTCCCTTGGATGAAACAGTTAATTGATGCTAATTTTACCATGATAGCTATGTTATAGTAATATTGTTTTGTCTAAGCTGGAATCAAGGAAAAATCTATTGATTAATAATTTTTGCATATGAAATCATTCACGAAAAAATCTTTACTCCTGGGAGGAGTATTGACAATGGCAATTACAGGGCAGCAGTGTCTAACAGCCGAAAAGAAACCTGAAAAGTATCCTCCCAATTTCATCCTGATAATGGCTGATGATCTGGGATATGGTGATATTGGTTGCTATGGCAATGAAAAAATTAAAACACCAGTTCTGGACCAGATGGCGACTGAAGGTATACGATTTACCAACTATTATTCCAATGGCGCTGTTTGTACCCCAACAAGAGCAAGTCTGATGACAGGTAATTATGCACAAAGAGCAGGTTTGGAAGGGGTAATTTACGCACAGATGGCCAGACGATATGCAGGTGGAATCTCAAGCGATGAACGTACTATCAGCGAAGTATTTCAAGAGCATGGTTATACCACAGGAATATTCGGAAAGTGGCACCTTGGGTATGAATTAAAGTATAATCCTGTTAACCATGGGTTTGATGAATTTTATGGATATGTAAGTGGTAATGTGGATTATATTTCTCATCGTGATGGCATTGGCTTGCATGATTGGTGGCACAATACAGACTCAATTTACGAAGAGGGATATGTGACAGATTTAATCACTAATCACGCACTTGATTTTATGGAACAAAACAGGGACAAACCATTTTTCCTCTATTTGCCACATGAAGCTCCTCACTTTCCGTTTCAAGGCAGGAATGATGAAGCTGAACGGTTGCCCGGGAAAGAGTTTGTGGCTCATGGCTCAAGGCCTGATAAAGATGTAGCTTACAAGGAAATGATAGAAGTAATGGATGAGAATATTGGCAGGGTATTTCAAAAATTGAAAGATCTTGGATTGGATAACAATACCATGGTTTTGTTTTGTTCCGATAATGGTCCGTTGGAAGTTGGAAGTAGTGGAAATTTACATGGTTATAAAACCAGCCTGTGGGAAGGAGGTATCCGTGTTCCTGCAATTGTATGGTATCCTTCCAGAATCAAGGAGGGAACCGTTTCAAATTCTCATGTTGTTAGCATGGATATCATGCCCACATTTTTGTCAATTGCCGGTATTGAAACCGATCTGGTATTTGATGGAACTGATTTCTCCCAGGTCCTGTTTAAGAATAAGGAGATCAAGGATAGAGTACTTTATTGGAGGTATAATAACCAGTGGGCCGTCAGAGAAGGTGATTGGAAATATCTTAGGATTAAGGATGAAGAATACCTATTTAATTTAAAGACGGATGAAAGTGAAACCCGGAATTTGGTCAAACAAGGGACCAAAAGTGTGGAGAAATTACGTAACCTGTTGGATGAATGGGAACTTGAAATGGGAAAGTATAAGCAGCAAACCAAATAATATAAATCGATTGCCAACATGCCCTTTTTGATATAGCAAGATGGTATATCTGGGCGAGGCAGAAATTTAAAAGGGCTTCGAAAACAGACAACGAATTATAGTGTCAGAATGAAAACTCTTAAAACTATGTAGTGCTTGATAAGTATGACAGACTTGATTAATAATCAATAAATAGAAAATGATTAATTATATTTTAATTGCATTGACAGTTATTACGATGGCCTCCTGTGAAAAGGAACCCCTTCCTGTTGAGAAACAACCTCTAGTCAGTAATGATTCAGTAAACAATGATACAATCAGTACTATAAATGACGATCCAGCCTGGCTGAAGTCAGCAAAAGAGAGAATTGAACTGCATCGTAAAGCAGATCTTTCCATTCATGTTGTGGATAACAATGGAAAGCCAATTGAAGGTGCAGAAGTTGAGGTAAAAATGATTCGGCATGCTTTTGAATTTGGATCATTGTTAGGAACCAGTAGATTTGAAGGCCAGCCAAATCCAACGGATGCCCAGAAACATTTAGAAATCGTAGAAACCTATTTTAACAAAGTAGCCGCTATAAGAGAGAATGACCCCGTAAGCGAATTCGGATTAAATTGGTTAAATGAGCGAAACATAAAGGTTCGGGGTCATTATCTTATGTGGGCACGTATTCAGCCTGGCAATCGGTATGGCCAACCTGATGAATGGCCTGATGATGAGGAAGAGCTGCGAAAAATGGCATTTCAACGTATCGAAGATATGATTACCTGGGCCGATAATCGGATCACTGAATGGAATTTAATCAATCATATCGTTACAAATGTTTCCGACCATGTAGGATATGATCACCTGTTTGGGGAGGAATTTTTTGCTGATATAATTAAATTCGCCAGAGAGCTTGCCCCTCCTGAAGTTGAGATGTGGATAAATGAAGGTGGGGTTCTACCGGGTGAAGGAAAAAGGTTACAATTATATTACGAAGTAATTGAAAACCTCGTCAAATATAACGCCAAGCCGGACGGCATTGGGTTCATGTCCCACTTCAAGGGTGAGGATGACCTGATTAGCATGGAGGTAGTTTATCAGCGGTTGGATAAATTTGCCGAACTGGTCCCTAATCTGCAATTAACAGAATTAGATATAGATGTTGAAGATGAAAAATTACATGCATCATACTTGCATGATGTTATGAATATTGCTTTCAGCCATCCTGCTGTAACTTCAATTACTGTCTGGCAAATATGGGGATCTGAAGGACATAATAGAGTCCTCTGGAATTCAGACTGGACAATTAAACCGGCAGGCGAAGCCTGGATAGACCTGGTTCATAATAAATGGTGGACAGAAGAGACTGGAATAACAAATAATGAAGGACAATTTGAAGCACGTGGGTTTTTAGGTGATTATGAAATCCATATACAAGTGGAAAATGAAATTAAAACGATGAATTGTAACCTTCTTCCCGAAGGGACCAGTTTAAATATTGTGTTTTAATGTAAAAAGAACCTCTTAATTAATAATTTTCAAAACAGGAATACAGAACATTTAATTTAAGGATATGAATTATATTATCATGGCAATGGTCTCTTTAGCGATGGTGTCCTGTGAAAAGACCACTCCTCCTACTCTCAAAGAGCCCATCGTTGCCAACGACACTATCAAAAACGACACCACCAATATGGTTGACAATGATCCGGAATGGTTAAAATCTGCAAAAGAGAGAATTGAGATACATCGCAAATCAGACATAAAAATTACTGTTTCAGATATTTCAGGAGAACCTGTGCCTGATGCTGAAGTTGCGGTAAAGATGTCTAAACATGCTTTTGGTTTTGGTGCATTGATGGGTCAGTCAAGATGGGAAGATAAACCTAATCCTGAAGATGCCCGTCTTTGCCGGGAACTTGTGGAGAAATATTTCAACAAACTAGTTGTTGGAGCCCATAACAACGAGGTGGGAGATATTCAGCTCGACTGGTTGAAAGAACGGGGAATTGAAGTTCGTGGCCACTATTTAATGTGGGCTCGCATTCAGATTGAAGATGAGGACAGACGTGGACAGCCAGATGTAATGCCTGCGGACACAAATGAGCTAAAAGAGATCGCCTTCCAGTATATTGAGGAGATGGTAACCTGGGCGGGAAATCGTATTTCAGAATGGGATGCTATCAATCACATTGTAACTGATATATCTGACCATCTGGGCTACGACCACCTTTTTGGTCCATCATTTTTCGCAGACGTTATCAAACATGCCCGTGAACATGCTCCTCCCGGTGTGGAATTTTGGGTAAACGAAGGCAGTATTTTACCGGGTGATGGATCGCGCCAGGACAAGTATATAGCACAAATCAGAAAGCTTCTTGAATATGGTGGTACACCGGATGGTATTGGTTTCATGAGTCATTTTAAACAAGAGAGCGATCTTATCAGTATGGATAAAATTTATGAAAGGCTGGACAGATTTGCGGAACTGGTGCCTAACCTTCAGCTAACCGAATTTGATATAAATGTTGCTGATCAGCAGCTTCAAGCTGAATATTTGCACGATGTGATGACCATTGCTTATAGTCACCCCGCTGTTTCTGGTATTGTCATGTGGCAAATCTGGGGAGGAGGTGCCAACAATACAACGCTTTGGAATTCAGACTGGACCATTAAACCGGCAGGTGAGGCATGGTTGGACCTTGTTTTTAACCAATGGTGGACCGATCTTGCCGGAGAAACTGATGCAAATGGAAAGTATAATCTACGTGGATTTTTAGGTGATTATGATATCACAGTTACTGCCATGGGGCAGACAAAAACCATCAAGAGCCAGTTGGATACTGCAGGAATAAGTTTAGATTTTGTGTTTTGAGTACACTGAAACTACATATTTAAACCAAAAACAGAACAATAAGGATATTTAAACGACTAAATAAAAGAATTATGAACTATCATCCTGCTTACAGTAATCAACTAAAGATGAAAGCTTTGTCATTTATTGGCACAATAGCATTATTGCCCCTGATTTCCTGTGGTGATCCAAAACCGGAAGAACGGAAACAGCCCAATTTTGTTATTATTATTGCAGATGATGCGGCATGGAGCGATAACGGGGCCTATGGTAACAATACCATAAAAACACCAAATATCAACAAGCTGGCTGAAGAAGGAGTAGTTTTCAACAATGCCTTTCTGACTACCAGTTCCTGTAGCCCCAGTCGCTGTAGTATTTTAACAGGTCGTTATCCGCACAGTACCAGCGCACCTGAACTTCATATGCCGCTACCTGCAGATCAGTTGTTGTTCGCAGGAGAATTACAGAAAGTTGGATATTACACTGCGGTGGCGGGGAAATATCACATTGGTCCTAAGCGGCCGGAATTCGATACCATTTACGGAGGAAAGCCAAGTGGATGTGAATATTGGGTGGAAGCATTGCAAAACAGGCCCAATGATAAACCTTTCTTTCTATGGCTGGCCGCCTCGGACCCCCATCGCCCATACATTGAAAATATTATTCCGGAACCCCATCTCCCGGAAGATGTAATCGTTCCTCCATTTTTGCCTGATAATGACTCAACCAGGAAAGATCTGGCCATGTATTATGATGAAATATCACGGCTCGACGATTACCTTGGACAAGTAATGAATGAACTTAAACGGCAAGGTGTTGATGAAGAAACAATGGTGATATATATGAGTGACAACGGAATGCCATTTCCCCGTGCCAAAACACGATTATATGACAGCGGCATTAAGACACCTTTTATAGTCCGTTGGCCCGCGAAACTCAGGAAAGGGACAACAGATGTACTGATTAGCTCCATTGATATTGCACCAACCCTATGCGAACTTGCTGATGCTGGTATTTCTGAATCATACCAGGGGTTATCGTTTGTGCCGGTTTTGGAAGATTATACAACCAATGGAAGGGAATACATAGCTTCGGAGCATAACTGGCATGACTACCAGGCGCATGAACGTGCAATAAGAACCCACGATTATCTCTACATACGCAACGCCTATCCGGAGCTAAACGCTTCACCACCTGCTGATGCAGTCAACAGTATTACCTACCAGGAAATGATAAAACTGTACCATGCTGGTGAGTTGAATGAATTCCAACTGGATTGTTTCATTGAACCCCGCACTGCGGAAGAGTTATATGATTTGAAAAACGATCCTTATCAGTTTAATAATCTAGCCGAAAATTCAGATTATTCCAACCAGCTAAATGAGATGCGCACAATACTGGATAATTGGATCGTTAAATTTAATGATGAAATCCCCCAACAACCTACACCTGATAAATTCACACGATGGACCGGTAAAAGAATAGAAAACCATTAAACCATTACGGTGAAAGTGAATATGTAATTCTTTATCATATAGTCCTGAATTTGAATGAAATTGGTGCCAGAAGAATAATTTCCACTACTATTTGAATGAGCAAACCTAAAAAAACCAGATAATGAACCAGTACATTCTAAAATCCATTGTCCTAATAACAACAGGAATGGGAATTCTCAGTTGTACTCAGCAACAGAATAAAACTGAACCTCCCAATATTTTGTTTATTATGAGTGATGATCATGCCTACCAGGCGATTAGTGCATATGGTCATGGTTTAAATGAAACACCAAATATTGACAGGCTGGCAAAAGAAGGGGCCATTTTTACACGGGCTTCAGTTACAAACTCAATTTGTGCACCGAGCCGTGCAGTATTGTTAACAGGCAAACACAGCTTTGTTAACGGAAAAGTGGATAACAAACAGCCTTTTAACTGGGACCAGGATAATTTCCCGAAAATATTGCAGGCTAATGGCTATCAAACAGCAATGATTGGGAAAATTCACATGGATGGTATTCCCCAGGGATTTGATTATTCTATGGTTCTTCCCGGTCAGGGGGAATATTATAACCCTGATTTTCTAATTGATGGTAAAGAGATTCGAATTGAGGGGTATTGTACCGAAATAATTACAGAGAAAACAATTGACTGGCTGAAAAATAAACGCGATCATGACAAACCATTTTGTCTGCTTTATCACCACAAGGCACCACATCGAAACTGGCAACCTGCACCTAAATACCTGACACTATACGACGATGTGATCTTTGATCCTCCGGCCAATTTCTTTGACGATTATAAAAATCGGGGGACCGCTGCAAAGGAGCAGGAGATGTTAATTGATGGTCACGCCCGATGGGGACTGGATTTCAAACTGCTGGTCAATCCCGATGGTGATACAACAAGCCTGATCAGACATCTGAATCGCATGAACGAAGAACAGCGTGCCCTGTGGATGGCAGCATACGAGCCTAAAAACCAAAAATTACTCTCCAATATGCCTGAAGGCAGGGAACTTTCACTTTGGAAGTATAACCGCTACATCAAAGATTACCTTCGAACCATAAAATCGGTGGACGACGGTATTGGAGAAGTACTTGACTACCTGAAGGAAGCTGGATTAGATGAAAATACCATTGTGGTTTACACCTCTGATCAGGGATTTTACCTGGGGGAACATGGATGGTTTGATAAAAGATTCATGTACGAAGAGTCGTTCCGAACACCGTTGCTGATGCGTTACCCGAAAGAAATTGAACCAGGGACCAAAATAGATAAGCTGGTCCAAAATCTCGACTTTGCCCCTACCTTTTTGGATTATGCAGGTATTGAAATCCCGGAAGATATGCAAGGGGAATCCTTCAGAAAACTGGTGAGTGGCGAATCAGATTTGTGGCGCGATGCCGTTTATTATACATATTATGAATACCCATCCCACCATATGGTCAAGAGACACTACGGCATCGCCACTGAGCGATATAAGCTAATTCATTTCTATTATGACATCGACGAATGGGAGATGTATGATCTGAAAACTGATCCAATGGAAATGAATAACATTTACTCAGATCCTGTGTATGCCGACATACGGGAAACACTTCACATCAAACTGGAAAAGTTGCGGAATCATTACGGTGATAGTGATGAATTAAATAATAATTTCATCAAAATATTTCTGGACCACCAAGGTAACCGGAAATAATGTAGTCGATGGTCCCTGACCTGTTTTATGGTAAGTAGTTAAGGTAGTGTATTTGTAATACTTTATGGAACAGGTGGTTTTTTACATTACTTCTATTAAAATAAATCCTGTTTCATTACCCTCAGAATACAGTCATGCTATAAAAATATTCAATAAAAAATCAAATCAATCATTTTACATTTTTATGTTATTCAACATCTTTTCAATTCCGCAAAGCTTTGCACAAAGCTTTGCGGAGAAAAGTACTGAAAATGAGGTTGTAAGTAATGAAAAGATAAACGAAATTTGATAATGAATCAGCTCCAAAAACTATATATCCACGCGAATATATTAAGTCTGGATTTATTCAAAAATTGGAGGCGAATTCTACATATACACTGAACCACTAAAAAGTAAAAAATTCAATGCAGACATTTTTGACTTTGATTATAAACTTAACTAAATGATTATGAAAAAAATTTACATGCTTTTAACAATGGGACTGTTTTTAATGTGCCTGCCAGCCTTTGGGCAAAAAACGGTAATAGTTGTAGAACCGGATCTGGAAGGTGAGGCAGGTGCGCTTAACATAGCTATTGACAGTGAAGATAATCCTGGTAACACCATCTTTGAGTTACGAAGAGGAGGTACTTATGTATTGAACAATAAGATTTCTTCCCTGGATAATACGCTCCATATCAGGGCAGAGCAAGGAGATGGTGCACGGCCTGTAATTGTAGGCATAGATGACAGTTACAAAAGACACTTCGAAGTAACGGGACACCTAGTAGTGGAAGGACTGAAGTTTAATCAAAAAGCGCTGGATTCAACCGTTTTGGTACAAGCTATCCGGCTCGCAGACAATGATCTGAGATTAAATGTCGATGATTGTGTTTTCGAATTTGTTGGAAAGGACTTTATTCGTACAAGTAATGGCAGTAAAGTTTATGTGACAAATTCAGTTTTTATTAATGGTCTGGTATTTGAGGACCCGGGCTTTCCTTCCATCATCAATACACTTGCCAGGCCGCAGGATACTTTATCCATTGAAAATACTACTTTTTATAATTGTGACGGACCGCTTTTCCTAAGAATGGCAAGTGTTACAAATGTGCTTAACTTCAGTCACAATACATATTATCAATCCAATTATTTAAATGATGTCTATTTTGATTTGGGAATGACTGTTAAGGCTATTGTAACAAATAATATATTCTATAATTTTGCATACCTGGCAGTGGCGGGTAGTCACGATGTGCTCTTTACAGTTGATTCAATTGGGGTGGATGACAATCTGAGGTCTTTCGATCTGAGTAACAATAATTGGCATACACAATCTGATATTTCAGATGTATTGTTAGAATTCAGATCTGACGAAATGTACAATATACGTACCAATATTTTCGCCGACCCTGATGTACTTGCTGCCAATCCTGAGACCCCTCCCAATTTCCTTGCTTTTATTGAAAATTCCCAGGTTGATACTACTAATTTTTTTAGTGAAGCAATTAATTTTACCAGTCCGCCGGCACTTAATCTTGAATACTGGCAGTATCTGGTTGAGAACAATTTTGATATTGCAGCCCTGTCTCCGCCAAATCAATACGCATTGGAAGACCTGAACGATATTGATTTTGGATATGATAGGAATTTAAGATCTGCCACAGCAGCCACTGATGGTCTTCAATTAGGTGATCAACGTTGGCAACTTACAGGAACTTCAAGTATACCGCTGTCACATTCAATTATACCCCAAGTTTATCCAAATCCCAGTCAGGGCATTTTAACAATTGAATACGCAGGAAATGAAATCGGTACATTACGATTAGAAGTATTTAGTATCACCGGTGCCCAGATACTCTCAAGAGAATTTCAGGCAAACGACTACTTTAAAGAGACAATAGATTTGACACATCTAGAAAATGGAATGTACCTCATGAGAATGAAGGGGGAAGGTTATTCTGAAACGCAAAAGTTAATTCTGAAATAACAATATCCATCTATTCTCAGAAAAATTGACAATTAATATATAACGAATCAAGTTAACATCAGAACTGCTGAGCCCTCGGAAAATTCCAATCAATGTGTTTGGTAGTTCTTATTTTAAAATAGTAAAATTCTAAGTTACACAGCGATTAAATTATCGCAATGTAATATTCAGGAAAGCCTTGGAATGCAAATGAACCAAAAAGTTCAATTAGAGTTCTGTTGTCTGAATTTTAGCATAAAACCAAATAAAAATATAATTATGACCAGGTCGTATTCAATTATTTTACTCTGCATCATATTGGTTGGCACCAGCGATTTGTATAGCAAGGAATATTACGTAGCCCCCAATGGTGACGATTCTGGCTCCGGAAGTTTGGAGCAACCATTTAAAACGATCCAACATGCTGTGAAGCAATTAAAAGCAGGAGATACTTGTTACCTGCGAGGAGGAAGATATCATGAAGCTGTACATATTTCGAATCTTAAAGGTCTGGAAAATAAACAAATTACGATACTCCCTTTTAATAATGAGCATGTCATTCTTGATGGTACTAAGGAAATTAAAAGCGTTTGGAATTCCCATAAGGGACATATCGTTAAGACTCGTCTTAACGATGAAATCTGGCAGTTGTTTGTTGGTAACGAATCAATGATATCGGCCCGCTGGCCAAATGCACAGTGGAAGGACGGGGCAATGTTTGATCAGGAAAAAACATGGGCCCATCAATCTGATCAATCGCAATATGGGAAAATGGTCAATGACCATGATTTCAGAGATCTGGCTCAAGCGGATGTTGACTTCACCAACGCTTTGGTTATGTTAAATATTGGTGCATGGAATACCTTTGCGACAAGAGTAACCAGTCACAAGAAAGGATCCAATACATTTACATATGAGAAAAATCTTTGGGATCGATTGGCACAGGATGTCTATTGGGAAATGAGAAAAGAGACAGGATGGTACTTTTTTGAGGGTTCCCTTAACATGTTGGATACTGCCACAGAATGGGTGTATCAGGCTGACTCAAAGGAGTTATACATATGGCCATCTGATAACGAATCGCCGGAAAACCTGGATATCAGAGGCAAAACACTGACTTATGCTCTGCATTTTGAAAACAGCGAATATCTCAAAATATCAGGATTACACTTTTTTGGGTCAACATTTCATATCGAAAGCGCAAATCATGTTTCCATAGAGGATTGTGATTTTAAATACCCGAGCTATTCCAAAAGAATGCTTGGGGTTACTGAGGAACCAGAAGTTACAACCATTGATGGTATAGAGAATACACTCCGGAACTGTACGTTTGCATACACCGATGGAACAGGACTGAAAATCAGGGGGGAAAGAAACCTGATAGAAAATTGCTATTTCCATGAGATCAATTACAGCTGTGTTGGAGATGCTGTAACTGTAGATGGAGGAGAAGGGGTCGAAACTATATTTCGTAGGAATACGATCCATACCGGAGGGGCCTCTGTTGGATACAGATCCGGTCCCGCAAACCTGATAGAATATAATAATATTTTCGATATTGGGTACCTGCAATCAGATGGAGCGCTTATTCAGGTCAGTGGATCGGCGCAACCGGGAACCGTAATCAGATATAATTGGTTACATGAATCAGCCCAGGCTAGTCGTTTTGATGATGATCCGAAATACGGGGTACGTTTCGACGGATCTTTTATCGGATACCTGGCAGGCGCCAGGGATTTTCCCCATGGAGGTACAATTCACCACAATGTAGTATGGGATACCAGGTCCATGTATGTAAAGGGAGATTCTCAGTTAGTGTATCACAATCTTTCCTTTGACAATTTAAGGAATGATATAGCCATACGTTCTGCAGTTGGAAACCCGGTCCCGAAAGATCCACTGAAAGGTTTTAATTACCAGGGATGGGGGCCGGGAATTGATCATCCGGGAGAAAATGATAACAGTATTACCAGGAATAACCTGGCAGGCCAAATATCCAGTAATTTGAGATCCCCTTCAAATGGATTACCCGGCAAACATTCCAATAACTGGACCGGTGACGTAAGGTCGCAGCTCCGTGATCCTGATAATCTGGATTTCCGATTATCCACAGAGAGTAGATTAAACGATGCAGGCTATTATATAGATGGAATTACAGGAAAAACAGGGAATGTTTTACCAGATATCGGTCCATACGAAACTAATAATGGACATTACTGGATTCCTGGACGACAATCACAACAAGCTTCTAATCCGATACCACCAAACGTAGCCATTTCAATTGATATAGATGCTGATTTAATGTGGTTAGAAGGATATAAAGCTGACAGCCATGAAGTGTACTTTGGAAATAGTTACAAAGCGGTTAATGAAGCGAGTCCCGTAAGTAATGAATACCAGGGAGTCCTTGATTCCAATATTCTGGAAATGGATCAACTGAATTTTTGTGAAACGTACTTTTGGCGGGTGGACGTAATCCAGGGAACAAAAAAAATCAAAGGAAAAATCTGGCGATTTACCGTTGAAGAGTAGTTTACGTAGGTTATGAATAATGCGATAAATATTGACTTTTATGTTATGTAACATCTTTAATTTACCGCAAAGCTTTGCGGTAACCTTTGCGATAAAGTTCATAATTTCAGATGGTTGCATGAATCATTAAGAATAATCATCTTTGTGCTGGAAGTCAAAAACATAAAGAAAAAAACATGCAAAAAAGAATTGTTGTAACAGGTGCGGGTGGCTTTATAGCCGGGCATCTGGCTCGAAAACTAAGCGATATGGGGCATCACGTTCGTGCTGTGGACAAAAAACCGCTTACTGAATGGTACCAGGTTCACTCCGGCTGTGATAATCTTGTGCTTGACCTGAATGTCAAAGAAAATTGTTATACAGCCGTAAATGGTTACAATGAAGTTTATAATCTGGCGGCTGATATGGGTGGTATGGGCTTTATTGAAACGCATAAAGCGGAGTGTATGTTGAGTGTACTTATAAATACACACATGTTAATGGCTGCTAAAGATCTGGGGGTGACGCGATTTTTTTATGCTTCATCAGCCTGTGTATACAACGCAGAGAAACAAACCGACCCCAACAATCCGGGATTAAAAGAACCAGATGCATATCCTGCTATGGCAGAGGACGGATATGGTTGGGAAAAATTATTTTCCGAACGAATGTGCCGTCACTATATGGAAGATTATGGATTAGCAACCAGGGTTGCCCGTTTCCATAATGTTTACGGTCCTCATGGAACGTACGATGGCGGTCGTGAAAAGGCTCCTGCAGCAATGTGCCGTAAAATTATTGAAGGGGAATTGTATGGAAAAGATGAAATCATAATATGGGGAGACGGGGAACAGACCCGTTCGTTCATGTATATCGATGAATGTGTTGAAGGTATCTTGAAAATAATGGAAAGCGACATCGAAGAACCAATCAACCTGGGAAGTGATGAAATGGTTTCCATTAATGAACTGGTGGATATCGTTGAAGATATCGCAGGATTCAAACTTAAGCGAACTTATGATTTGGATGCGCCGAAAGGTGTACGTGGCAGAAACAGCGAAAATACCCTGATTAAGAAATATTTAAATTGGGCGCCAATATATCCTTTAAAAGACGGGATGAAAAAAACATACGATTGGATCAAGGAACAAATGATATCAAAAGAAGAAAAAAGCTTAGTTAGTTGACCCACTTGATTCATCAAATTGACCCAAGGTTTCAAGGCCAGGTTTTTAATCAAATTGTATGTTAAAAATCATTGACCAAAAATGAGTAGTACATGAGAAACAAAACTGTAATGGTTAGCGGCTGTTTCGACTTAATACATGCAGGACACATAGCCTTTCTAAAGACAGCGGCGAGCTATGGTAAACTCCATGTTTTTCTTGGACAGGACGAAAATGTGAAAATGCTGAAGGGCAAATCTCCCTATTTTTCACAGGTAGAGCGCAAGTATATGATCGATTCCATCAAATTCGTGGAGGAAGCCCATCTTGCATCAGGAAAAGGGGTAATGGATTTTGAACCCGATATGAAATCGCTGAAACCTGATATCTTCGTAGTAAATACCGATGGATATACGCCGGATAAAAAGAGGGTCTGCAAAGAAAACGGTGTGGAACTGGTTGTTTTAGAACGAATGCCTGAAGAAGGTTTACCTCCACGTTCCAGTTCTGCATCCAAGCAAGAACTTCAATTCCCCTATCGGGTATGTCTGGCAGGTGGCTGGCTGGATCAACCCTGGATTTCTCAAATACATCCTGGATCTGTCGTTGTAGCTCAGATATGGCCAAACATTGACTTTAACGGCCGATCTGGCATGGCGTCCAGTTCCCGAAAAGTTGCCTATGAATTGTGGGGAGGGGATGTTCCGGAAGGAGATCCGATACGAAATGCCCAATTGCTTTTTGGCGCTGAAAATCCTCCGGGATCTGAATATATCTCAGGTTCACAGGATCATATAGGACTCATGGTGCCGGGAATTTCAAGACTGGATTATGTTGGTGATTTCTGGCCCGGAAATATTGAAAACACTGCCGACCCGGATACGTGTGAGTGGCTTTCTGAAGTTTTGAATTTTGTTCCGTTGCAACCACGTCCCAAAGGATATAATCCTTTACTGAAAAAAAACCTGGAACCGGCATTGATCAAAAAATTGGGGGAATCTGGGAAAAAATGTTACGAAGCCATATTAAAAAAAGATGTTCAAAAACTAGGTGAATCAATGAAAGAGTCATTCCTGGCATGGAGTGAAATGTTGCCATATACAGTTCCTGACTGGGTAATGGAAGAAGTGAAAACAAATTATTTTACAAAATATTCTGGTGCGATTACCTCTGGTAGTGGTGGGGGTTATATAGTATTTCCTTCATCAGACAAAATTGAAGGTACCATTAAAGTGAAAGTCAGGTATTAATCGTTCCAAACTAACTTCTACTTTTTAAAAAGATATGACGACATTCAAAAGATATTGCAAAACACTTGATTTAGAAGATGATCCCCCTACTATAAGAGAATATATAAAGGTCCATGCTCCTAGAGCGGCATGGCCCGATATAACCCAGGGAATGCGTGAAGTGGGTATAACAGACATGGAGATATATATTCACGGAAACAGGTTATTTATGATCATGGAAACAGTTAATGATTTTGATCATGATAAAGCAATGGCTGAGCTAGCCTTAAAACCCAGGCAGAGTGAGTGGGAAGATTATGTTGCACGATTTCAGAAAACATCACCTGGCACAACAGCGGGAAACAAGTGGCAATTAATGGAACGAATTTATAAACTTGAAGACAAATGAGATTGCCAAAGGTGGCATCATTGTACAAAGAATAATATGGCATTGATTTATAAGTGTTTTAATACAGAGTTTATTATTTAACTGAAACTTACAAGTAGTGTTAGAAAGAAAACTCATAAAACGATGTAGTATTTGATAAGAAAACGTCAAGAGCAATGGCTGCCCAGTTCTTTAACAGGGGATTGCGATGACTGTTTTGAAGTCGAGCATAACGCAGCTATTGACATTTTCTTGCAAGCACTCAGTAACTAATATCAAACTGATGAAAATAAAAACCTTGGGCCTCCTGCTATTAATGATCGCATTCACTGGTTGTGGAATTTCAGGCAATAAAGCTTCTAATGAACAAGAAAATCAAGTCGAATACGAGGAATCATGGGAATCACTTGCAAAACATAATGAAGAGCCCGGTTGGTTTAAGGATGCTAAACTGGGAATCTATTTTCATTGGGGGGTATACTCGGTCCCGGCTTTCGGCACTGAATGGTATCCCCGCTGGATGCATTTCGAAGGAACTGATGAATACGTCCATCACCTTGAAAAATATGGACACCCATCTGAATTTGGATATCATGATTTTGTCCCGATGTTCACAGCAGAAGAATTTGATGCAGA
The DNA here is from genome assembly GCA_040880545.1 of Bacteroidales bacterium. Classification (GTDB taxonomy): domain Bacteria; phylum Bacteroidota; class Bacteroidia; order Bacteroidales; genus M55B112. The sequence goes on along the minus strand of JBBDIE010000175.1, from coordinate 26,041 downwards.
AGAATGGAGCTCCCTATTTAAAAAAGCAGGTGCCCGCTTTGCCGGTCCGGTTGCCGAACACCACGATGGCTTTGCAATGTGGGACAGCGATGTTACGCCGTGGAATGCAGGAAAAAAAGGCCCACAGCGTGATATTACCGGCGAGATGGAAAAAGCGTTCAGAGATCAGGGATTAAAATTCATCACAACATTTCACCATGCTAAACAACTGCAACGCTATCAAGGAATAGAGCAAGAGGAAATCGAAAAGCTCCACTCAGATATAGACAGGCCCATGCGCAAAGCATTTCAGAATAGTCATTATCCGTTGTTTGAAGGGATGCCACCGTCGCTCAATGACGAAGAACTGAATTACCTTTATGGGAATATCCCTGAGAATGAATGGCTGGAAGATATATGGTTCGGAAAATTGAAGGAGGTGATTGATAAATATCAGCCTGACATTATTTGGTTTGATTCCTGGCTGGATCAGATTCCAGAAGAGTACCAACTTAAATTTTGTGCCTATTACCTGAATGAAGCAGAAAAGTTGGGAAAAGAGGTTGTAATTGTCAGGAAACAAGATGATTTACCGCTTGATGTAAGTGTTGATGACCTGGAGAAATCACGTAAAAATCGACTTGAAGAAAAGGCATGGATGACCGACGAAACTGTCAGTTCCGGAAGCTGGTGTTATACAGAAAATCTGCAAATTAAACCGGCTGAGGATGTCTTGCATGTTTTAATCGACATTGTTAGTAAAAACGGAGTACTATTACTTAATATTTCTCCAAAATCCGACGGTACCATACCCGAGGAGCAGCAAAATGTTTTACTAACCATGGGGGAATGGCTGGATAAATACGGTGAATCTATATATGAAACCCGTCCATGGTATACCTATGGCGAAGGACCAACCAAGGAACCAGAGGGTCATTTTAGCAATCGGGAGGAATTTCTGAAGATAAAATATTCAGCAAAAGACATACGGTATACTACGAAAGAGAATGTAATTTATTCCATTCTTCTGGGTAGCCCTAAGGCCAATTCCGAGATACTTTTAACTGCATTTTCCAAGGATGAATGGGCAAGCCACCGTGCCATAAAAAATGTAACATTGCTTGGGAGCCATAATAAAGTTGAATATAAACTTATAGATGCTGGATTACAACTTGTTACAACTGACGAATCTATAGATGAGATGGCTACTGTCTTTAAAATTGAATTAAAATAGTCCAACCGATTTTCTTCATTATAATTTTCCACAATCATTTAATTCCCGGGGAAACAGATTCAACCCATAAATATGAAAAATATCTATAGTCTTATAATGGCTGGTGGCTCAGGCACTCGTTTCTGGCCACGAAGTAAACAAGCCAAACCCAAGCAGTTTTTAAACCTCTTTGGCAACGAATCTTTATTACAATCCACAGTTCGTCGGTTTCAAAATTTTTTGGAAACAGAGAACATTTACATCGTTTCCAGTCTGAACCAAAAACAAATTCTGGAAGAACAGACTCCTGAGATTCCCCAAAAAAACCTGATATACGAACCCGTGGGAAAAAACACACTGCCATGCATTGGTCTGGCTGCCATGTTTACTCAAAAGGAAAATCCGGACGGGATCATGATCGTATCTCCATCTGATCATCTTATAAAGAATAATGAGATATTCAGTGAAACAATATTAGAGGCGGTAAATTTAGCTGAAAATCAAAACGGGATCGTTACCATAGGAATTACCCCGACTTACCCGGCAACCGGCTACGGATTTGTAAAGATTAACAATGAAATTACGGGTAATAGAAAAATCAGGCAGTTTACCGTAGAACAATTTGTTGAGAAACCCGATTATGAAACTGCAGTCTCCTACCTTGAAATGGGAGGTTTTTACTGGAACAGTGGTATGTTTGTCTTTAAAGTATCTGTGATTCTGGATGCAGTAAAGGAATTTGCCCCGGACCTGTACTACTGTCTGCGAGAAATTCAGACAGAAATGGGTAAGCCTGGTTACGAACATACACTGGATAGCATTTATCGTAAAGTTGAGAGCATCTCGATTGATTACGGAATTATGGAAAACGCCCAAAATATCTATATGGTAGAGGGAAATTTTGATTGGAATGATTTGGGAAGTTGGGAGTCGGTATACAAGGTAAGCGAAAAAAATGAAAGTGGAAATTATTCATCTTCGGAGGCAGTTTTTCTGGATACTTCGAATTCATATGTTCATGCTGAAAATGGTCTGGTTGCACTGGTAGGCCTCGATGATGTGGTAGTAGTGCAGGACGGGAACACAACTCTGGTTTGCCATCGTGAAAGAGCTGAAGATGTAAAAAAAATCGTGGAATATTTAAAAAAGACAAATAAGGATCAATATCTATAGTATTATATCACACGGCAGGTAATAGCAAGGTACAAATTCAAAATTAATATTGCATTTTTATCATTACATTAAAAAATAATCAATATAGTAAACATGAAAGATCCTGATAAAGTTGTGGTTTCAAAAGAGATGTTATTACCCTTTATACTTATTACCTGTTTATTTGCATTATGGGGTTTTGCCAATGATATCACCAACCCAATGGTTGCAGCATTTCAAACTGTGATGGAAATAAAGAATGTTAAGGCTGCGATGGTGCAGTTTGCATTTTATGGCGGGTATGCCACAATGGCCATTCCGGCAGCACTGTTTGTCAAAAAATTCAGTTATAAAAAAGGAATTCTAGTGGGATTGTTACTGTACGCCATCGGAGCTTTGTTGTTCTTCCCGGCTGCAAAGTTCGAATTTTTCGGCTTTTTCCTGGTTTCACTTTATATCCTTACTTTTGGACTGGCTTTTTTGGAAACAACTGCAAATCCTTACATCTTGTCCATGGGATCACCTAAAACAGCCACACGTAGACTAAACCTGGCACAATCATTTAACCCCGTAGGGTCACTCTTGGGAATGTTTGTGGCTTCCAACTTCATCCTTTCAGCCCTTGATTCCGATAAAAGGGATACAGCAGGTAATTTAATTTTCAACACCCTGGGAGATGCTGAAAAGGCAGTCATTCGAACACACGATCTTGCTATTATACGTGATCCGTATGTCATTTTAGGACTTGTAGTTATTATAATGCTCGTTATCATTGCCTTTTCAAAAATGCCCAAAAGGGCTGAAGCCGATCACTCCATAAGAACATCTGATATTTTTAAAAGACTCATAAAAAACATGGGGTATCGTGAAGGTGTGATTGCACAGGTTTTTTATGTCGGGGCACAAATTATGTGCTGGACATTTATCATTCATTATGCTGATAACCTGGGAATTCCAAAAGCAACGGCCCAAAACTATAACATTGTGGCCATGGTGATTTTCCTCTTTAGCCGGTTTATCAGTACAATGCTGATGAGATATATGAACGCGCGGTTACTACTTACCATATTTGCCATAGGAGGCATGATTACCATAGCAGGGGTGATTCTTATCCAGGGGATGATCGGTTTATATCTGCTCGTAGCAACTTCGGCATTCATGTCACTTATGTTTCCTACAATTTATGGAATTGCGCTCGAAGGACTGGGTGAAGATGCTACCATTGGAGCGGCCGGACTCGTTATGGCCATTGTTGGTGGTGCATTGATGCCCCCTTTACAGGGCGCTATCATTGATTTAGGGACTGTAGGATCTATGCCGGCCGTCAACTTCTCCTTTATCCTGCCATTAATCAGCTTTATCGTGATAGCTGTCTACGGTTACAGGACATTAAAAATTCATCCTAAATCAGGATAAAATATGTCTGAAACCAATACTTACCCCTATTAATAATTTAACAAAAAAGAAAAGCAACGAAAATATTGAATTTCGTTGCTTTCATTTTTATTATTGTATCAAATTTGTGCCCAGAACAGGACTCGAACCTGCACATACTTGCGTATACTAGTCCCTGAAACTAGCGCGTCTACCAATTCCGCCATCTGGGCAAACATCAAAAGAACAACCCCGAAATATTTCGGGGTTGCAAATATATTAATTTTTTGTTCAATGATATTGAGCCAATAGATTTTTTTATCGCTCCTTACTGAATTTGTTCAATTTCCCGGTTCTTAACTCAGAAGCCTTCTTCACTGATACCTGTTCCTTTGCGAGCGCTTTCTTTGCAATCCTGGTTATGGCAACTTTTTTAGCCGGATCGTAATAATCTACGTAAGCAATAAAATCATGGATATAACCGGGCTCCAGTATCTGTGTTTCAATAAAGCCAACATCCTCTTCTGCAAGTAAATAATTATCATGATCTGCCTCCCATACATCCACATAGTAACGCTGATAGTTCAGTCCATCAAACACACACTTACCTAATGGTGTGGTAAAGACCTCTTCAGAGGGATTTGTCTCAGTTTCCCAGTCGGATACAGTTTCATATAGCAGTACAGAAGCATCTGCCACAGGATACTCATCGTAGTATTCAAGGACGGTGATCCGCAGTGCACTGTTGATGCCTTCTGCTACCACAACTGTTTTTGAATAGGAATTCTGTTCACTACCTGTTCCGTAAGCACGGAGCTTAACCACATAGGTTCCCGGGTCATCATAGCTGTATACCGGCGACTCTAATTCAGAGGTATATCCGTCGCCAAAGTCCCACAGGTAGCTTGAACCATCCACCGTTGTATTGTAAAACTCCACCTGCTCACCAACAAATACAATATCGGTTTCAAATGCAAACGGTCCGTCATCTCCAGGAAGATCCGTGTAAATCCCGAACGAAGCCACAGGTTCCACTGATATCACATTGATAGTCTCTGTACTGATGTCCATTCCTCCCCTTTTTCCGAATGCCTTAAGCAGTATTGTATAACTGCCTCCTTCCATATATGTATGAACCGGATTGGGTACAGATGTTACATTTCCATCTCCAAAGTTCCATTCATATGATTCAGCGTCTGAAGAAAGATTCTCGAATAAAATATTCTGGCCGGTATTGGGACTTGCGGGGCTATATGCAAAATTGGATACCGGATCTTTGTTACATCCTGTAAGTATGAGGGCCAGAACTGCTGATATTGTAATAATTCGTTTCATGATCATAGATTTAAAGTTAAAATGCTGCAGGCAATAATATGAGGGTCCCTGCCATTCGGTCAAAATTATTATTCTTTACCTGAATATAACCAAATTATATGCCAAAAATGTGATGTAGGATTTTTAACAGGAATTTCATTCCTTTACAATAATCAAAAAAATGCTTTACCATGAAGAACCTCAACTTTTCTATATTGCTTATTATCTGCCTGTTAGCAAGTTCGTCCCAGGTGATTAAAAGTCAGACAAAAAAAATTACGCTCGACAATATATACAGGGAAAACATCTTTGGCTCCAGATCGGTACAGGGCATTAATTCAATGAATGACGGAAAACATTATACCGTGAATAACCGGGGCAAAACCATTGACAAACATGCTTATGCCGATGGTGAACAAACTGCTGTCCTCTTTGATGCAAGTGATCACGACTATATAAACTCATTCAGCAGCTACACATTCAGTGCCGATGAGAAGTTCATTCTACTTACCACAAATGTGGAGCGAATTTACAGACGGTCATTTTTGGCTGAATACTTTATCTATAATATGCTGAACGGTGAATTGACCGTTTTGTCCTCAGGAGGCAAACAACAACTGGCGGCCTTTTCTCCCGACAACCGGCACGTGGCCTTTGTCAGGGAGAATAATATCTACCTTACTGAACTGGCAACCAAAAATGAAACGCAAGTTACATTTGATGGAAAGAAGAATGAAATAATTAACGGAGCCCCCGATTGGGTATATGAAGAGGAATTTGGGTTTGCCGATGGTTTCAAATGGTCGCCCGACGGAAAAAAGATTGCCTATTACAGGTTTGACGAGACCAGGGTTAAAGAATATTTCATGACCATGTTTGGTGACCTGTATCCTGAAGCCTATACCTTCAAGTACCCCAAGGCAGGTGAAACAAACAGCGATGTCTCCATCAGGGTATTGGAAATTGAAAATTCCCGGACAACAACCATCAGTTTGCCGGATGACGAAGAGTTTTATATTCCCAGGATCAAATGGACAAATGATACGGAAGTGCTGAGTCTTATCTGGCTGAATCGATTGCAGAACCATGTAAAAGTATTGCATTGGAATGCAGTAAACGGCGAAACTAAGGCTGTTTATGAAGAACATAATGAGAAATATATTTCGGAAGCAACCGATAATATGGTTACTTATCTGCCAGATAACAAATCATTTTTGCTGATCAGTGAAAGGGATGGCTATTTTCATTTTTACCTGCATAATTTTATAACCGGGGAGACCCACCCGGTGACAAGCGGTGCATATGATATATCCTCCCTGCAGGGGGTGGATAAAAAACGAGGGATTGTTTATTATACCTCCTATGAAGAATCTTCTACCACAATTCATCTCTATTCCATTAAAATGGATGGAACCGGGAAAAAGAAAATCTCCGGAGAACCAGGAAGTTATAGTGCAACGTTCAGCTCCTCATTCGATTATTACATCCTTTCCCGATCAAATGCCAATACACCCCCGGTGTATGCATTGTATAACAGGAAAGGGAAACAGGTACGCATACTGGAAGACAATGCAGAACTTAAAAGAAATACCGAAGAGTTCGGGTTCTCACCCATAGAATTCATGCAGGTACCAACAGTGAGCGGACAGAACCTGAATGGCTATATGATCAAACCTGCCAATTTCGATCCTGCCCGGCAGTACCCACTATTCATCTATGTGTATGGCGGACCTGAATCACAAAATGTTGTGGACAGTTGGAACCGCCGGTCCCCGTGGTTCCAGTTGCTGGTCCAGGAAGGATATATCGTAGCCTGTGTTGATAACAGGGGCACCAACGGACGGGGTGAAGAATTCAGAAAATCAACCTATTTGCAAATGGGTAATCTGGAGACAATAGACCAGGTGGAGGCTGCAACCTATCTGGGAGATCTGGATTATATTGACAGCAAACGCATTGGTATATTTGGATGGAGTTACGGAGGATTCATGACCAGTTTATGTCTGACCAAGGGTAACGGCTTGTTTAAAATGGGAATTGCCGGCGCCCCTGTAACAAACTGGCGCTATTACGATACCATATACACAGAAAGATTCATGCGCACACCCCGGGAAAACCCCCATGGTTATGATGATAATTCGCCCATTAATTTTGCCGGTCAGTTGAAAGGTAAATTGTTACTGATCCATGGAACAGCTGATGACAATGTGCATCTCCAGAACAGTGTTGATTTTGTATCAGCACTTGTGGAGGCCGACAAACAATTTGATATGTTTTTTTATCCCAATAAAAGCCATGGTATATATGGCGGAAATTCAACCTTTCATCTTTATACAAGAATGACCGATTTTATATTGGAGAACCTTTAAAAATTACAAAACAGATATACGTGGATGGAGCTAAAGGCACTGATCCGAAAAAGTGCCGGAATAACTTACTGATATTGACACTCTAATTGAACCAAACAGCAACAAAACATCCGGTTTTTCCCTGGTTGCCAACCACGGCAAAAGAGGTAAAAGCCAGGAACTGGGACCAGCCTGATGTGATCCTGTTCAGTGGTGATGCCTATATTGATCACCCATCTTTCGGTATTGCTGTTATCGGCCGTGTACTGGAGGCAGCCGGATACAAGGTTGCCATTGTGCCTCAACCCAACTGGCAGGATGATCTGCGGGATTTCAGGAAGCTGGGTAAGCCCCGTCTGTTTTTCGGAGTTTCTGCAGGGGCGATGGATTCCATGGTAAATCATTACACGGCCCGAAAACGTAAGCGATCCACGGACGCATATACCCCAGGAAATATCAGTGGAAAGAGACCCGATTACCCATCCATCGTCTATACCAGGATTTTAAAGAAACTGTACCCTGATTCACCAGTGATCCTGGGTGGTGTAGAAGCATCCCTTCGCCGGTTTACACATTACGATTACTGGAAAGATACGTTGCAAAAGAGTATTATCCTGGATTCGGGTGCAGACATGATCATTTATGGAATGGGTGAAAAATCGATCCTGCAGCTTGCCCGATTACTGGACCAGGGAGTGCCGATACAACAAATAACCAATCTTGCCCAGACTGTGATTACGGGGCCCGCGGACCATTTATCAGAAATCCTGGGGAACAGAAAGCATGTGGAACTTTATAGTCATGAAAATTGCCTGAAAAGTAAAAAGCGATTTGCCGAAAACTTTGCCAGGATTGAGGTTGCATCCAACTTGTCCGATCCCGGTTTATTGACACAGAAATGTGATAGCCAGGTAATTGTTGTGAATCCGCCGTGGGATTTATTGACCGAAAAGGAGCTGGATCGAATCTATGATCTGCCATACACCAGGCTTCCCCATTCCAAGTATCACAACAAAGCAGCGGTTCCTTCTTTTGAAATGATCAGGCACTCAGTAAATACACATCGCGGCTGTTTCGGTGGATGCAGTTTTTGCACTATTTCAGCACACCAGGGAAAATTCGTACAGAGCCGAAGCAGATCATCTATTCTGAATGAGGTTAAAATTATTACCCTGATGGAGGATTTCAAAGGACAGATTACAGATCTTGGAGGTCCGTCGGCCAACATGTACCTGATGCACGGGGTAAATGAGAAAATTTGCAGGGTATGCCGCCGCCCATCGTGTCTCCATCCCTCCATCTGTAACAACCTGAAAACCGACCACAGTCCCATGATTAAGCTTTATCGTGATGCATCAAAGATTAAAGGTGTCAGAAAAATAACCATCGGAAGTGGCATAAGGTACGATTTCCTGGCTCAGAATGAGGAGAATAACCATTTCAGGGAATATTTCAGGAATCTGGTAAAAAATCATGTTTCAGGGAGGTTGAAAGTGGCCCCTGAACACACTGACCCGGGTGTACTGAATATCATAAGAAAACCCGGTTACATGCTATTTGAGATGCTATATAAGGAATTTACGAGGATCAATGCACAGGAGGGTTTAAAACAACAGCTCATCCCCTATTTTATATCTGGTCATCCAGGCTGCAGATCAGAAGCTATGGCAGAATTGGCAGTGCTAACCAAAAGCCAGGGTTTCAGACTTGAACAGGTACAGGACTTTACCCCTACTCCCATGACGCTGGCCACTACCATGTTTTATTCGGGATATGATCCTTATAGTCTGCAAAAGGTTGTCACAGCAAGATCCGAAACAGAGAAGACAAACCAACTGATCTTCTTCTTCTGGTACAAAACAGAATACAAAAGGAAGATCAGGGAAGAACTGGTAAGAATAGGGAGAGGAGATCTGGCAGGAAAACTGGTGGGCAGTTGAACCAAATTCATGAACAGGCCAAATCAAACGAAATCAGCACATCGTATTCGGTATAGTCTCCCCTTTTTTTACTAAATTTGCGGACTCAATTTAGAGTCTGTCAATAATGTTGAGTGGCCGGATCATATGTTCGGGATCAGGGGTTAATCCCTGCGGTCATGAGCTCAAAACTTTCAGTTTTTCGGTTGCGAAGTCGGGAAATGCGCAGTTTACTTTCGTTAAAGAGCAATTTCCCGACGAGCATAGCGCAGAACCGAGTGAACCGACCAACAGGAACTCATGACCGAAGGGAATAACATTACGAGCTCATGAATACCACTGAAAATAAACTATTCATGAGTATATCGGACATTATGGAAAGACACTATTTAAAAAGGAAATATGATCAATATTAAGTTTCCGGACAATTCGGTACGGAAGTTCGAAGAAGGAATAACAGGGTTGGGAATCGCAAAATCTCTCAGCAACAGTCTTGCCAGGGAGGTACTGGCTGTATCAGTGAATGAGGAAATCTGGGATCTGACACGTCCTATCACCCGGGATGCCGAGATTAGGTTACACAAATGGGGTGATGATGAAGCTTCACACGCGTTTTGGCACTCATCGGCCCACCTGATGGCTGAAGCCATTGAAGTACTTTACCCGGGAACAAAATTCGGTATTGGCCCGGCCATCGAAAATGGTTTTTATTACGATGTTGACACAGGGGATGATGTTGCTATAACTGATGCCGATCTTCCACGAATAGAGCAGAAGATGAAGGAGCTCTCCTCTCAGAAGAGCTCATTTATAAGAGAAGAGATCAGTAAGGAGGATGCCCTGAAACTGTTTGGTCAGAAGGGGGATGAATATAAGACAGAGCTGATTTCAGACCTGGAAGATGGTACCATAACGCTGTATAAACAGGGGAAATTTACGGATCTTTGCAGAGGGCCGCACCTTCCTGATACGTCACCCATCAAAGCCATCAAACTGCTCAGCCTGGCCGGAGCCTATTGGAGGGGGGATGAAAAACGCAAACAACTGACGCGAATTTATGGCATTACATTCCCCAAGCAGGCCATGCTGGAAGAATTTCTGGATAAGCTGGAAAAAGCCAAAGAGCGGGATCACAGGAAAGTTGGAAAGGAACTGGAGCTTTTTACATTTTCCCAGCGTGTGGGTCAGGGGCTGCCGCTATGGCTGCCCAAGGGGGCACAGCTCCGTGAACGGCTGGAGAATTTCCTGAAAAGGGTCCAGCGTAAGTATGGATACGAACAGGTGATCACACCACATATCGGGCTAAAAGATTTGTATATTACTTCGGGCCATTACGAAAAATATGGTAAAGACAGTTTTCAGCCCATATCCACGCCGCAGGAAGGCGAGGAATTTCTGCTGAAACCGATGAACTGTCCCCATCATTGCGAAATATATAGTTCAAAACCCCGTTCCTATCGTGATTTACCGGTACGCATGGCTGAATTCGGCACTGTTTACAGGTACGAGCAGAGTGGAGAGCTTCATGGCCTTACACGGGTTCGTGGCTTTACCCAGGACGATGCACACATATTCTGTCGTCCGGACCAACTGAAAGAGGAATTTATAAAAGTGATCGATATTATTCACCACATATTCAAAGCCCTTGATTTTAATGACTATATAACCCAGATATCACTCAGGGACAAGACTGATCATGAAAAGTATATCGGTAGTGATGAAAACTGGGAAAAGGCAGAAAAGGCGATCATTGCGGCTGCGGAGGAAAAGAAGCTGGAAACCATAATCGAATATGGCGAAGCAGCTTTCTACGGACCGAAACTGGACTTCATGGTAAGGGATGCCATTGGCAGAAAATGGCAACTTGGAACGATCCAGGTCGATTATAACCTGCCCGAGAGGTTCGAACTTGAATATACAGGCGCTGATAACCTGAAACACCGGCCCATCATGATCCACCGTGCACCCTTTGGAAGTATGGAAAGGTTTGTTGCAGTGCTTATAGAGCATACAGGCGGAAAATTTCCTTTATGGCTGACACCTGACCAGGCTGTGATCCTCCCCATCAGTGAAAAGTACCATGATTATGCAGAAAAAGTTTCAAAATTCCTAAATAATTACGATATTCGCACCCTGATTGACGAGAGGAGTGAAAAAATAGGTAAAAAGATCAGGGATAGTGAGTTAAAGCGCATCCCCTACTTGCTCATCGTTGGAGAAAAGGAGGCAGCAAGTAATACAATCTCCGTCAGAAGACAGGGAGAAGGAGACAAAGGAGCTATGAACCTTGAAGAATTTGCAAAATTTATTTCACAAGAAGTGGAAAATCAATTGGAATCAATTGATACCATTTAGAAATCTCAAAAATTAAAATATTTTTATGGCCAGACCTGGTGGCAGAAATTACAGAAGAGACCGTAAACCGGAACCTCAACACAAAGTAAACGAACGAATTCGAGCAGCAACAGTTCGAGTCGTTGGAGAGAATTTAGAAACACCCGGAGTATATACCCTCTCGGAAGCACTTAAAATTGCCGACGGACTGGATTTGGACCTGGTGGAAATTTCGCCGAATGCCGACCCCCCAGTTTGCAGGGTTGTTGATTATCAGAAGTTTCTTTATCAACAGAAAAAGAAACAGAAGGAGATGAAAGCCAAAACCACAAAAATTGTGGTGAAGGAGATTCGATTCGGCCCCAATACTGATGAGCACGATTATGAGTTTAAGATGAAACATGCAGTGAAGTTCATCGAGGAGGGAGCGAAAGTAAAAGCATTTGTGTTCTTTAAGGGAAGGACCATTTTATTTAAAGAGAAAGGAGAGATTTTGCTTCTCCGGCTTGCACAGGATCTGGAAGATGTGGCTAAAGTTGAACAGCTTCCAAAGTTGGAAGGGAAACGAATGACGATGTTCCTTTCTCCAAAAGTTAAGAGTAAAAAATAGTTTAGTTAAACAGTTAATATTTTTTGAAATGCCGAAGATGAAAACCAATCCGGGAGCAAAAAAACGTTTTTCGCTTACCGGAACAGGAAAAATCAAGAGAAAGCATGCTTTCAAAAGTCATATTTTGACCAAGAAATCTAAGAAGCGTAAAAGAAACCTGACCTATTTTGGTGAGGTACACCACGCGGATCAGAAGAATATAAAGCAATTGCTCTCAATGAAGTAAAAATTACATAAAGGTAATTAGTGATTAACCAGGATGCCAAGCCTGAAAGTCTCGAATAATTCGAGCGCTGTCATCCAAAAAACAATGAAAAATGCCAAGATCAGTTAACGCGGTAGCGTCAAGACAAAAAAGAAAAAAGGTTCTGAAAAGAACACGGGGTTACTGGGGCAGAAGAAAAAATGTCTGGACAGTAGCAAAAAATGCCCACGATAAAGGGTTGCAATATGCCTATCGTGACCGTAGAAAGAAAAAAGCAGAATTTCGCGCACTATGGATACAAAGGATTAATGCAGCTGTACGCGAATATGGTATGTCCTACTCTGAATTCATGCATAAACTCAAGAGTAATGGGATCGACCTCAACCGAAAGGTGCTGGCCGATCTGGCCATGAACGATCCCAAAACGTTTGAGTCTATCGTGAAAAAAGTAAAATAAATTTTTCCGGAAATATATGAAAGGGTGTCTCAACAGACACCCTTTTTTTGTTGAACAGCAGTGCTTATGGAGAGTGCCTGCACTTCGGCCATACAATCACACAGTATTATATATCTTTTATATTATTTTTGCATTATCAAACAAACAATCATGAATATAGCCATCATCGGATACGGTAAAATGGGACGTGAAATTGCCCGGATATCAGAATTACGGGGACATACCATAGGTCTGATCATTGATGTGACCAACGCCGGAGATCTGAACCAGGAAAATCTCCGCGACATTGATGTGGCCATCGAATTTTCAACGCCCGATTCAGCATTTCAGAATATCTCTGTCTGCATCAGGGAAAATGTTCCCGTTGTATCCGGAACTACAGGTTGGCTGGATAAGCTGGATCAGGCAATAAAGCTCTGCAATGAAACAAACGGCGGTCTGTTCTATGCATCAAATTTCAGTATTGGCGTTAATGTGTTATTTGCCATGAATACACGCCTGGCTGAGATCATGCAAAACTTTCAGGAATATGATGTCTCCATAGAAGAGATCCACCATGTCCATAAACTGGATGCTCCGAGTGGTACTGCTATTTCCCTGGCAAATCAGATTACAGAAAAAATCTCTTCCAAAAATTCCTGGACACGCAAAGAGGGTGAGCCGAAAAATATTTACATTAATTCCAAACGAGAAGGTGAAGTGAGTGGTTACCACTGTGTTACTTACGAATCTGAAATAGATACAATTAGTATATCTCACAATGCCAAATCAAGGGTAGGTTTTGCAACTGGTGCAGTTCTGGCTGCTGAATATATGCAAGGAAAGTCAGGAATACACAGTATGCAGGAAATGCTCAATTTGTAACCGATGAACATACCCCGAAGACGAATTACCTGGTTCCTGATCTGGATGCTGCTTTGGTCTATGCTGGTTATCTGGACCACTGCATACTGGTTCCTGCTTTTTAATTTGATCATTTTTGATTACTTCATCAGCAGGGTTATTCCCAAATTGAACAAACACTATCCTGTTCCAAATAAAATCGCTAAAACTCTGGAATGGACAGGTTACATTGCCATAGCCATATTTATAACCACTGCAATAAAGGTGCTGTTCGTAGAAGCTTATAAAATTCCTACTTCCTCCATGGAGGGAAGTCTGAAAGCGGGAGATTATATCTTTGTCAGTAAGCTGGCTTACGGACCAAAACTTCCCAATACACCCCTGAGCTGGCCTTTTTTACCCGATTATCTGCCCAATGGGAAGAAGACATATTCGGAAAAATTATTAAAGCCATACAAACGATTAAACGGTATTTCAAGGGTTAAGCGTGGAGATGTGATCGTCTTCTCATTTCCTGAAGGAGATTCCATGATAGTTGAGTACCCTGGTCAGAATTATTATTCACTGGTAAGGCAATACGGAAAGCAGTATATCCATGAACATTTTAACGTTATCTCACATCCGGTGGACCGTCGCGAAAACTACATCAAAAGATGCGTCGGCCTTCCCGGAGATACCATCGAAATCATGGACGGGCGCCTGACAGTAAACCGGCAATTGGTCGAATTCCTGCCACAACAGAAACTTAAATTTTATGTCAAAACTAAGGGCGAAGCACTGCCTGAAATTCTGCTGGATTCATTAAATATCCTTAATAATGAGATCACCTACAATCCGGCCAACTCCCTTCACGTTATCTATCTTACCATTGAACAGTCGATGCTGCTAAATAATTTTCCGGAAGTAAGAAGCATTCAAAGGTTTGTGGAACCGGTCCTGTCTTTCAACAACCCAGAGATATTCCCTCATGATCAGAGGTACAAATGGACCAATGACCTGTTTGGGCCTCTGGTAATTCCTGCCAGGGAGATGACGGTAAAACTTGATCCATATACCTACCCGGTTTATTCCCGAGCCATTGAAGTCTATGAAATGAACCACGTTATATTTAACGACGGAAAATATTATGTTAACGGGAAAGTGTCAGAGACCTATACATTCAAAATGAATTACTATTTTGTACTGGGTGATAACAGGCATAATACTGCTGATTCGAGACACTGGGGTTTTATACCTGAGGACCATCTGCTGGGTAAGGCAGTTACAATATGGCTGTCATCAGATCCCAATGATTCTTTTGTTGGGGGTTTAAGAAAAGACCGTATCTTTAAACGCATTAATTAAACAGCGATAATGAAGAATTATTTTAAGGATAAATATACACGATTTGGGATAGCTTCAGGATTATATATTCTGTTCGTGGTTTGGCTTGGTAATTACTGGTTCCTGTTCGGATTGCCCATTGTATTCGATATTTATGTAAGTAAAAAAGTCAACTGGTCGTTCTGGAAAAAACGGGGCAGGAAGAATCATGTGATCATTGAATGGCTCGACGCTTTGATATTTGCTGTGGTTGCCGTTTCACTGATCAACCTTTTTCTTTTTCAAAACTATAAGATCCCTACTCCTTCCATGGAGGGCACCCTGCTTGTGGGTGATCACCTGTATGTGAGTAAGACCGCCTACGGCCCCAGGACTCCAAATACGCCTCTCGCTGTTCCTTTCCTTCCCAACACTATATTGAACAAGAAGACGTACCTCGAATGGATCAGGAGACCTTACAAGAGGCTCAAAGGTTTCAGTGATGTTAAAAGGGATGACATGGTGGTTTTCAATTTCCCGGCCTCCGATACCGTGGCACTTGAACCGTCGGATCACAGGTTATATGCCAAAGGAAATTTTGATTATTATGATCTGGTAAGGGATGAGGCCTATGATCTCATGGAAAGAGACAAGACAAAAAATAACAGGCAGTTAAAGTATGAGATTTATGAAAATTATGCCAGGAAACAGATTCATAAACTCTACGACATTGAAACCAGACCGGTTGACCGACGAGATAATTATATAAAACGTTGTGTGGCAATACCCGGTGATGAATTGGTTGTAAGGGAGAACATGATTGTCGTAAACGGTGAACCTCAGCCTGCATATCAGGGTATTCAACAATTATACCGCGTTACCACCGACGGATCACCACTAAATCCCAAATCAGTGGAAAAATTTGGTATCCCCAGGCAATCAGCCGATGTCAGGAATAATCCAAATTATATGTTTCCTTTGTCAGTTGAAGGTGCAAAAGCCATTTCACAATTCCCTGGTATCAGCCATGTTAGGCCATTACAGATGTATGAAGCGGGGGAATATGACCGTAGTGCCTTCCCTCATAGTATGGATTACCCATGGAATGCAGAATTTTACGGACCGTTAAAAATCCCTGCCAAGGGAGAGCAGGTGCATTTAACCCTGGAGAACCTCCCTCTTTACCGACGTATCATTGAGGCGTACGAAAGCAATGAACTGGAGATTTCTGACAGTACCATCATGATTAATGGAGTACCTGCAGACAGCTATACCTTTGAAATGGATTACTACTTCATGATGGGTGATAACAGACACAATTCGGCCGATTCCCGTTTTTGGGGGTTTGTACCTGAGGACCACATCATAGGAAAACCTCGTGTAATCTGGTTAAGTGTCGATAAAGAGTATGGGGGTGTCCGCTGGAACAGATTCTTTAAAATTGTAAGAAGCAACAGATAAGCACTTTTCAGCATGGTCCTTCCCTGCTATTACAATGCACCGGTCTCTTACTTTTCTTTACTGTTGCAACACGGTAACAAGACTGTAATAGAGCAATTTGACCATTATTCAAAGCAGACCTACCGGAACCGGTGCAGGATTCTCGGAGCCAACGGTGTCATCAATCTTGTGATACCCATTGTAAAGGTTCATGGAACCAGGTTATTGATGAAGGATGTCAGGATCGACTACGACACCAAATGGCAGCATAACCATTGGAGGAGCATAAGTTCAGCCTATTCCTCTGCCCCATTCTTTGAATTTATTAACGATTCCTTCATTCCATTTTACCTGAAGCATTATAAATTTCTTGCAGATTTTAATTTTGAACTCCTGCGGGCCAGTCTGAGTCTGTTTGGCAGGCAGATGAACCTGGATCGTACTGAAACATATCATTCTCCCGAGCCTGGCACAGATATCAGCGAGGTTATTCACCCAAAAAAAGCTTTCAGGCATCACCGGTATGCCTATCATCCGATCCCCTATCACCAGGTCTTTTCAGACAGACATGGATTCGTTTCTGAACTGAGCATCCTGGATCTGCTGTTTAACGAAGGAAGCAATGCCGGGAAGGTCCTGTCAGACAGCATCTTGGTGAAATAACAAACCCGGCAGTTATTCATTCTGCCGGGCTGATTTTATAACAGATCAATATTAAAACTTATAGCCAAGTGTGACCATTACGTTGGTTCTGGTGTATGCTATGTCGGATATTTCAAATTCATTTTCAACATCTGATGAAAAATGTTGGTACAGTCCGTAGGTTTCAGAACTGGTTCTCAACGAGTAGGCAACATCTATAAATGTTTGATTGACTTTCACCCCAATTCCACCACTGTAAACAAGAATGTCGGAACCATTGGCTGCTTCGGTATAAGGATTCATATAATACTGAGCCCCTGCTCTGAGATATACCGGGTTTAGTCTAATTTCTGCTCCTGCCTTCAGATTATGTGCCACTCCAAAATCCCTTGCAATGGAACTATTCTCATTAACAAATTTATATCCCGGACTATCAAGATCCGATGAGGAGTAATCCACATATTCATATTCTGCAGCTATCAATCCTAATTTTCCCAATAATACTGTAGTACTCAGGGAAGCCCTGTAAGGTGTACGTAGTGTGTATTCTTTTGAAAACAGCCCGGAGGAAGCATAATCATTGGTTAACCCTGAATTGGAGTCCCAATAACTATTTAATTCTGTAAATTTATCGTCTGTCAGCTGGTAAATAACCGGTGCATGGAATGATGCCCCGATTCTTAAAATATGAATTGGTTTAAATATCAACCCAATCTTAAAGACATAACCATAGCCCCTGGTTGAATTATACTCTCCAAAACGGAACGATTCAAATTCAGGTTCCAGGTCATTTATATCTGTCTCTTTTTGGTAAATATCCTCATAAAACCTTACTGAATGGATGCCCACAGTACCACCTAAATAAAGTTTGTGGCTGATATTCATCGCGGCTGAGAATGCATACTCTCCAATGTTTCCACGACGCTCAAGCACCCTTATCTGTTCCTGTCCATATCCATCATATCCGATATCATCATAAGGCTGCAGATAATGCCAGTACTCGTTCTGTACAGTATCCAGAGGCATCAGGCCAATTTCATTTGCCAGGTCCTCATAAAAGATATCCAGCTCATTGTTATTATTGGCATACCATGCAAAATTATCCAATAGAGAGGTGTTTTCATTAATACCATGCATAAGTGCTGTACTATGAAAGTTATTGAGTGCATTATATCCAAAAGCGAAAGTTGCGCCTGCCAATCCTTCATTCCTGCCAGTATTGTACGAAGTCACAAGTCCTAAATTACCGATACTCATATTAGTGGCGAAGTCCCTGTTTGATTCACCGAGGTATTTGGATCTGGAATTATTCAGAATGTAAGAAGGAGTAATGGTAAACTCTGAGTTTCGGAAAATCCCTAAACCGGCTGGATTTTGGGAAGCAGCGGTAAAATCGCCGCCGATCGCTCCAAATGCACCACCCATGGATGTATAGCGTGCGGTTCCTACAGGATAGACCTGAGAGAAACGGAATGCCTGTATCTGATCCTGTGCTGAAACTGAAACAGCCAGAAACAGGACTATTACAGATATATAATAACTTGTTTTCATTTTTTTCGAATTACGTTATGAAACCGGGAGGATAACTCCCCCGGAATTAAAAATAATATGTACGTATTATCTTCGTGAAGAACTGCGGCTCGAGCTGCTGCTGCTTGAACTGCTGGACCCGCTGGAACTGCTCCTTGAACCACTGCTGTAGGATGAACTACTGCGACTTGAACTGCCACTGCTTGGGCTGCTGTATGAACTGCTGCTCCGGCTTGAACTACTGGGCCTTGAATAAGAACTGCTGCTGCGATTTGAGCTACTGCTGCTTGGCCTGCTGTAGGAACTGCTGCTACTTGAGCTGCTGGGCCTTGTATAGGTACTGCTGCTGCTGGGCCTTGTATTGGTGCTACTGCTGCTTGGCCTGGTATAGGTACTGCTGCTTTTCCTTGAACTGCTAGTGGTGGCAGGTCTCGTATATCCGTTGCTGCTACTTGTAGCTGGCCTGGTTGTAGTTACCTTTTCTGACCCGGAGTTACTCCTGGGCTGTGTGTAACCTGGTGTATAGTTTCTGTTTTCCTGCGACTGTGTGTTTCCCTGGCTTGAAGAAGGACGTGTTGTTTGTACCTCCTTATTTGAACCATTATCCTGGGATCCTGAAGTACTCCTCTTCACATCATTGCTGTTACCCTTGTTTTCATTTGAACGGGGAGTTTGGTTCCCGCGATCGTTGGGATTATTGTCCGGCCTGTCATTGCCATATTGATTGCCCCTGTTCTCATTTGTACGTGGAGTCTGGTTCCCCCGATCGTTTGGGTTGTTATCAGGCCTGTCATTGCCATAGTGATTACCCCTGTTCTCATTAGTACGTGGAGTCTGGTTCCCCCGATCGTTTGGGTTGTTATCAGGCCTGTCGTTGC